>NZ_JBSFPI010000010.1:0-293288 GCF_053588115.1 Nocardia sp. NPDC003482
CCTACAAGCTCTTTACGCCCAGTAATTCCGGACAACGCTCGCACCCTACGTATTACCGCGGCTGCTGGCACGTAGTTGGCCGGTGCTTCTTCTACTCCTACCGTCACTTGCGCTTCGTCGGAGTCGAAAGCGGTTTACAACCCGAAGGCCGTCATCCCGCACGCGGCGTCGCTGCATCAGGCTTCCGCCCATTGTGCAATATTCCCCACTGCTGCCTCCCGTAGGAGTCTGGGCCGTGTCTCAGTCCCAGTGTGGCCGGTCACCCTCTCAGGTCGGCTACCCGTCGTCGCCTTGGTAGGCCATTACCCCACCAACAAGCTGATAGGCCGCGGGCCCATCTCGCACCGATAAATCTTTCCACCACAAGACATGCATCCCATGGTCATATCCGGTATTAGACCCAGTTTCCCAGGCTTATCCCAGAGTACGAGGCAGATCACCCACGTGTTACTCACCCGTTCGCCGCTCGTGTACCCCGAAGGGCCTTACCGCTCGACTTGCATGTGTTAAGCACGCCGCCAGCGTTCGTCCTGAGCCAGGATCAAACTCTCCGTTGAAGACTCTCAACCACGCCCAAAGGGCGCAATCGGAAGTAACTCGAACCAGAGTCCGAAAACCTAACTATAAACGCCAGCCGGAAATTAGCTGACAAAAATGTTCGACACCCACACGGGGGTATGAGCGCCGAAACCAAAAATATTTGGCACTGACATTCATCGACACACTATTGAGTTCTCAAAGAACAGGCGCACACCCCATCGGGCCGGTAATCCGACCTTCTGAAGAGGCAACTTTTCCAGCCTAACCACTCGAAGCCAGGGAGTCAAGTCCCAAGTTCGTGTCGGTTTCATGCTGGCTGTCCGGCGCTCACCGTCCAACCTCGTGTCCCGGCCTCTCGGCCCGGTCGGTGTCCGTGTCGCTCTGACTCGAACCAAGTTACGTGTCGGATAACGCAACGTCAAATCCCCAAGATGAAGATCATCAACGCTGGTCAGAGCGACGCCGATCCGGCCTCCGACCGGCCCGGGTCACCGGATGTGACCCAGGTCATGTCTATCGGTTCGGTGTCCGCCGCACGCCCGCGAAGTTCTTCTTGCCGCGCCGCAGGACGAGCCAGCTTCCGTGCAGGAAGTCCGAGTCGCCGGGCGTCCACTCGGGGTCGGACACGCGCGTGTTGTTCACCGACGCGCCGCCCTCGTTCACCGCCCGGCGGGCCGCTCCCCGGCTCTCCGAGAGCCCGGACGCCACGAGCAGGTCCACGATCGTGGCGTCCGTGCCCGCGACCGCGACGCCGCCCTCGCCCGCCGCCTCGGACAACGCGGCCGACAATGTGCCCTCGTCGAGTTCGTGCAGGTCACCCCGCCCGAACAGCGCCTGACTGGCCAGCTGCACCGCCCGCGTATTCGCGTCGCCGTGCACCAGATTCGTCATCTCCGCGGCGAGCCGTCGCTGCGCCTCGCGGGCGTGCGGGCGCTCCTCGGTGGCCTTCTGCAACTCGTCGAGTTCCGCGCGGTCGAGGAAGGTGAACCAGCGCAGGTAGCGCACGACATCGGCGTCGGCGGTGTTCACGAAGTACTGGTACCAGGCGTAGGGGCTGGTCATCTCCGGATCGAGCCACAGACTGCCGCCGCCGGTGGACTTGCCGAACTTCTTGCCGTCGGCCGAGGTCACCAGGGGAACGGTCAGCGCGTGCACGTGCTCGCCGTCGACGCGGCGGTTCAGCTCGACGCCCGCGATGATGTTGCCCCACTGGTCCGAGCCGCCGACCTGCAAACGGCACCCGTGCTGGCGGCGCAGCTGGAGGTAGTCGTGGGCCTGCAACAGCATGTAGCTGAACTCGGTGTAGGACATGCCGTCGGTCTCGAGCCGCCGCTTGACGGTCTCGCGCGCGAGCATGACGTTGATCGAGAAGTGCTTGCCCACATCGCGCAGGAAGTCGACCGTGCTCAACGGCCCGGTCCACTGCATGTTGTCGACGATGATCGCGCCGTTTCCGGTATCGCCGAGGTCGACGAAGCGGGACAGCTGCCCGCGGATGCGTTCGGCCCAGGCCGCGACCGTGTCGGTCGAGTTCATCGTCCGTTCGCCGACATCGCGCGGGTCGCCGATCAGCCCGGTGGCCCCGCCCGCGAGCACGATCGGCCGATGGCCCGCCTGCTGAAAACGCTTCAGCGCCAACAGCGGAACCAGATGCCCGGCGTGCAGGCTCGGGGCGGTCGGATCGAATCCGGCATAGAGCGTGATCGGACCCTTCGCCAGCTCCGATCGCAGCTCGTCCAGATCGGTGGACTGGGCGATCAGCCCCCGCCAGGTCAGTTCCTCGATGATGTCGACGCTCACGTCGCCCTATCTTTCCGCACGGCTCCGGTCGCCCGCGCACAGGTCCACCGCCGAGTCTGATCGGCGGCGGCCCGGCGGTCCAGCGATTATCAGGCGAAGGCGTCCCGCAAGGACGTCAGGTGGACCCGGCTCGCCGAGGCCGCCGCGGCGGCGTCGCGGCGGCGGACGGCGTCGAGCAGGACCTCGTGCGCGTGGTGGTCGGCGCGGGCGTCGGTCAGCGGGCGGATCCGCAGCATGTCGACCATCGCGTGGCGTGAGCGCGGGATGAAGGCGTCGAACATGCCGGTGAGGATGTCGTTGTGCGCGGCGGTGACGACCGCGCGGTGGAAGGCGGTGTCGGCGTCGACGAGCTCCTCGACCGATCCCGTGGCCTCGGCGCGGACGGCCAGGGCCCGCCACAGCGCGCGCAGGTCGGCGGGCGTGCGGCGCGCAGCCGCCAGGGCCGCGGATTCGGCCTCGATGGCCAGCCGCGCCTCGATGACGGCGACGATGTCGGCCCGGCGCAGGATGGTGTCCCAATCCTCGGCGACGTCCAGCGCGGTCACGAAAACGCCTGCGCCCTGGCGACTTTCGAGGACGCCCTTGCCGGACAGTTCCCGGATCGCCTCGCGCAGCGTCGAACGGCCCACGCCCAGTTGCGCGGCCAGCGTGGTCTCGCCGGGCAGCTTGTGGCCCAGCGCCCATTCGCCCGCACGGATCCGCCGCAACAGAAGTTCGGCCGCCTGGGCGGCGAGCGGATGCCGCTGTACGTGCGCCAAAGTTTCCGTACCTCTCTACTTGTCTGAGGACTTTCTCCTCGCTAGTGTAGGCCACATGGGATCCGGTCTGCTTCTCCTTCGCCGCCGCGGCGGGGTCTGATTCGACCGGCACCCTGCCCGCGGGTTGCTTCGCCGCGCCGGTCGTCCCTCCGACGCGAAAGCACTCATCCCCCATGTCCTGGAATCGCCAACAGCCCTCCGTCATGCCGTCGCACCGGTATCGCGATGTGTACCAACGGGTTTCGGTGCCGCTCACCGAGCGTCGCTGGCCGTCGAACCGGATCACCGCGGCGCCGCTGTGGGTGCCGGTCGATCTGCGCGACGGCAATCAGGCCCTGGCCGAGCCGATGGATCCGCAGCGCAAGCGCCGCTTCTTCGAACTGCTGGTGGCCATGGGCTACAAGGAGATCGAGGTCGGCTATCCGAGCGCCTCGCAGACCGATTACGACTTCGTGCGGCTGCTCGCCGAGACCGATCTCGCCCCCGCGGACGTGACGATCGTGGTGTTCACCCCGGCGCGGCCCGATCTCATCGACCGCACGCTGGAGTCGGTGCGCGGCATCGCCAACGACGTCGTCGTCCACATGTACGCGGCGACCGCGCCGGTGTGGCGCGAGGTCGTGCTCGGCATGTCGCGAGCGGAGACGACCGAGATGATCCTCGCGGGCGGGCGGGCCGTCGCGGCGGGCGCCGGGGACCGGGCCAACATCCGGTTCCAGTTCTCCCCCGAGGTCTTCATGCTCACCGAGCCCGATTACGCGCTGGAGCTGTGCGATCGGATGACCGCGCTGTGGGACGCCACCCCGCAGCGGCCGGTGATCGTGAATCTGCCCGCGACCGTGGAGGTCGCCACGCCCAACGTCTACGCCGACCAGATCGAGTACATGCATCGCAACCTGGCCCGCCGCGACGGTGTCGTGCTGTCGGTGCATCCGCACAACGATCGCGGCACCGGCGTGGCGTGCGCCGAACTCGCGGTGCTGGCCGGGGCGCAGCGCGTGGAGGGCTGCGTATTCGGCAACGGCGAGCGCACCGGCAATGTGGATCTGGCGACGCTGGCGCTGAATCTGCATGCGCAGGGCGTGGATCCGATGATCGACTTCTCCGATATCGACGAGATCCGCCGCACGGTCGAGTACTGCACGCGGTTGCCGATCCCGCCGCGCCACCCGTACGTGGGCGATCTCGTCTACACCGCGTTCTCGGGCACCCATCAGGACGCGATCAAGAAGGGCTTCGCCGAACATCGGGCGCGGGCGGCGCGTGACGGCGTCACCGAACGCGAAATCGATTGGCGCGTACCGTATCTGCCCATCGATCCGGCCGATGTGGGCCGCTCCTACGACGCCGTGATCCGGGTGAACTCCCAGTCCGGCAAGGGCGGCATCGCGTATCTGCTGGAGACGGAGTACGGGCTGCGGCTGCCGCGCCGGGTGCAGATCGACTTCGCCCGGCACGTACAGCGCCACACCGACGGCACCGGCGGCGAGGCGACCGCGGCGCAACTGTACGAATTGCTGCTGGCCGTCTACGCCCCGGAGAATCCCCGAATCCGCTGGGCGGACACCGGCCTCGACATCGACGGCCACCGCGTCGGGCACCCGGCCGACGCGGCGGCCGCGGCCGAACTGATCGCCGAGCACGGCCCCCGGGTCGAGGTCCTGTCCGTCACCGACCACCGGGTCGACGACGCCACGATCGCCTACCTGGAATACCGATCGGCCGGAACCGCCTCCTGGGCAATCGGATTCGGCCGCACCGCGACCGAGGCGGCGTGCCGGGCCGTGCTGTCCGCCGCGCATCGCGCGTCGATGACGGCGGCGGTCCCGGCCTCCTGAATCGCCGCAGCCGCGGGCCGGGAACTCATGCCGACTTCTCGGCCCGCGGCGCGCGCGGACTGCGGCGGTACGCCGACACCGCGGGCGAGTCGATCAGCCACAGTCGCCACGGCCGATCCGCGGCCAGGCTCACCCCGACCCGGGGCCCGATCCCGATGGCGCTCGGGTCGGTGATCGGCGTTCCCAATTCGAGCCGGATGGGCGCCCGCGGGTCGAACAGATCGATTCCGTAGTCCCGCAACGAGATTCCGAGGGCACTCCCGACATTTCCCGGCCCCCGGGCCAGCGCCGCGTCGGTCCGGGCGGCGGGACGGCGTTCGCGCACCGCCTCGTGCCCGGCGATGATCTCCGCCGCCCGGATGAGCACCGCGCTGGCGACACCGTCCGGCCCGCTCGTCACGTTCACGCAGGTGTGCATCCCGTAACTGAAGTACACGTACAGGTGGCCGGGCGGGCCGAACATGACCGCGTTGCGCGGGGTCCGCCCCCGCCCGGAGTGCGCGGCCGGATCGTGCCACGGCCCGGCCGGATCACCCCCGTACGCCTCCACCTCCACGATCCGTGCGCCGACCGCACCCGACCAGAGGGTCGCGCCCAGCAGTCGGCGGGCGGCGGCAACGGGTTCGACGGCGAGTTCTTCAGCAGACACAACGGACCATTGTCCATTCCGCCCTCGCCCGCCCCGCCAGGGGTAGTGGGCGGAGCCGCCTACAACCAGCGCGACACCCCGCCGTGCCCGGGGCAGGCCGCTACAACCAGCGCGACACCCCGCCGTGCCCGGAGCACGTGCCACTCCGGTGCTGGCTGAAGCTGTAGGTGCCGTCCTTGCACTGGGCGGTCGCCCCGTCGGGCTGAGTATCGGACTGCTGCGGGCGCGGGACACAGGCGTTGTCGACGTTCTGGTACTCGCCCGCGGGGCAGGCGACGAAGGCGGGCGGCGCGGCGACGGCCGCGGCGGTGGGGGTGAGGACCGCGGCGACGGCCACCCCGACGGCGCAGGCCCAGGACGCGAGCCGAGCTCGCCGATCGGTGTTCATCTGTGAAACTCCCTACAGCAGTGCGTCTTTCGTCCGCACCGGTCGCGGTACGGAGGGATCAAGTTACCCATCGCGCCGAGCCGCCACACTCGGATCCGGACAATTGGGGGGTTGTGGGAACCATACGGACCGGTTCCCGGACGTTCCCGTCATACGTAGGCGCTGTGATCCCCCGCCCGAATGCCCAGATTGTCGTCCGCGATCACCAGCCCGTACCCCACGACCAGCAGCGCGACCAGCTGCCCCCACGCCACCCACGCCACGCCGATCGGCGCGGTCGCCAGCACGGCGAGCGCGGCCACCAGCCGGATCCAGGCGCGCGGAATGCCCAGCGCCAGGCGGAAACAGCCCTGCCCGAAGAAGTACAGCGCCACGCCCCCCGACAGCGCCAGCGCCTGGGCCACCGGCACCGGCGAATTGCCGTGCGCCAGAACGGTTCCGATGCCCGCCGCGGTCAGGATGACGCCGAGCAGCATGGGGTACAGGGCGTAGCCGTAGGCCAGCACGGCCGGTCGGCCGCGCCGCGGGCCCGCGAGCGCGGCGAGGGCGTGCTCGCCGCGTTCGTCGTCGAGCCCGAAGTACGCCCACCACAGCACGTAACTGAGTGTCAGGCCGAGCCCGACCATCGCCACCAGCGGCACGGTCACGGTGTCGGCGTGCAGGCTCGCGCCCACCGCGACGACCGATTCGCCGAGCGCGACCAGCAGCACCAGCCCGTGCCGTTCGCAGAAGTGCGCGGTGCGGATGACGAATCCGCCCGGATCGCTCAGATACGGCGTGGCGATCTGCACGACCAGCGCGACGATCCAGCACCCGTAGCGCGGCCACCCGTGCACACAGCCGCCGACCAGCACCAGAATCGCCGAGACCGCGTTGGGCGGCACGATCCGCAGCGCCGCCGCCGACGCCTGCGTCCCGCCGTTGGCCCAGAACAGCGCGGAGTGAACGACATTCACCAGCAGGTAGCCCAGCCCGAAGGCGATGCCCGACCCGGCGAACGCGCCAGGGATCGCCAGCGCGATGACGAAGAACCCGAACATGCCCAGCATCAGCGCGGTCCGGCGCACGGTCGAATTCGGCGCGACCTCGTTGGTCAGCCACACGTACCCGCTGTACATCCACCACATGATGGCGAAGACCAGGGCCACCCGGCCCAGCGCGGGCCAGCCGGGATGCGCGCCGAAGGCGTGGGTCAGCTGGGTCAGGGCGAAGACGAACACGAGGTCGAAGAACAACTCCAGGGTGGACGCCCGGGTCTGCCCGCCCTCGGCCTCGTCGGAAACAGCACTGCTCACGGGCGAAGACTAATCGGGACTTGCGGACGGCGGGATGGGGGCGCAGAATTCAACGAGCAATGAATTCAACACACGATGAATAGAGGTGGCCCATGGCGGCGCCGGAACTCGCGATCGAGATCACGCACCTGCGGGTGCGGCGCGGCGGACGCGAAGTGCTGCACGACATTTCGCTGACCGTCCCGCGCGGCCGCATCACCGGTCTGCTCGGCCCCTCGGGCTGCGGCAAGACCACGCTCATGCGCAGCATCGTCGGCACCCAGCTCGTCCAGGCGGGCAGCGTGCGGGTGCTGGGCGAGCCCGCGGGCAGTCCGCGGCTGCGCTCGCGCGTGGGCTATGTGACCCAGGCGCCGAGCATCTACGACGATCTGACCGTCACCGACAACGTCTCCTACTTCGCCGCGCTCTACGGCCGCCCCGCCGACGCCGTCCACGCGGCGATCGAGTCGGTCGGGCTCGGCGAGCATGCCCGCCAGCGCGGCAATCAGCTCTCCGGCGGGCAGCGCACCCGCGTGTCGCTGGCGTGCGCGCTGGTCGCCGATCCCGAACTGCTGGTCCTCGACGAGCCGACCGTGGGCCTGGATCCGGTGCTGCGCGCCGAGCTGTGGCGGCAGTTCCACGACCTCGCCGCGCAGGGCCGCACCCTGATCGTGTCGAGTCACGTGATGGACGAGGCCGAGCACTGCGAGGATCTGCTGCTCCTGCGCGACGGCGCCCTGCTCGCCGAACTCAGCCCCGACGAACTGCGCGAACGCACCGGCGAAACCAGTTTGGAGAACGCGTTTCTCGCCCTGATCAGAATGGAGCAGCCGCGATGACCACCGCCCTGACCCGCACCACCCGCTGCTACACCGCCACCACCGTCCGCATCCTGAAACAGTTGCGCGCCGACCATCGCACGGTCGCGATGCTGCTGCTGGTGCCCGCGCTGCTGATCACATTGCTGTACTTCGTCTATCACGACACCCCGGCCGTGCCGGGCATGCCGCGGCTGTTCGACCGTGTCGGCATCAGCATGCTGGGCATCCTGCCGTTCATCGTGATGTTCCTGATCACCGCGATCGCCATGCAGCGCGAACGCAGCTCGGGCACGCTCGAACGGCTGATGACCACCCCGCTGTCCAAACCCGATCTGCTGGCCGGCTACGGGACCGCGTTCTCGGTGGCCGCGGCCGCGCAGGCGGGGCTGGCCTGTCTGGTGGCGTTCGGCCTGCTCGGGCTGACCTCACGAGGCAGCGTGTGGCTGGTGCTGCTGATCGCCGTGCTCGACGCGGTGCTCGGGGTGGCGCTGGGTCTGCTGGCAAGTGCCTTCGCGCGCACGGAGTTTCAGGCGGTACAGTTCATGCCGATGATCGTCGGACCGCAATTCTTCCTGTGTGGGCTGCTCGTGCCGCGCGATCAGCTGCCGCGCTGGCTGGAGATCATCAGCGACGTGCTGCCGCTGAGCTACGCCGTCGACGCCCTGCAACAGGTCTCCCGGTCCCCGGGCGCGACCGCGCGGATGTGGTGGGATCTGCTCGTGGTGGCCGGATTCGCCGCCGTCGCACTGGGTTCCGGGGCGGCCACCCTCCGCAGGCGCACGGCATGACCGACACCGGCAACGGCGGGCCCGGGCGCAGCGGTCGCCGCCCCGGGCAGTCCGGCACGCGCGCGGCGATACTCGACGCCGCCCGCGCGCGCTTCGCCGAGGTCGGTTTCGACAAGGCGTCGATCCGTTCGATCGCCGGGGTCGCCGGGGTGGATCCGGCGCTGGTGCACCACTATTTCGGCACCAAGGCCGAATTGCTCACGGCCGCACTGGATCTCCCGATCGACCCGACTCTCATCACCGACCAGATCGCCGCCGTCCCCGTCGACGCGCTCGGCGAGACCATCGTCCGCGCCGTGGTCGGCGTGTGGGACTCCCCCCTCGGCCTCCAGGCCGTGGCGTTCTTCCGCACCGTCCTGGGCGGGGACGCCACGCTGGCCCGCCAGTTCCTGCTCGAGGTCGTGCTCAAAGACGTTCGCTCCCGGGTGGATTCGCCCCCCGGCAGCGGCGCGACCCGGGTGGTGCTGGCCGCCTCACAAATGATCGGCGTCCTGGTCGGCCGCAAGATCGTCGGCATCGAACCCCTGGCGTCCATGCCCGTCGACCAACTCGCCCGCATCGTCGGGCCGACCTTGCAGCGCTACCTGACCGGGGACATCGGACTCTGAGTCCCCGGCTCAGCCCCCCGCCCGAGCTCTGGGTCCCACTCGGCCTCGCGCTCGAGCCCTGAGCCCCACTCAGCCTGTGCTCGGGCTCTGGGTCCGAATCAACCCTGGGCGCTGAACCTCTCGTGCTCGGCGTCGGACACCTCGCGGGCCTCGTCGACGAGCAGCACCGGGATGCCGTTGTCGACGCGGTAGGCGCGGCGCAGGCGCGGGTTGTAGAGCAGGCTCGCGCCGTCGCCGTCGTGGACCAGCGACAGCGGGCCCTTGTCCTGCGGGCAGGCCAGCAGGCTCAACAACGTGGAATCCAAGGTTTGCTCCGCCATGATCGATAACTTACCGGTCCTCGGGAACGGGCCGACGCGGCGCTCGCCGGAACGAGAAGTGCCGGTGCCCGAAGAAGCTGCCGACCGCGACCAGACCCATCACGACCAGCGTCGCCGGGGTCTCCGGCAGCCGCCACACCCCGACCGCCACCTGCACGCCCACGGTATTGAGCACCAGCCCGCCGGAGTTCACCAGCACGAACCGGACGAAGTCGCGCAGCACATGCCCCCGCACCCGGAACACCAGCGTGCGATGGGCGAGGAAGGCGAACACGATGCTGACGGCGTAGGCCAGCACCACCGCCACCGCGGGCGGCCAGGCCGGTCCCAGCACCTTCAGCCACAGCACGGTCATCGCCATACCGAGCGCGGTATTGCCCACCCCGACGGCGGCGAAGGCGACCTCCTGCCGCCGGATCAGCCGCAGCAGCGGACCCGGCCGGGCGAGTTCGCCCGTCCCGGTCACGGCCGCCTCGTTCACGAAAGCGCCTCCGCGGGAACGCGTTCCGGCTCCGGATCGGGCGCCGCCGCGGCGGGCTCGTCGTCCTCGGGACGGCGCGAGCGCACGTGCGCCCACTGCAACACCCCGAGCCCGATCAGCCCGGCGGCGGCCGCCGCGATGCCGATCTTCCAGCCCGGCGGCCGCCAGGCCACCGTCAGTTCCGCGTCCGTGGTTCCCGCCGGAATGTCCACGGCCACGAACGATTTCGCGACGGTCGTGAACGGAATCCGCTTGCCGTTCAAGGTGACCCGATACCCGGGCCAGCCCAACCGCGCGAACACCACCCGGCCTCCGGCGGGCGAGCTGACCCGGACCGTGCTCGCGGTGTCGGATTCGCCGATCGAGGTCGCGGTCACGTCGTGCGCGTCGGCGACCCGGCCGTTGACCGTGGCGACCGGCCCGCCCTCGCGCTCGAGCACGCTGATCCAGCGCTCGTGGCCCGGGTACTCGACCCACTTCCAGCCCTCCGGCGCGGGCCGCGCGTCCGCGTCGGGGAACATGGCCCGCTGCAACACGACTCGATCGACCTTCATCAGATCCACCAGGGTACGGCCGGTGCTCGGCTCGGGGGTGAACACGCGCCGGAACGCGTCCGGGCACACGCTGGAATCCCAGCGCATGCACAGCAGATCACCGAACCAGTAGTGCCCGTTGGGGGTGTAGCCGTTGACATAGTTCAGCTCGAGGTCCTTGGCGTAGTTGCCGAAGACCAGCGAACCGTAGGCCCCCCGCACGGTCCGGTCGCCGGGTTGCAGCAGCCCCCGATCGCCCAATTGCAGGGTGACGCCGGGAAAGTCGGGGAACGCGCCCTTGGCCTCGGACCGGGACACCGGCAGATTCCACCCCATCGGCGTCGGCTGCGCGGCCGCGACCTGCCCGTAGGCGATGGGGAACATGGCCACGATGGCCAGCGCCGCCGCCGCGCCCGCGCCCCGGGTGCGGCCCAGCCACACCGCGCCCGCGCCCACCGCCGCCACGGCCAGCGCCGACAGCACATGCCACAGCGCGTCGTGCGGATCGGCGGAAAACGTTCGCACCCACAGCAATCCGATCAGCACCGCCGCCGCGACCGCGCGCCCTCGCCAGCCGGACACCGTGCCGAAGCGGCCGATCAGCACGCACACCAGCACCAGCAGCCCGACCGCCAGCATGGGCAGCACGCGCGACGGCCAGCGCAGCGGCCCGACCGTACCGGGCCCGGCGGTCCACATCAGGAACATGATCGCGAACAGCGCGACCGCGGTCAGCTCCCGCCACGCCGCGCGGGCCCGGCCCCAGTCCACGAAGGCCAGCGCGGGAATCAGGAACCACGCGATGTAGGTGACCGGCATCGGCTGGATGTAGCCCCACCACGAGTTGAACGCGGGCAGGGTGGACGGCAGGCTCGCGTTCAGCGATTCCGACCACGGCACGGTGAGGAACTGGTCGTTGTTGATCTGCGAGGTCCCCCGCCAGCTCACCTTCGCCGAGAGCATGCTCGGCAGATACGTCATCAGCCCGGCCAGGCCCGCGCACCCGGCCACCAGCGCCAGCCGCGCCACCGGCCGCCACTTCCGTTGGTACACAACCTCTCCCACGGCGACCGCGAGCAGCATGAGCGCCGACTCGACGGCCGGAAAGACGTATTCGACCGAGATCGCCAGATAGAGGTAGGCGAACACCGGGATCGGCCCGCCCCTGCCGCGGGTGTAGCGCACCGACGCCGCCCACGCGTGCAGCATCCACGCGGTCCCCGTCAGCGAGGTCGTCCAGCTGGCCTCGTCGAAGAACAGGAACCAGCCGGTGAGCGGAAAGGCGATACCCGCCACCGCCGACCACGCCGCGCGCCCGCCGTAGGCCAGGCACACCCGGTACACGCCGAGCGCGGCGATGATCGAGAAGATCAGCTTCACGATCGTGGCGTAGAGGGCGATATTGTCCACCGAGGGCGCGATCAGATCGATCAGCAGCTGCGGCGGGTTGAACAGCCCCGCCTCCTCCATGGTGTAGTTGCCGGTCATCCACTGGTCGGGCGCCAGTAGCGGCAGCTGCCCGTCGCGCAGCCGATGGCCGAGCATCACCCACAGCGGGGCGTACTGGGATTCGGTGTCGTCGGTATAGAAATGGCGGGCGTTGGCGAGCAGGACCGCGGCGTAGCCGAGCACCACACCGAGTGCGGTGAGCGCCCCCCACCTGTAGATCTTCTTGCGATCGTCCGCCTGCGCGATCGACCCAGCAGCACTTTCCACCACGAGGACCAGACCCTACAGGGCGGCGAGGTCCCCGCGCCGCCGGGACCGCACGAACATCCACTGCAACACCGCGATTCCGGCGAGGCCCGCCACGAACGTCGCGATGCCGATCTTCCAGCCCGGCGGCCGCCAGCTCACGCGCAGCTCGGCGTCGTTCGTGCCCGCCGGGACGTCCACGGCGACGAAGGACTTCGCGACCGTGGTGAACGGAATCGGCTTGCCGTTCAAGGTGACCCGATACCCGGGCCAGCCCAGCCGCGCGAACACCACCCGGCCGCCGTCCGGCGAGCTGACCCGCACCCGGCTCTCGGTGTCGGATTCCGACAGCGACGCCGCCGTGAGGTCCTTGGTCGCCGCGACCCGGCCGCCTGTCGTCGACACCGGCCCGTCCACGCGTTCGAGCACCGCGATCCAGCGCTCGTGGCCCGGGTAGTCGACCCACTTCCAGCCGGGCGGGGGTTCCTGCTTCGCCGCGTCCGGGAACAGCGCGCGCTGCAAGACGACTCGATCCACCTTCATCAGATCGACCAGCGGGCGGCCCGTCGTCGGTTCCGGGGCGAACACGCGGCGGTAGGCGTCGGGGCAGACGCTGGAATCCCACCGCATGCACAGCAGCTCGCCGAAGTAGTAGTAGCCGGTCGGGGTGTAGCCGTTGACGTAGTTCAGCTCCAGATTCTTGGCGTAGTTGCCGAAAACCAATGAGCCATAGGCGTTTTCGACGCTCTTGTCGCCCGGTTGCAGCAGCCCGCGCTCGCCCAGTTGCAGCGTCTTGCCGCCGAAGTCCGGGAAGGCGGCCTTCGCCTCGGACCGCGACGCGGGCAGCTGCCACGACATCGGCGTCGGCTGCACCGAGGCCACCTGGGCGTACGCGATGGGGAACATCGCGACGAGGGCGAGCGCGCACGCCGCGGCCGTGCCCCGCGTCCGGCCCAGCCACAGCACCCCGGCCAGCAGCGCGCCGACGACCACCGCGGCCAGCACATGCCACAGCACGTCGTGCGGGTCGGCGGAGAACGAGCGCACCCACAGCGCGAGGATGAGCACGCCCGCCGCGACCGCCCGCGGTCGCCAATCCCGCGTCGTGCCGTACCGGCCGACGAGCACGCACACCAGCACCAGCAGCCCGACGGCCAGCATCGGCAGCACCCGCGCGGGCCAGCGCAGCGGCCCGATGGTGCCGGGCCCCGCGGTCCACATCAGCATCACGACCGAGAACAGCGCGACCCCGCTCAGCTGCCGCCACTCCGCCCGTGCCGCACGCCAGTCGACGAACGCGAGGATCGGGACGAGGAACCACGCGATATAGGTGACCGGCAGCGGCTGGATGTATCCCCACCACGCGCTGAACGCGGGCATCGTGCTGGGCAGGCTGGCGTTGAGCGACTCCGACCACGGCACGGTGAGGAACTGATCGTTGATGATCTGCGAGGTGCCGCGCCAGGTGACCTTCGCCGAGAGCATGCTCGGCAGGAACGTCAGCAGTCCCGCGGCCCCCGCGCACGCGGCCGCCGCGGTCAGCCGGGCCACCGGCCGCCAGGCCCGCTGGTACAGGATCTCCCCCACCGCGACCGCGGCCAGCATGATCATCGCCTCCACCGCCGGGAAGATGTAGGCCGTGGAGATGGTGAGGTAGAGGTACACGAAAACCGGTAGCGGCCCGCCCCTTCCGCGCGTGTAGCGCACCGAGGCGGCCCACGCGTGCAGCATCCACGCGGTCCCCGTCAGCGCGGTCATCCAACTGGCCTCGTCGAAGAACAGGAACCAGCCGCTGAACGGGAACGCCACCCCCGCCACCGCCGACCAGGCCGGGCGGCCCCCGTAGGCCAGGCACACCCGGTACACGCCGAGCGCGGCGATGATCGAGAAGATCAGCTTCACGAGCGTCGCGTACAGCGCGACGTTGTCCACCGAGGGCGCGATCAGATCCACCAGTAGCTGCGGCGGATTGAACAGCCCCGCGTCGTCCATCGTGTTGTTGCCGGTCATCCACTGGTCCGGCCACATCACCGGGAACCGGCCCGCGCGCAACGCGCGTCCCAGCGCGAGCCACAGCCCGGTGTACTGGGATTCGGTGTCGTCGGTGAAGAAATGACGCACATTGCCCAGCAGGACGGCCCCGTACCCGACGACGACCCCGAGCGCCGTCACCGCTCCCCAGCGGTGAACCCGTCGCCGCGAAAGAGTCTCGGAGTCGTCACCTTCGCTCACAGGTTCCAGACCTTACAGCGGGTTCGGCGACTGCTCCGGCACCCGGGGCGGCCCCCACCACGGTGCTGGAGACGGCGGCTCTGCGCCCGGGGCGGCCCTTCACCACCGTGCTAGAGTTCTCAGCGGCTCGGGCTCTGGTGACCAGCGAGGAGTACCGGCACGCACCGTCATCGAAAGTTGATCCAGCTGATGCCGATTCCCCCCGAATCCAACGGACACCGCGGGTCCGCCCGGACGCACACCGTCTCCGTGGTGGTCCCGGTGTACCGCGGCGAGCAGACCATCGCCGGACTCGTCGCCGAACTCGCGACCTACGCGCGGCCGACGACCACCCCCGGCGGCGCCACCTTCGTGGTCGGCGAGATCATCCTCGTCCACGACCACGGCCCCGACCGCTCCGATGTCGTCCTGCAGGAGCTGGCCGCCCGCCACGACAACGTGCGCCCGATCTGGCTGTCGCGCAACTTCGGTCAGGACGCCGCGACCATCGCGGGCATGTCGGCCGCGCGCGGCGACTGGACCGTCACCATGGACGAGGACGGCCAGCACGACCCGGCCTTCATCGGCGCCTTCCTGGACGCGGCCCTCGCGCAGCGCGCGGACCTGGTCTACTCCAAGCCGATCAACACCCGCCCGCACGGCTTCCTGCGCAACCTCACCTCGCGCGGCGCGAAACTCGTGCTGGCCACCCTGTTCGCCTTCCCCGACTCCACCCGGTTCGAGAGCTACCGGCTCATCCGCGGCGACATCGCCCGCCAGCTCGCCGAGGTGGCCTCCAACGGCGTATATCTCGACGTCGCGCTCACCTGGGTGGTCGACACCGTCGCCCAGGTCCCGGTCGCGCTGCGCGCCGAGGGCCGCGAGGAGTCCGGCTACAACTACCGGCGGCTGTTCTCGCTGTTCTGGAAGATGGTGCTGTGCAGCGGAACTCGCGGCCTGCGCCTGGTCAGCATGTTGGGGGTGACCCTCGCGCTGGGCGGGGCGGTGATGGCCGGGCTCATCGTCTTCGAGGCCCTCACCCGCTCGGACTGGGCGCCGGAGGGCTGGACCTCGACCATCGTGGTGCTGCTGCTGTGCTCGGGCGCGATCCTGTTCTCGCTCGGCCTGATCGCCGAATATCTCGGTGTCGCCCTGCACGTGCTGGTGGGCAAGCCGCTCTATCTCACCGTCGCCTCCCCCACCCCGCGACCCGCGAACCCCACCCCGGACGTGGTAGAGAATCGGGAGACATCCGCGACGATCACCGAGGGGAACGATCGGGTTGACCACCACTGACCGCATCATCTTCAGCCGTCCCTACCGGGCCCGGCGGGAGCTGCCCAACCTCGAGGCCGTGCTGTCGTCGGATCAGAGCCACGGCGACGGTCCCTTCACGCGGTCGGCGACCGAGAAGCTCAAGGCCATCACCGAGGCGCCGCACGCGCTGCTGACCACCTCCTGCACCTCGGCCATGGAGATGGCGGGCCTGCTGCTGGAGCTGGGCCCCGACGACGAGGTGATCGTCCCCAGCTTCGCGTTCACCTCCACCGCGACCGCCATGGCACTGCGCGGGGCGACCTGCGTGTTCGCCGACATCGACAGCGCCACAGGCAATCTCGACCCCGAGGCCGTCGCCGCGGTGCTCACCCCGCGCACCAAGGCGATCATGGTCATCCACTACGGCGGCGTCGCCGCCGATATGGCGGGCCTGCTCGCGCTGGCCAACGCGCACGGCATCGCCGTCGTCGAGGACAACGCGCACGGGCTGGGCGGCCGCTGGCGCGGCAGGCCGCTGGGCACCCTCGGCACCCTGGGCGCGCTCAGCTTCCACGACACCAAGAACGTGCACTGCGGCGAGGGCGGCGCGCTGCTGCTCACCGACGAGATTCTGATGGGCCGCGCGGAGATCATCCGCGAGAAGGGCACCGACCGGGCCCGTTTCCTGCGCGGCGCGGTGGACAAGTACTCCTGGCAGGACATCGGATCCAGTTATCTGCCCAGCGAACTCAATGCCGCCGTGCTCGACGCGCAGCTCGAGGAGTTCGAGACGATTCAGGCCGGGCGGCACCGGGTCTGGGACGCCTACGCGGCCGCGCTGCCGGACTGGGCCGCGCGCAACGACGTTCGGCTCATGCGGGTCCCCGCCGACCGCGAGCACACCGCGCACCTGTTCTATCTGCGGCTGCCCACCGAGCAGCGCCGCGACGATTTCATCGGATATCTTGCCGCGCAAGGCATCTCGGCCCCGTTCCACTACGTGCCGCTGGACACCAGCCCGGCGGGCGGGAAGCTGGGCCGCACGCCCCGGCCGTGCGTGCGCAGCGCCGAGTTCTCCGAGACCGTCGTGCGCCTGCCGCTGTGGCCCGACCTCACCGACGCGCAGGTGACGCGGGTGATCGAGGCGGTCACCGCGTTCACGGTGTGAGGAGGTAGAGCTTCTCCCGGCCGCCCGCGATGCGCCCCCGGCGCGTGACCCGGGAGCCGTAGCGGTCGAACAGCGCGTCGAGGGTGGTCTCGGTGAACCGGTGTGCCTGCGCGCCGTCCCCGGCGTCGGTGCAGCGGCGGGCCAGCGCGGCGACCACGCGGTGCTCGCTGGTGGCGAGGTTGCGGATCGGTTCCGTCACGATCACCGCCGTCCCCGCCGCGGCGAGCATCCGGTCCACCACCGGGGCCGCGTCGGGCAGGAAGTGGTACAGGCTGGCCTGCATGACCACGAAATCCGCTGCGGGCAACGGGGTTTCGTCACGCACGTTCCACACCCGCCCGTGCCCGCCCGCCGCGATCAGGTCCGCGACGAATCCGGCGTTGCGGTCGAGTCCGGTGTAGTCGATCGACCGGTCGCGCAGGCAGCGGGTGTAGAGGGTGGCGGGGCCGCAGCACACGTCGAGCACGCGCACGCCGTCGGGGATCAGCTCGTCGATCGCGGTGAACCGGGCCGCGTAGTGGGTCCGGTAGAGCCCGCGCATCAACAGCTCGTAGATGCGCCGGTTGCGGTAGACCAGGCTCGTTCTCACCGCCTGTGACCGTACCCGGTCGGGGCCTCGCGCGCCCGCCGGACGCTCTCCCCCCTCCGGACGCTCGCCCCCCCGGGCGCTCAGTCCAGCAGCGCGTCGAGCGCCTCGCGGGTGAGGACCTCGTAGGTCTCGGTGTCGCGGTTGTACCACCAGGTGTTCTCGTCCGGCTCGAGCCGCACCGCCGCCTGCACCGCGCGGGTGGAGGGCCGGTAGGTGGAGCTGCGCGGGATCTCGTCGACGACGAAGATCAGGTCGGGCCGCTGGCTCGCCTCCAGCGTGCGCAGGCATTCGCTGACGTCCTTGGGCCGCAGCTCGTGTCCCGCGCGGACGCTGATCGCGGCGACCGGCAGGGTGCGGCCCGCGGCGTGCAGGGCGAAGGCGACCTCGGTGTCGACGGCGGTGATGTCGTTGAGCGCGTCCACGATCGGCTGGTTGTACACCGGGCCGCGGTCGGTGAGCACCACGCTGTCGCGGCGGTCCATCAGCCAGTAGTCGCCGTCGCCGTCGCGGCGGAACAGGTTCTCCGTCGGCATCCAGGAGTCGCCGGGGGTGAACACCCCGCGCAGGCCGCCCTGGGAGATGTCGACCGTCTCGCCCGCCTTGCCGATCAGCAGGCCCACCTCGTTGTCGGCGGCGCGGCGCGCGAAACCCTGTGCGTCGGTGACGATCCGGCCGCTGTGCGGATCGTAGGAGATGAGTTCCACCCGCGCGGTGCCCGGCACCGGACGGCCCTTGCAGCCGATCTTCACCCCCGCCACGTTCGCCAGCACCACATCGCCCTCGATGGAGGCGTAGAACTCCAGAACCCTTGCGGGCGCGAACCTTTCGAGGGTGCGCCGCCACAGCCCGGCGGGCATGCCCGACCCGATGAACAACCGGATCGGATGCGAATGCCCGTCCGGGAACGGATCGGCGTCGAGGATGTCGCGCATCATCGTCCACGTGTAGGTCACCACGGTGACGCCGTAGCGATGCACCTCCTCGGCGAAGCGCGCCGGATCCAGCGAGCGGGCCAGCGCGATCCGGCTGCCGCCCGCGACCGCGCCGCCCAGGCTCACCAGCAGCCCCGACGAATGATGCAGCGGCGCCAGGCAGTACACCGTGTCGCGGCGGTCCAGATCGGCCGAGGTGGCGGTGCCGAACGCCGACAGCGCCCAGCGGTGGTTGGTGATGTACTTGGTCTCCAGCTTGTCGCCGGTGCCGGTCACCAGCACGAACGCCAGCTCCCGCGCGAGTCCGGGATCGGGCCGGAACCAGCCGGGCAGCACCACCTTCGACGGATCGATCTGCTCGAGGTCGAGCACGTCCCCGTCCAGCGGCACATCCAGTTCGCGCGTGTCGCCGCCGCCGAGTACGAGCACCCGCGCGCCCGTGGCGCACGCGTCGCGCAGATTCTCCGGATCGGCGATGATCGTGCTCGCCCCGGTCAGCTCCACCGCGCGGTCCAGTTCGCCGCCGGGCGGCAGCAGCACCGCGACCGCGCCGAGCCGCGACAGCGCCGCGACCGCGGCCAGCGCGCTGGGTCGGGTCTCCATGAGCACGCCGATCCGCGCGGCGGGCCGTACACCCGCCGACACCAGCCCGCGCACCACGTTGTCGATGCGCCGGTTCACCGCGGCGTTGGTGTGCACCCGGTCGTCGAACAGGAACAGGTCGCGCAGCGGCGCGCGGCGGGCCTGTTCGGACAGCAAGCGACCCAACGAGATTCGCGTGTGCGGCTGGATCATCCCCAGCCGGGTCAGGCGCGGCAGCGCCCGCGCCGCCTCGCCGCCGAGTTCCAGCGAGCCGCGCACCGCGTTGCTCGCGATATCGGTCAGCGCCGCGCCCAGCCCCGCCCCGGTCTCGGCCAGCGAGGCCGCGGTGTGCACCACGCGGGTGGCGGCGGTGCGCTGTGGGTTGGCCGGTTCGTGCTCGGTCATCGGGGCGATCTGCTCGGGCAGCTCGCCGGTGCCGTCGAGCCACTTCACCCAGTCGCGCACCAGCGGCCAGGTGTGGTTCGTGGCAGTGGACCCGGCGACCAGGCCGAAGTGCCCGGCCACCAGGGTGGCCTCGTAGACGTCGGCGTGTGGCGCGGCGCGCAGGATGCCGCGCACGGCGGCGGGCTGGCCGATGTCGTCGACCTCCCCGACGAACGCCAGGATCGGGCACCTCAGTTCCGCCAGCGACACCGGATGGTCGCGAATCACGAATCCGCCCAACATCATCCGGTTGTGCACCACGAACTGCTTGAGCAGGTCGGCGGCGGCGGGACCGGCGTACCCGACCCAGCCCTCGCGCTCGAGGAAACGCCGCTGCCGCTCCTTGGGCAGCAGCGCCTCGCGGTCGTGCAGCTGGCGCAGGAAGTCCAGCCGGGCCTTGGCGGTCTTGACCGGGTCCAGCATCTGGAAGCCGACCCGGACCATGGCGTCGGTGATCGGCAGCCGGGTGAGCACGTGGTCGGCGACGAAATCGGCGACCTCGGAGACCAGACCGTAGGGCAGGCCGAACGGCAGCCCGGCGACCACGTCGACGGGGCTGCCGAAGGTGACGATGCTCTCCACGCCCTTGCCGTAGCGATAGGCGGCGGTCTGATAGGTGAACATGCCGCCCTGCGAGTAGCCCATCAGGTGCACGTTGTGCCCGGTCAGCTCGTTGACGGTGTCGATCGCGCTGGACAGCGCCAGCACGTGGTCGGCCAGGTCGCGCTTCCAGCCGCCCTCCTCGGTGGCGGGCGAGCCGAAATCGACCACCCAGCAATCGATTCCGGCGCGGTGCAGGATGCCGACCGCGCCGCCCTCGACGTTCACGTCGTAGACGTCGGCGTTGACCATGAGCGGGGGGACGAGCACCGCGACCGGGCGGCCCGGGGTGGTGTCGTCGGGGAAGTAGTGCCGCAGCCGGTACATGCGCTTGCGCTCGGTCACCTCGTACGGCGACGACTCGACGTCGTGGGTCAGCCCGCCGAAGCGGATCACCTCGAGCCCGTTCTGCGCGGTGGCCATCAACCGCTGCACCGACTCGACGACCGACCTCCGCGTCAATCTCACCATGGCTCCCAGCCTATCCGTACCCACCCGGCCCCGGACCCCGATCGGCTACCGGTCGGTCTGGAAATCGACGCGCCTTGCCGTTTCGTTACCGCCCAATGAAATTCGCGGCCGTTCGAGCGATTTCGCCGCGAACCCGACCGTTCGCGTCCTACCATCGAGGGGCCGGATCGCGATGTCACACTGCTCCGGAACGCGCTGTCGCACATAAATATTCGTTCGCGCCACCTACTTCGCAGGTGTGTCTCCGCCTGCCTGCTCGCCCTGCAAGTAACCGTTCGGTGCCGCCGGACGGCCACCTCGATGTGAGGACTGAGGTATGACCATCGAATTGCCGATCGAAACCGAGAATCACGCACGCAAGAGTCTGTCGACGGGCGCCGCGCAAGTGCTGGCGCACTCCACCAAATCCGAACCGCAGATGCAGGGCATCTCCTCGCGCTGGCTGACCCGCGCGCTGCCCTGGGTCCAGGTGCACGGCGGCGTCTACCGGGTCAACCGCCGCCTGACCCACACGCTGGGCAACGGCGAGATCGAATTCGACGTCGACGGCCCGCGCGCCACCGTCATCCCGGAGGAACTGCGGGAAATGGCCGCCCTGCGGGAATTCGAGGACGAGGAGGTGCTGGCCGCCCTCGCCCGCCGTTTCGAACAAAGCGATCTCGATCCCGATACGGTCGTCGCCGAATTCGGCAATCCGATGGATCAGATCATTCTGGTCGTGCACGGAAAACTCAGCAAGATGGGCACCGGTAAATTCGGCGAGGTGACCCGGCTGGGCATTCTCTCCGACGGCGATTATTTCGGCGATTCCATGCTGCTGGACAACGACGCGATCTGGCCCGCCACGGTGAAAACGCTCACCCCCACGACCGTGCTCACATTGGCGCGCGCGGATTTCGATCGCATCGCCGACGAGGCGCCCGCATTGCGCGAGCAATTGTCGCGGGTGTCGGCGCGATCGCAACGCCCGCAGAACAAGCACGGCGAGGCGAATATCGAGATCGCCTCCGGGCACTCCGGCGAACCCCTGCTCGAGGGCACCTTCGTCGACTACGACGCCTCCCCGCGCGAATACGAGCTCAGCCTCGCCCAGACCGTGCTGCGCGTGCACACCCGCGTCGCGGATCTGTTCAACGAGCCGCACAATCAGATCGAGCAGCAACTGCGCCTGACCATCGAGGCGCTGTACGAACGCCGCGAGAACGACCTGGTCAACAATCCCGACTTCGGCCTGCTGCACAACTGCGATCTCAAGCAGCGCATCTACAGCGAGTCCGGCGGGCCCACCCCCGACGACATGGACGAACTGCTGTCCATGCGGCGCAGCACCAAACTGTTCCTGGCCCACCCCAAGGCGATCGCCGCGTTCGGCCGCGAATGCAACAAGCGCGGGCTCTACCCCGATCCGGTGGAGGTCGACGGCCACCGCGTCCCGGCCTGGCGCGGGGTGCCGATCTTCCCGTGCGGCAAGATCCCGGTCAGCGAGGCCCAGACCACCTCGATCCTCGCCCTGCGCACCGGCGAGAAGGAACAGGGCGTGATCGGCCTGCACCAGACCGGCATCCCCGACGAGTACGCCCCGAGCCTGAACGTCCGATTCAAGGGCATCGACGATCAGTCGATCATCTCCTACCTGATCAGCTGCTACTACTCGGCCGCGGTGCTGGTGCCCGACGCGCTGGGCATTCTCGACAACGTCCTGGTCGCCCGCCACGCGGCCGAGTGAGGTGAGCGACCGTGTCGGTGTTGTCGCGCATCGCGGCGCCGCCCGCCACCCACGAGGTGGCCGCGACGGTGACCGCGCTGCTGACCGATCTCGAGCACGCCCCGCCCGCGGTGCTGCTGCCGAATTCCGATGGGGGCGAGGCGCTTTCCCCCGCCCTCGCCGCCATGCTGGCCGGCGGCGCGCCGCGTCGGCTGCTCGGTCCGTCCGGGGTGGGCGCGTCGGGTCTGCTGTCCCCGCCGCGCGCTCCCGCGCGGACCCCGCCGCCGGACCGAGTGGTTCCCCGAATACCGTTGGGGCCCACCGGAATCGGCACCGCGGCCGGGGTGGTGCGCCCGGCCGCGCCCGGGCGACGCGCGATCCCCCCGCTCTACTGCCCGCCGCCGGTCCGCGACGATCCGGCGCTGGCCGAGGCGGTCAACGCGGGCATCCTCGCCTGGGCGGAGTCGATCGGGCTGTACGAGGGCAAGATGGACGAGCTGCACCGCGCCGACTTCGGGCGGCTGGTCATGCTCTGCCACCCCGACTGCGACGATCCGGATCCGCTGCTGGCCGCGGCCAAGTGCGCGGTGTCGGAGTGGTCGGTGGACGACTACTACTGCGAGGAGGACGCCGACGACCGCGCGCCGGACGGCACCCCGTCCAGCGCGGAGGCCGAACTCGGGCCCCGGCTCGAATTGGCCATGGCCGCCCTCGATCCGGTGGCCCTGCCGCGCGGCTATCAGGCGCAACTGGACCGGGCGCTCGAGGCCGACCCGATCCTGCGGGCCTTCCGCACCTCGTTCGAGCATCTGGCCCGCTACGCGAGCCCGGCGCAGCTGGCCCGGCTGCGCACCGAGATCGCGGGCTGGTTCATCGCTCTCGGCGCGGAGGCCGGCTGGCGGGGGGCGCACCGGATGCCGCCGGTGTGGGAGTACCTGACCAACCGGCAGCCGCACAGCTTCCTGCCCTGTATGGCGCCGATCGACGCCGTGGGCGGGTACGAGCTCGATCCCGCCGAATACAGTCATCCGGCCGTGCGCCGGGTGACCACCACCGCGGCGCTGGCCGCGCAGATGGTCAACGACCTGTATTCGATGGCGCGCGAGGATCTTTCGAACGGGCGGGAGTTCAACCTGCCCACGGTCCTCGCCGCCGAGGAGGGCTGTTCCCGGCAGGAGGCGGTGCAGCGCACCGCCGAGGTGCACGACGAACTCGCGCACCGCTTCGAGACCGAGGCGCGGGCGCTCGCGGCGACCGCGTCCCCGCCGCTGCATCGCTTCCTCACCGGGCTGTGGGCGTGGATGGGCGGCAACCGCGCCTGGCACGCCGACAGCCGCCGCTATCACGACATCGATTGAGCGCCAGCGTTGTACCCATCGAGAGGATGTTCCGCCATGACCATGCTCGAACCCCAGGCCGGCCCGGTCCCGCTCACCCCGTATCAGCGGTCGGTCGCCGAATACTGGAACAACAATCCCAACGACGACCGCGTGAACACCAAACTCGGTGAGGTCGACGGCCTTTACCACCACCACTACGGCATCGGCGAACCCGATCTGTCCGTGCTCGAGGGCCCCGAGGACACCCGCCAGGAGCGCCTCGTGCGCGAACTGCACCGGCTCGAGACCGCGCAGGCCGATCTGCTGCTCGACCACCTCGGCGATGTGCGGCCCGACGATCGGCTGATGGACGCCGGATCCGGGCGCGGCGGCACCAGTTTCATGGCCAATCAGCGGTTCGGCTGCCAGGTCGACGGGGTCACCATCTCCGAATACCAGGTCGGCTTCGCCAACGAGCAGGCCGCCGCGCGCGGGGTGTCCGACCGGGTGCGGTTCCATCTGCGCAATATGGTCGACACCGGTTTCGACTCCGCGGTGATGCGCGGCATCTGGACCAACGAGACCACCATGTACGTGGATCTGACGGATCTGTTCGCCGAATTCGCGCGGCTGCTGCGGCCCGGCGGGCGCTATGTGTGCATTACGGGCTGTTCCAACGACGTCACCGGCGGCCGCTCGGCGGCGGTGAGCTGGATCGACGCCCACTACGGCTGCATGATTCACCCGCGCGGCGAGTACTTCCGGGCGCTGGCGGCCAACAACCTGGTACCGGTGAACGTGGTCGATCTCACGGCGGCCACCATCCCCTACTGGGATCTGCGCACGCACTCCGAGCTGGCCACGGGCGTGGAGAAGCCGTTCCTCACCGCCTATCGCGAGGGGAGTTTTCAATACCTGCTGATCGCCGCGGATAAGGTGGGACGGTGACCTCCACCGCCGAGACGACCGATCGCGAGGCCCTGCTCGTCGAGCTCGTGGACGAGCAGGGCCGCGCGACCGGCGCGTGCCCGGTCGCCGCCGCCCACGCCGCCCCCGGCCGCCTGCACCGGGCGTTCTCGGTGCTGCTGTTCGACGAGTCGGGCCGGGTCCTGCTGCAACAGCGGGCCGCCACCAAAACCCGCTTCGCCCTGCGCTGGGCCAACACCTGCTGCGGCCACCCCGCCCCCGGCGAATCGGTCGCCGAGGCCGCGGTCAAACGCCTGCACGAGGAGCTCGGCATCGACGCCGCCGTCCACGAGATCGGCACCTTCCGCTACCACGCCGACGACCCCACCACCGGCCGCGTCGAATTCGAGTTCGACCACGTCCTGATCGGCCGCTTCGACGGCGAACCGCCCCGCCCCGATCCGGCCGAGATCGCCGACTACGCCTGGGTGCGCCCGGAAACCCTCACCGACGCCCTCGACACCCGACCCGAGATCTACACCCCCTGGCTCGGCGGGGTGCTCATGGTCATCGACCGCTCGAACGCCTGACCCCGGGTGCGAGCGACACCTCGCCGGGCGGCGCGAGCAGGCCCAGATCCGTTGGGAGCGTGGCGATCACGGTCTCGAGGCGGCGGTGGTGCCGCCGCGCGACCGCGAGCAGCCGATCCACATCGCGGGCCAGGAACGCGTCCAGCAACAGCGCGTGATCGGTGTGCAGCCGCACCCGGTCGGCGCGGGTCACGTGCACCATCGACTGCACGGGTTCGGTGACGTTCCAAGCGGATTCGAGCATGTGCAGCAGCCGGAACATCCGCGAGGGCCGGGTCAGCGCGAGATGGAACTCCCGCGAGCGCCGATGATAGGCGGCCGGATCATCATCCCGAATCGCCTGCTCCAGCAGCGCGTTCACCTCCCGCAGCGCGTCACGGTCCGCCGCGGTCGCGCACACCGCCGCAGCCGCCAACGCCGCCTCCTCCAAAGCCTCCCGCGCCACATACATTTCGCGCAGCTCCGCCGAGGTCAGTTGCGCCACAGCGTATCCCGCGTTCGGCTGATGCGCCACCAGCCCCTCCCCGATCAGCGTCTTCAACGCCTCCCGCACCGGAATATGGCTGACATCGAACAACTCCGCGATCTCCCGCAACGGAATCGCCGTCCCCGGCGGCACCGCCCCATCCAAGATCACCCGGCGCAACTCACCGAGAATGATCTGCGGCCGACCAGGCTCATCGACCACCAGTTTCGCCAACAGCGCCGATCGTCGTCGTGGGGGCATGAACCCAAGGTAGAACCCCGATGTTTGCGCCGATGTTCGCGGATGTGACGATCAGGCAACACGAAGGCACCAGTTCCGTCTGGCAGCATGACCCCCTATGGAGCTGATCGGAGTGGAGCGCATCGAAGCGGCGGCGAAGCTGCTGGCGCCGGTCATTCGGCGCACCCCGGTGGTCGCCTCCCGCGTGCTGTCCGAGCGGACCGGGCACGAGGTGCGGCTCAAGTGCGAGAACCTGCAACGCACCGGATCGTTCAAACCGCGCGGGGCCTACAACCGGATCGCGAATCTGCCCGCGCCCGAGCGGGCGCGCGGGGTGGTCGCGGCCAGCGCGGGCAATCACGCCCAAGGCGTGGCCTGGTCGGCGACGACCCTCGGCATCGACGCCACGGTGTTCATGCCCGAGGGCGCGTCCCTGCCCAAACTCGTCGCCACCCGGGCCTACGGCGCGACCGTCCACCAGGTCGGTGAGACCATCGACCGATCCCTCACGGCCGCAAGGGAATTCGCCGATCAGACCGGCGCCACGCTCATCCACCCGTTCGACCACGCCGATATCGTGGCCGGGCAGGCGACCGTCGCCCTGGAACTGCTGGACCAGTTCCCCGACGTCGGCACGGTCCTGGTGCCCACCGGCGGGGGCGGCCTGCTGGCGGGCATCGCGATCGCCCTGCGTCACCTCGCGCCCGGCGTGCGCGTGGTCGGCGTGCAGGCGGCCCGCGCCGCGGCCTGGCCCGCCTCCCTGGCAGCGGGCGAACCCGTTGCGCTGGAACGCATGTCGACCATGGCCGACGGCATCGCGGTCGGCCTACCCGGCGCGGTCCCGTTCGCGCACGTCACCGAATACGCCCCCACGATCGTCACCGTCGACGAGGACGCCCTGTCCGGCGCCCTGCTGCTGTGCATGGAACGCGCCAAACTCATCGTCGAACCAGCGGGCGCCGCCGCCGTCGCCGCCCTCATGTCCCTCCACCCCGCCGAACTCGGCCTCACGGGCCCGGTCTGCGCGATCCTGTCCGGCGGCAACGTGGACCCCCTCCTCCTGACCCGCCTCATCGGCCACGGCCTCAGCGCCGCCGGCCGCTACCTCGCCGTCCGCGTCACCATCTCCGACCACCCCGGCAGCCTCGGCCGCCTCTTGGCCACCGTCGGCGCGACCCGAGCCAGCGTCGTCGACGTCGTCCACTCCCGCACCGGCGCCTGGCTCGGCATCGACGAGGTCGAAGTCCTCCTCACCCTGGAAACCCGCGGCCCCACCCACCGAGACGACGTCCTGTCCACCCTCACCGACGCGGGATACGCTGTGCGGGTACAGGATTGACGGCCAGACCGCACTCACAAACGCGGCCCGCAATGAGCGAGTTCGAAATTGACGCCCGGGCCGCACTCACCAACGCGAGCCACGAGGTGCGGGCTCGGGACTGACGTCCCGGCCGCACTCACGGACCGCAGCGCCTCCGAGATTGATCCCGATCACACTCGCCACCCCGGAACCCAAAGCGCCCCTTCAGGATTGATGCGCCCCGCCGAGTTCGAGGGCGAGCACCCCGAGGATCACCAGCGCGATCCCGCCGAGTTGCACGGCCGTCAGGGACTCGTTCAGGAACAGCGCCCCGATGGCGGCGACCGCGGCCACCCCGATGGCCGACCAGATCCCGTAGGCGACCCCGATCGCCATCCCCCGCTTCAGCGCCTGGGACAGGAAGAAGAACGCCGCCACGTACCCGATCACCACCACCACCGACGGCACGAGTTTGCTGAATCCCTCGGAGATCTTCAGCGACACCGTCGCGGTCACCTCGGACACGATGGCCAGGCCCAGCAGCAGGAAGGTCATTTCCGCACAATAGCCAAACCGGTCACCGGGCCAACTCGGCGGCCGACCCCACGACCACGCCGTACAGGTCGGCGACGGTGGCGAGCGCGGCCCGATGCAGCGTCTCGGCCGCCACCCCGGCGACCGGCCGCGTCGCGCACGCGTCCGCCACGACGGTCGGCCGATTGCCGCGCAGGAACGCACCCGCCGCGGTGTAACTCACGCACATGTGCGTCATAAAACCCGCGATCACCACGTTCTCGTGGCCCGCGGCATCGACGTGCGCGCCGAGGTCGGTGCCCACGAACCCGTCGGGCACGGACTTCACCACGACCGACTCCCCGTCGCGCGGCGCGACCAGCGGATGCGGCCGCCCGATTTCGGCGCGCACGTCGTGGAGCGTCCCCGGCCCGCCGTCGTTGATCACGCGCACGACCGCCGCCCCGGCGGCGCGAGCGCGGGCCAGCAGCTCGGCCCCGGCCTCGAGCGCGGGCCGCCACCCGGTGAGTTCGAGCACGCCCCGGGTGTAGGTGTTCTGGTAGTCGATCAGGATCAGCGTCGATTCGGCCAGCGCGGGCGCGGTGCGATCGAGGCCGTTGAGTTCGCGAAGTGTCATGGTGCTCATACCGATCGACGCTATGGCCCGACGGCCGTGTCGGAAATGTCATGTAAGGTGCAGATTCGGACACGGCACGGCGAGGAGCGATGAGCGGTATCGAACGGTTGATCGTCGTCGTCCTGTTCGAGGGCGTCGACCTGCTCGACGTCACCGGCCCACCCGAGGTCTTCGCCCTGCTGGCCCGCGAGATGGACGAGCCGAGCGGCTACCGCGTCGTCCTCGCCGCCGAATCCCTCGACCCCGTCACCACGGCCGCCGGGGTCCGGGTGCTGCCCGACGTGACCTTCGCCGACATCGCCGACCGCCGCATCGACACCCTGCTCGTGCCCGGCGCGGTCGAACTCGACGCCGAGCGCCGCGTCCGCGCGATCACCGAACCCGCTGTGGTGCAACGGGTCCGGACGCTGGCCCCCGCCGCGCGCCGGGTGGCGTCGGTGTGCGTCGGCGCGCACGTGCTCGCCGCGGCCGGACTCCTCGACGGCCGCCGCGCGACCACCCACTGGTCGACCGCGCGCCAGCTCGCCGCCGACCATCCCGCGATCGAGGTGGACGCCGACCCGATCTTCATCCGCGACGACCACGTGTGGACGGGCGCGGGCATCACCGCCTGCCTGGACCTCACCCTCGCCCTGATCGCCGAGGACTTCGGCGACCAGTGGGCCCTGCGCGTGGCCCGCCAACTCGTGATGTACCTGAAACGCCCGAGCGGCCAGAGCCAATTCAGCGTCCTACTCGACCCCGTATCGACAACCCGCCGCATAGAAGCCCTGCGCCACTACATCTCCCGCAACATCGCCGCCCCCCTCACCGTCGCCGACCTCGCCGCCCACGCCCACCTCAGCGAGCGCCAACTCACCCGAGTCTTCAAAACCGACCTCGACACCACCCCCGCCGCCTACGTCGAGGCCGCCCGCGTCGAACTGGCCCGCCACCGCCTCGAAACCACCGACGACACCCTCGACCGCATAGCCACCACCTGCGGCTTCCACACCCCCGACACCCTCACCCGAGCCTTCCGCCGCACCCTCGACACCACCCCCACCGCCTACCGCCACCGCTTCCGAACCACCCCTTAACGCAACCCAGCCGCACCCTTTATCCAAATCCGCACCCGTTCCAGGGCTACACAAGGGGTGCGAATCCAAATAAAGGGTGCGGCTGTACTGCCGTACCCCGCGAGAGTGGCTTGCGCTGCCGTACCCCCAAGCTGCCGTGCCCCGCGCTGCGGTACCCCAAGCCGCCGTACCCCGCGGTGGTACCTCGCGCTGCCCTCTCCCGCAGTGGTAACCCGTGCTGCTGCCCGTACCCCCCAGCTGCCGTGCCCCGCAGTAGTGGCCCGCGCCGCCGTACCGCATGCTGCCGTGCCCCGCAGCGATGAACCGCGCCGCCGCCGTACCCCCGGGTTCAGCGCAACCAGGCGCGAGCAGCGGCGGTCGCCGCGCCGATCTCCTCGAGCTGCCGAGCCACCTGCGGACCAGCCGTGCCCCCACGCGCGTCCCGGGAGGCGATCGACCCCTCCACAGTGAGCACCGAGCGAACCTCGGCCGTCAACGCCGGATCGATGGCCGCGAATTCGGCATCGGTGAGATCGTTCAACCCCACCCCCCTCGCCTCGGCGGCCCGCACGCACGCACCCGCCGCCTCATGCGCCACCCGGAACGGAACACCCTGCCGCACAAGCCATTCCGCGATATCCGTGGCGAGCGTGAACCCGGCGGGCGCGAGCTCCGCCATCCGATCCGTGTGAAAGGTCAGCGTCGAAACCAGCCCCGCGATCGCGGGCAACAACAATTCCAGCTGAGCCACCGAATCGAACAGCGGCTCCTTGTCCTCCTGAAGATCCCGGTTGTACGCCAACGGCTGCGCCTTCAGCGTCGCGAGCAGCCCGGTGAGATTACCGATCAACCGCCCCGCCTTACCCCGGGTCAACTCCGACACGTCCGGATTCTTCTTCTGCGGCATGATCGACGAGCCCGTGGACCAGGCGTCCGCGAGGGTGATGTACCCGAATTCCGGTGTGCTCCACAGGATCACCTCCTCCGCCATCCGCGACAGATCGACCGCGATCATCGCCAGCACGAACGCGGCCTCGGCGGCGAAGTCCCGCGCGGAGGTCGCGTCGATCGAATTGGCCGCCGCCGCATCGAAATCCAGTTCGGCGGCGATCGCCTCCGGATCCAGCCCGAGCGAGGACCCGGCCAGCGCGCCGGACCCGTACGGCGACACCGCCGCCCGCTTGTCGAAGTCGCGCAACCGATCCACATCCCGCAACAACGGATGCGCGTGCGCGAGCAGATGATGCGCCAGCAACACCGGCTGAGCGGCCTGGAGATGTGTCTTCCCGGGCATCACCGCGTCCGGATGCGCCCGCGCCTGCTCGACCAGCGCGTCCACCACGTCCAACACCCCGGCCGCGACCCGGCGCACCCCGTCGCGCAGCCACATCCGGAACAGCGTCGCCACCTGATCGTTGCGCGAGCGCCCCGCCCGCAGCCGCCCGCCCAGCTCCGCGCCGACCCGTTCGATCAGCCCGCGTTCGAGCGCCCCGTGCACGTCCTCATCGGATTCGGCCGGACCGAACGCGCCCGAATCCACATCCGCCGCAAGGCGATCCAGCCCCGCCAGCATCTCGGCGAGATCGCTCTCCGACAGCAGCCCGGCCTTGTGCAGCACCCGCGCGTGCGCCTTGGAGGCGCGAATGTCGTAGGGGGCCAACGCCCAATCGAAATGGGTCGACTTGCTCAACGCCGCCATCGCCGCCGCCGGGCCGGACGCGAAGCGCCCACCCCACAGCGCCCCCTGATTGGTGCTGCCGCCCTCGCTCATCGCTCTCCTGTCGGTGAAATCGCGGTCATCAGAATCTGTCTGCGCATGTCCTCGGCCACCTCGTCGGGCACCGCGCGGCCGCGCTCGGTCAGCACGGCCACCGGATCGGCCTGTGCCACAACCCATCCGGCGGCGGCGAACCAGTCCCGCGGGTCGCTGCGACCCTCGTCGGAGTACCACAGCGAGTTCAGCGCCAGCCCCGGGTCCAGCTGCTGCACCGCCTCGGCGCGCTGGCGGCGCGCCTGTTCGCTCCCCGGCTCGCCCCGTCCGATATTGAGCGCCATCCGACTACCGGGCGCACTCAGCGCCGTCACCGCCTCGAACAGCCGGTCCTGCGCCGCGGCGGGCAGATACCGCAACAGCCCCTCGGCCAGCCACGCGGTCGGCGCGGACTCGTCGAAACCGTTGCGCCGCAACGCTTCCGGCCAGTCCTGCCGCAGGTCCACCGCGACCTCGCGCCGCTCCGCCGCCGGGGTCACGTCCGCGAGCGTGGCCGCCTTGTACGCCAGCACCTTCGGCTGATCCAGCTCGAACACCACCGTCCCCGGCGGCCACGCCAGGCGGTAGGCCCGCGCGTCCAACCCGGCCGCTAGGATCACGACCTGCCGAATGCCCTGTGCCGCAGCGCTTTCGAAGTACGCGTCGAAGTAGCAGGTCCGCGCGATGGCGAAGTTTCCGATCGTCCGATAGAGCCGCCCGGCCCGTTCGTCGCCGGAGTCCACCTGTCCCCGTACGATCCCCTGCCAGCCGCCCTCACCCACCCCGGTGACGAGCCGTTCCGCGTACGGATCGCGGAACAGCGCGTCCGGCCGCCGCGTCTCGGCCGCGCGCAGTGCCGCGATGCCGAGCGCGGTCACCCCCACGCTCTCGGTGATGTCCCAGCTGTCGTCGTCGGTGCGCACGGGCGCAGGCTACTACTTCTTGCCGAGATCCCGGCGCGCCGCGACCTTGGACGACAGGCCGTGGATCTGCACGAAGCCCTTGGCCAGCGACTGGTCGAAGCTGTCGCCCTCGTCGTAGGTGGCCAGGTTGAAGTCGTAGAGCGACTCCTCGCTGCGCCGCCCGTTGACCACGACGGTGCCGCCGTGCAGCACCATCCGCACCTCGCCGGAGACGTGCTGCTGGGTGTCGCCCACGAACGCGTCGAGGGCGCGCTTGAGCGGGGAGAACCACAGGCCGTCGTAAACCAGCTCGCCCCACCGCTGTTCGACCTGGCGCTTGTAGCGGCCCAGCTCGCGCTCGATGGTGACGGCCTCGAGCTCCTGATGCGCGGTGATCAGCGCGATCGCGCCCGGCGCCTCGTAGATCTCGCGGCTCTTGATGCCCACGAGCCGGTCCTCGACCATATCGAGACGGCCCACGCCCTGGCGGCCCGCGCGGGTGTTGAGTTCGGTGATGGCCTCGTACACGCTGACCGGGCGGCCGTCGATGGCGACCGGCACACCCTTGTCGAAGGTGACGATCAGCTCGTCGGGCGCCTCGAAGTTGATCGTGGGGTCCACGGTGTAGTCGTAGACGTCCTTGGTCGGCGCGTTCCACAGATCCTCGAGGAAACCGGTCTCGACCGCCCGGCCCCACAGGTTCTGGTCGATGGAGAACGGCGACTTCTTGGTGACGGTGATCGGGAGCTTGTTCTCCTCGGCGAAGGCGATGGCCTTCTCCCGCGTCCACGCGTAGTCGCGCACCGGCGCGATGACGTTCAGATCCGGCGCGAGCGCCCCGATCCCGACCTCGAACCGCACCTGATCGTTGCCCTTGCCGGTGCAGCCGTGCGCGACGGTCGACGCGCCGTGATACTCCGCGGCGTCCACGAGATGCTTGACGATCAGCGGCCGGCTGATCGCCGACACCAACGGATACCGGCCCATGTACAGCGCGTTGGCCTGAATCGTCGGCAGGCAGTACTGATCGGCGAACTCCTCGCGCGCGTCCACCACGATCGCCTCGACCGCCCCGCAGTCCAGCGCGCGCTGCCGCACCACGTCCATATCCTCGCCGCCCTGCCCCAGGTCGATCGCCACGGCGACGACCTCGGCCCCGGTCTCCTTGCCGATCCAGCTGATGGCGACGGAGGTGTCCAACCCGCCGGAATAGGCGAGTACGACGCGATCGGCCATGTCGATGAGCTCCTCAGGGTTCGTGGTGCCAAGCTGCAAATGATTATGCATCACCATGCAAGCTCATTCATAATCGGGGTGAGGCAATCCAGTGGCAATTGCCGCATTCGTCCCGGATCCCGTTGCAGGACACGACGATATCCGCACGATAGCGCCGACCATATGCCACGCTGAGACCATGATGACGAGTCTGGCCAGCTACTTCTCGGAGATCGGCTCGGACGTGCTGGGGGTGGCCACGTCGGTCGTGCAGCTCATCGCCGACCTGCTCGGCGCGGTCGGCACCGGGCCGGGCGGCGCCTATCCCCCCGGGCAGTACCCCCTGGCCTGATCCCTCAGGCCAATTCCTCGATCTTCGCCGCGAGTTCGGCCCCCGTCAGCGGCTCGCGCGCGATGACCGCGATCGTGTCGTCGCCCGCGATGGTCCCCACGATCTCGGGCAGCGCCGCACGGTCCAAAGCGCTGGCCAGGAAATGCGCCGCGCCCGGCGGAGTACGCAGCACGGCGATATTGCCACTGTGATCGGTGGAGACCAGCAGATCCCCGAGCAGTTTCGACAACCGAGCCGTGCCCCCGGTGACCCCCCGCACGGGACTACCGTCCTCGGGCACGACATAGATCCCCGCACCCCCGTCGGCCGCGCGCAGCTTCACCGCGCCCAGTTCATCCAAATCGCGCGACAACGTCGCCTGGGTGGTCTCGATGCCCTCGGCGGCCAGCAGCGCGGCGAGTTCGGTCTGGCTGCGCACGGCGTGCGCGGTCAGCAGTTCGACGATGCGCTGCTGCCGCCCGGCCCGCGTCCGGGCGATGACCGGTCCGCTCACGCCGACTCCCCTCGCTTGGCCAGTAACCACACCAGCAGCGCCTTCTGCGCGTGCAGGCGGTTCTCGGCCTCGTCCCACACCGCGCTGTGCGGGCCGTCGATGACCTCGTCGGTGATCTCCTCGCCGCGGTGCGCCGGAAGACAGTGCAGCACAACGGCATCGGCGTCGGCGCGGGCCAGCAGCTCGGCATTGAGCTGGAACGGCCGGAACGGGCCGACGCGGTCGCGGCCGTCGTTCTCCTGCCCCATCGACGTCCAGCAGTCGGTCACCAGCGCGTCCGCCCCCGCCGCGGCGGCGATCGGATCGTCGGTCACCCGCACGCTCGCCCCGGTCTCGGCGGCCCGCTTGCGCGCGGCCTCGAGCACCCACTCCTCGGGCACGAAACCCGTTGGGGCGGCGACGGTCACGTCGATTCCGGCCGTCACCCCGCCCAGCAACAGCGAATGCGCCATATTGTTCGCCCCGTCGCCGAGATAGGTCAGCCGCAACCCGCGCAGCTCACCCTTGCGTTCCCGCAACGTCTGCAGATCGGCGAGCACCTGGCACGGATGGAACTCGTTGGACAATGCGTTGACCACGGGAACCGTTGCCGCCGAAGCCATCTCGTCGAGCCGCCGCTGTTCGAAGGTCCGCCACACCACCGCCTCGACGTAGCGCGACAGCACCCGCCCGGTGTCGGCCAGGGTCTCCTCGCGCCCGAGCTGGGTGTCGCGCCCGTCCACCACGACCGCGTGCCCGCCCAGCTGCGCGATGCCCATCTCGAAGGAGAACCGGGTGCGGGTGGAGTTCTTCTCGAAGATCACCCCGACCCCGCGCGGCCCGTCGAGCGGCCTGCGCGAGAACGGCTCCGCCTTCAATTCCGCTGCGAGCGTGAGGACTTCGAGCTGCTCGGCGGGCGAGAGATCGTCGTCGCGCAGGAAATGCCGAATGGTCACTGGGCTCCCTCCGCCAGCGCGGCATCCAGGATGCCGGGTAGATCGGCCACGAAGTTCTCGGCCTGGGTCTCGGTGAGGATCAGGGGCGGGGCGAGCCGGATGACATCGGGTTTGGCGGGATTCACCAGGTACCCCGCCGCCCGCGCCGAAGCCTCCACCCGAGCCGAAACCTGTTGTGTCAGTTGAATTCCGATGAGCAGCCCCGCGCCGCGCACATGGTCGATCAGCGGATGCCCGAGATCGGCGATGCCGTCGACGAGCGTCTTGCCCAGCGCCTGGACGTGCGGCAACAACGCCTCCTCGTCGAGGGTGCGCAGCACCGCCAGCGCCGCCGCCGCGCACACCGGATTCCCGCCGAAGGTGGTCCCGTGCAGGCCGGGGGTGAGCAGGTCCGCGGCCCGGCCCTGCGCCAGCACGGCCCCGATCGGCAGCCCGCCGCCGAGCCCCTTGGCCAGGGTGATGACATCGGGCACGATCCCCGCGGCCTGATGGGCGTAGAAGTGCCCGGTGCGCCCGATACCGGTCTGCACCTCGTCCAGGATCAGCAGCGCGTCGTGCTCGGCGGTGAGCGCGCGGGCGCGGGCCAGGTAGTCCGCGGGCGGCACCACGACCCCGCTCTCCCCGAGGATCGGTTCGAGGAACACCGCGGCCGTCTCGTCGTCCACCGCCGCGGCCAGCGCGTCGGCGTCGCCGTAGGGCACGTGCACGACCTGCGGCGGCATCGGCTCGAACGGGGCCCGCTTGGACGGCTGTCCGGTCAGCGCGAGCGCGCCCATCGTGCGCCCGTGGAACGCCTCCTCGCACGCGATGATCTTGGTGCGTCCGGTGAGCCGCGAGATCTTGAACGCCGCCTCGTTGGCCTCGGTGCCGGAGTTGCAGAAGAACGCCCGCCCGTGCCCGTCCCCGAAGTGCGCGAGCAGCCGTTCGGCCAGTTCCACGACCGGTTCGCTGGCATACAGATTCGACACATGGCCGAGCGTGCCCAGCTGCCGGGTGACCGCCTCGACGACCGCCGGGTGGGCGTGGCCGAGGATGTTGACGGCGATGCCGCCGAGGAAGTCGACGTAGCTCTTGCCGTCCGCGTCCTCGACCACCGCGCCCGCGCCGCGCACGAGCGCCACCTGCGGGGTGCCGTAGTTGTTCATCAGCGCGGCCGACCACCGCTGCCGTAGTTGCTCGGTACTCATGGTGTGGTTCCTGACTCGGCGGGGGTCACCATCGTTCCGATGCCTTCCCCGGTGAACAGTTCCAGCAGGACCGCGTGCGGCACCCGCCCGTCGATCACGTGCGCGGAGGGCACGCCGCCCTCGACCGCGCGCAGGCACGCCTCCATCTTGGGCACCATGCCCGCGTCGAGGGAGGGCAGCAGGGCGGCCAGCGCGGCCGCGTCGATGTGGGTGGTCAGCGAATTCCGGTCGGGCCAGTCGGTGTACAGGCCCTCGACATCGGTGAGCACCACCAGTTTCTCCGCGCCGATGCCCTCGGCGAGCGCGGCGGCGGCGGTGTCGGCGTTGATGTTGTGCACCACGCCGTCGGCGTCGGGCGCGATGGTCGACACCACCGGGATGCGGCCCGCGGCGATGAGATCGTGCACCGCTTCGGGATTCACGGTCGTGACGTCGCCGACCAGGCCGATGTCGAGCGGTTCACCGTCCACCACGACGCTGCGGCGGGTGGCGGTGAACAGATGCGCGTCCTCACCGGAGATGCCGACCGCGTACGGTCCGTGCGCGTTGATCAGGCCCACCAGTTCGCGCCCGACCTGACCGAACAGCACCATGCGCACGACATCCATCACCTCGGGCGTGGTGACCCGGAACCCGCCCCGGAACTCCCCGCGCAGACCGAGTTTCGCGAGCATGGCCGAGATCTGCGGCCCGCCGCCGTGCACGACCACCGGATGCACCCCGACCGTGCGCAGGAACGCCATATCCGCGGCGAAGGCCCGTTTGAGTTCGTCGTCGATCATGGCGTTGCCACCGTATTTGACGACGACGATCTTGTCGCGGAAGCGCTGCAACCACGGCAGCGCGTCGGCCAGCACCCGCGCCTTGTCGAGCGCGGACAGCTCGAACGCGGTCATGAGCTGTAGGCCGAGTTCTCTTCCACGTACCCGTGCGACAGGTCCGTGGTGCGAATGGTGGCCGTGCCGTCGCCCAGGCCCAGATCCACGACGACCTCGATATCGGGCCCGGACAGGTCGACCTCGCGGGCGCCCGGCGCGCCGGTGCCGTTCACGCAGACCGGACTTCCGTTGAACGACACCGAGATTCGATCCGCCTCCAGGGTGATCGGGGCCATGCCGACGGCGGCCAGCACCCGTCCCCAGTTCGGGTCCGAACCGAAGAACGCGGTCTTGACCAGCGAGTCGCGCGCGACCGTGCGGGCCGCGACGAGCGCCTCGTCCTCGCCGACCGCGCCGGTGACGGTGACCCGCACCCGTTTGGTGACGCCCTCGGCGTCGGCCATGAGCTGTTCGGCGAGATCGTCGCAGACCGCGAGCACCGCGGCGTCGAGATCGTCCTGGGTGGGGGCGACCGAACTGGCGCCGTTGGCCAGCAGCAGCACGGTGTCGTTGGTGGAGCAGGAGCCGTCGACGTCGAGGCGGTCGAAGGTGCGGGCGGTGGCCTTGCGCAGCGCCCGGTCCAATTGCTCTGGGGTGGCGGCCGCGTCGGTGGTGAGCACCACGAGCATGGTCGCCAGCGACGGGGCCAGCATGCCCGCGCCCTTGGCCATACCGCCGACGTTCCACTTGTCGCGGTGGTGGAACGCCACCTCCTTGGGCACGGTGTCGGTGGTCATGATGGCGTGCGCGGCGTCGGTGCCGCCGGACAGCCCGCCGCCCATCTCGCGCACGATCTCGGTGACCGCGGGCAGGAGTTTGTCCATCGGCAGCCGGTCGCCGATCAAACCCGTTGAGCAGACGGCGATCTCACCGGCGCCGGTCTCGGTTCCCCAGTTGCTCAACGCCTTCGCCAGTTCCTCGGCAGTGGCGTGGGTGTCCTGGAACCCGCCCGGCCCCGTACACGCGTTCGCCCCACCGGAATTGAGGATCACCGCGCGCAGCTGCCCGCCGCCGAGCACCTGCTGCGACCACAGCACGGGCGCGGCCTTGACCTTGTTGCGGGTGAACACCCCCGCCGCCGAGTACTCCGGCCCCTCACTGAAAACCAGTGCCAGATCGGGCTTTCCGGTGGCCTTGATCCCGGCGGCGATCCCGGCCGCGCGGAAACCCAGGGGTGCGGTCACGCCCTGGTTGCGAACCAGTTTCCCGCCGCTGACGTCGGTCACGGTGCCACTCCTACGGTGGAAAGTCCGGCGGTCTCGTCGAATCCGAGCGCCAGGTTCATGGACTGCACCGCGCCGCCCGCGGTGCCCTTGGTGAGGTTGTCGATCGCACCGATCACCACGAGCAGCCCGGCGTCGGCGTCCACGGCGACCTGAAGGGTGACGCTGTTGGACCCGACCACCGAACCCGTCTGCGGCAGAACGCCTTCCGGCAGCAGGTGCACGAAAGGCTCATCGGCGTAGGCTTTCTCGTAGACCGCGCGCGCCTGCGCCGCGTCCACCGTCGTCGGGGCCGAGCAGGTCGCCAGGATGCCGCGAGGCATGGGCGCGAGCACGGGCGTGAACGCCACGCTCACCTCGGAATCGCTGACGGCACTGAGGTTTTGGATGATCTCCGGGGTGTGCCGGTGCGCGCCCGCGATATTGTACGCACGGGCCGACCCCATCACCTCCGACCCGAGCAGCCCCACATCGAGCTTGCGCCCCGCCCCCGAGGTCCCGCTCACCGCGACCACATTCACCCGCGGCTCGACGATCCCCGCCGCCACCGCCGGGGCCATCGCCAGACTCGCCACGGTCGGATAACACCCCGGCACCGCGATCCGCGTCGCCCCCCGCAGCCGCTCCCGCGCCCCCGGCAGTTCCGGCAGCCCGTACGGCCAACTCCCCGCGTGCGGACTCTTGTAGTACTTCTCCCACGCCGCGCCATCGGTCAGCCGGAAGTCCGCCCCGCAATCGAGAATCACCGTCGACTCCGGCAACTCCCGCGCGATGGCCGCCGACTGCCCGTGCGGCAACCCGAGGAACACCACGTCATGCCCGGAAAGGGTCTCCGGAGTGGTCTCCTCCAACACCCGCTCGGCCAGCGGCAGCAAATGCGGTTGCGACTGCCCGAGCGGGGTACCCGCACTCGAGCCCGCGGTCAACGCCCCGATCTCGAGCCGCCCGGATCGGTACGCCGGATGCTGCAACAACACCCGCAACACCTCCCCACCCGCGTACCCACTGGCACCGGCCACCGCGACCCGTAAGACAGGCCCACTCCCGCTCTCCATGTGATGATTATGCACGAGTGTGCAAGCTCATGCATAGGCGGGTCGGGGTCACCGGCTCCCGGGCGCGAGATCCTGCGTCCCCAGCACACCGAGCAACTCGAGCTGTTCCACCGATTCCGTCCCGACCGCCGGGGTGAACCACAACAGCCGCTGACGCCCGTCCTCACTGAACAGATTGAGACAGTTGAGCTCGAGCACCCCGAGCACGGGATGCACGATCCGCTTGCGATCGTTCCGCCGAACCGCGACCTCCCGCCGCTCCCACAACTCGGCGAATTCGCCACTGCGCGAACGCAATTCCGCGACCATCCCCTCGGCCTCCCCATCCGCCCCGCCCCGCCGAGCGACGGCCGCCGTCAGATCGGCCACGAACGAGCGCGAATGATACGAGTGATCGGCCTCCGGATAGAGCCCCCGAGCCGCCGGATCGGTGAACCAGCGGTAAACGAAACTAGCCCGGAACCCACTCGCGACCGGTGCGGGACCGAGCAACGCGACGGCCAGCCGATTCTGCACGAGCGTCACATGCAGATCCGTGATCACCTGCGCCGGCGTCGTCGTCAGCCGATCCAGCAGATCGAGCATCCCCGGATGCACATGCGCCGCCGCACTGCCCGCAGGCGGCACCGGACGCCCCGCAAGGTGATAGAGGTGATCCCGTTCATCCCGCGTCAACCGCAACGCCCGAGCCAGCGCGGCCACCATCTGCTCGGAAGGCTGCGCCCCACTACCACGTTCGAGCTCGATGTAATAGTCCACCGAGGCCCCCGCCAACTGAGCCACCTCATCCCGCCGCAACCCCGGCACCCGCCGCCGCGGCCCACTGGGCAACCCCACATCAGCGGGCCGAATCCGGTCCCGCCGCGACTTCAGAAACGCCCCGAGTTCGGCCAGGTTCACCCAACCAGTCTCCGCCCCCACGAACAGAGCGAGCCAGGGGGTGACAACCCCCGGGTACACAGCCACTGTTCCAGCCACGCCCATTCCCGGAGAGTAGAAACCGTCACCGATCGGAAGGGAGCACCTCATGACCACCAAAGTCGCCATAGTCACCGGCGGTTCCCGAGGCATCGGCCGCGCGATCGTCACCCGCCTGGCCGCCGATGGTTTCGCCATCGTCGTCGGCTACGCCGGGCGCAAGGATCGCGCCGACGAGGCAGTCGCCGCCGTCGAGGCCGAAGGCGGGCAAGCCGTGGCCGTCCAAGCCGACGTCGGCGACGAACACGCCGTCTCGGCCTTGTTCGACGCGGCCGAAACAACCTTCGGCGGTGTCGACGTCGTCGCCCACGCGGCCGGAAAGATGACCCTCGCCCCCGTGGCCGACCTCGACCTCACCGATCTGGACACCCTGTACCACACCAACATTCGCGGCACCTTCGCCGTAGCCCAACAAGCCGCCCGCCGCCTCCGCCCCGGCGGTTCCCTCATCATGTTCTCCACCTCGGTCGTCGGCCTGGCCTTCCCCGAGTACGGCGCCTACACCGCCACCAAGGGCGCGGTCGAGGCCCTCACCCTCATCCTGGCCCGCGAACTCCGCGGCCGCGACGTCACCGTCAACACCATCGCCCCCGGCCCCACCGCCACCGACCTCTTCCTCGACGGCAAGGACGACCAGACCATCGCCCACCTCGCCGCCCAACCCCCACTCCAACGCCTCGGCACCCCCGAGGACATCGCCCAGGTCGCCGCCTTCCTCGCCTCCCCCGAGGGCCACTGGGTCGACGGCCAAATACTCCGCGCCAACGGCGGAATCATCTGACCCCCACCACAATTCGAAGGAGAAATCCCATGCCGTTCGCCAACTTCAAGGTCCCCGCCGGAACCCTCACCCCCGAACAGAAGGAACTCATCGTCCACCGCACCACCGCCCTCTACGCCGAGATCTACGGCGACCGAGCCCGCCCCAACACTATGGTCCTCGTCGAGGAGGTAGCCGACGGCGGCTGGGGCATCGGCGACATCATCCTCACCAAAGCCATGCTGGAGGGCCACCAGTAACGGCGTACCGTCACCCCATGAGCATCTCCGAGCGGTTCCGCGAACTCCATCAGCCCGGCCGCCCCCTGCTCCTCCCCAACGCCTGGGACTACTGCTCCGCCGCAGCCCTTGTCGCCGAGGGCTTTCCCGCCATCGGTACCACCAGCCTCGGCGTCTCGGCAGCGGCGGGAGTGCCCGACGCGGCCGGAGCCACCCGCGCGGAGACCATGAACCTGGCCCGCAAACTGGCCCGCCTCCCCGTCCCGATCACCGTCGACATCGAAGCGGGCTTCGGCGACGCCCCCGAGGTGGCCCACGAGCTGGCCGAGGCCGGTATCGCGGGCGTGAACGTCGAGGACGGCCGAGGATCGGAACTCGCCGATCCGAACACCCAGGCCGAACTCATCGCCGCGATCAAGTCACGCACCCCGCCCCTGTTCGTCAACGCCCGCGTCGACACCCACTGGCTCGGCCTCCACCACGATTCCACCATCGATCGAATGCGTCACTACGAAAAGGCCGGAGCGGACGGCCTTTTCGTCCCCGGTGTCCGCGACCCCGCCGAGATCGCGAGACTGGCGAAGGCCACCCGCCTCCCGCTCAACGTCCTCTACCTCCCCGGCGGCCCCTCGGTCCGCGAGCTGGCCGCGCAAGGCGTAGCCCGAATCAGCACCGGCGGCTTGCTGTTCCGCGCCGCCGTCGCCGCCACGGTCGACACGGCCCGAGCCATCCGCGACAACCTGCCCACCCCACCGAACATCCCCACCTACGCCCGCATCCAAAACCTCGTCACCCGACCACAGCGAACAACGCCGCCGCCACCGCGAAACTCACCACCGACAAAACCGTCTCCAGCACCGACCACGTCATCAACGTCTGCTTCACCGACATATTGAAGAACTTCGAAATGATCCAAAACCCACCGTCATTGACGTGACTCAGAATGATCGACCCCGCCGCGATGGCCATGGCGATCAACGCCAGCGACACCTGCGAATAGTCGTGCCCGGGCAGCAGCGGCGCGACGATCCCACCCGTGGTGACGATCGCGACCGTCGCCGACCCCTGCGCGATCCGCAGCCCGCAACTGATCAGATACGCCAGCACGATCACCGGCAGCCCGGCCTCGGACATGGTGTGCGCCAACGCGTCTCCGATGCCGGTCGCCGAGATCACCTTCCCGAAGAACGCCCCCGCCCCGACCACCAGCAGCAACATCCCCACCGGCCGTAGCGAATCCGCGGTGAGCGCGCTCAACTCCGCCACCGACGACCCGCGCCGCACCCCGAGCACGTAGAACGCCACCAGCACCGCGATCAGCAACGCCACCGCGGGCGTCCCCAGGAACGTCAGCACCTGCAACGGCCGAGATCCCTTGTGCAGCAACTGCGTTCCGAACGTCGCGCCCAGAATCAGCACCAGCGGGATCGCGATGATCACCCCGATCAACGCCGCCGACGGCGGTTTCCGCTCCGCCGCAACGTCTTCCACGGGTTCGGGCCGCACGAGGAACTCCTCCGGCACCTCCACGTGCACGCGCTTGCCGATGAACGACCCCCACACGATGCCCGCCGCCACGAACCCCGGCAGCCCGCACACCAACCCCATCAGGATCAGCCACCCCAGGCTCACCCCGAGCAGCCCGCCCAGCGCCACCGGCCCCGGATGCGGCGGCAGGAACGCGTGCGTCATGGACAACCCGGCCACCATCGGCAGGGCGTACAGCACCAGCGACCGCCCGCCCCGCTTGGCCGCCACGTAGATCAGCGGCGCCAGCACGAAGATGCCGATATCGAAGAACACCGGGATACCGAAGATCAACCCGACCAGCCCCATGGCGACCGGAGCGCCCTTGGGCCCGAACAGCGTCAGCAGCCGTTCGGTGAGCACGTCCGCGCCGCCGGATCGTTCGAGGATCGCACCGAGCACGGTCCCCAATCCGATGATCACCGCGATATGCCCGAGGATCGACCCGAATCCCGTTTCCAGCAGGGAGTCACCGGATTTGAGCGCGGTGCCCACGATCTTCTCGACCGGCAGCCCGGCCGCCAGCGCCAGCGCGAGCCCGGTGAGCAGCAGCGCGATGAACGGTTCCAGCTTGACGCGGATGATGGCCACGAGCAGGACGGCGATGGCCAGGCCGCACAGCACCAGCAGTCCCGGTGTGGTGGTGCGCAGCCAGTCGACGGCGGACCCCATGATGTACCTCAATTCATGGATCGAACGAAAGACGCCGCGCGCGAGGCGATGACGGACCATCGGCCCGCGGCGACGTCATCGGGTGCCACGACATCGGTGCCCGCGGTGACCGCGGCCGCGCCGTGCGCGAGAAAGTCGGCGGCATTCCCGGCATTGACACCGCCGGAGGGAATGAACGCCGTATCGGGAAAGGGCCCGCGCAGATCCCTCAGGTATCCGGGCCCGAGCGCGCGAGCGGGAAAGATCTTCACCGCCGCCGCCCCGAGATCCAGTGCGGCCAGCACCTCACTGGGCGTGAAAGCCCCCATCACGACCGGTATTCCGTGCCGCGCGGCCACCCCCGCCACCTCGGCGCGAATCCCCGGCGTCACCAGGAACCGCGCCCCCGCGTCGATCGCGGCGGCCGCCTGGTCCCCGGTCAGCACGGTCCCCATTCCGAGCACGGCCCGCTCCGACCCCGCCGCCGCCCGCACCGCCGCGAGCACGTCCGGCGTCGTGAAAGTCAGCTCGACACAACGGATTCCGGCACCGGCAAGCACGTCGGCGAGCGCTCGGGGATCGGGAATCCGCGGCGCCCGCACCACCGTCAGCGCGCGATCCGCGAGCATCACGGTCAAGGCGGAGGTCATGGCCGCCCCCCACGTCCGGCGTTCGTCATCGCGTCTCCTTCCGCACCGGGTCCATCCGAAGCGCCCGGCCCGCCCTGCGCCCCGTGGCCTTCCCGTCCTCGATCGCGAACTCCCCGTTCACCAACACCTGTTCGATCCCCCGCGCCTGCCGCTTCGGATCCTCGAAAGTCGCTGTGTCCCGGATGGTTTCGGGATCGAACACCACCAGATCCGCCGCGTACCCCACCCGCACCAACCCTCGTTCCCGCAGCCGCAACCGCCGCGCGGGCCGCCCGGTGAGGTGATGCACGCACTCCTCGAGCCCGAACACCCCGAGTTCGCGCGCGTAATACCCGAGATAACGCGGGAACGTCCCCCACGCCCGCGGATGCGGCCGCTCCCCCACCAGCAGCGCGTCACTGCCGCCCATGTGCCGGGCGTGCCGCATGATCGCGCGCACGTTCTCCTCGTGCCCGACGTGTTGCAGGATCGTCGTCGCCAGCTCGTCGCGCACGAGCAGATCGAAGAACACCGCCACCGGTTCGCGCCCCTCGTCCGCCGCGATCTCGGCGACCGTCCGCCCCACGTATCCGCTCAACGCCGCGTCGCCGACCCCGCTGATCTGGATCGTCTCCCACGCCACGGTCACCCCGTGACACCCGTCGGAGCCACGCACGGTCACATCGAACGTAATCTTCTCCCGCGCAACAGGATCCGCGAGCCGCGCCAGCGTCGCGTCCGGTCCACCCGACATGGCCCAGCTCGGCAGCAGCGCCGACAAGGTCGTCGCCCCGGGCAGATACGGGTAGGTGTCGAGACTGATATCGCACCCCTCCGCCAGCGCCGCGTCCACCAGCGCGAGCAATTCCCCCGCCCGCCCGCGATTCTCGGCGAAGTTCATGGTGGCGTGCGTCAGATGCAGCGCGCACCCGGTCCGGCGCGCCAGCCCGATCATCTCCGCGTACGCGTCGAGCGCCCCGGCCCCGTAGGAGCGGGTGTGCGGCGCGTAGAACCCGCCCGCCTCCGCCACCACCGCGCACAGCGCCGCCAATTCCGCTGTGTCGGCGTACATTCCGGGCGGATAGGTCAGCCCGCTCGACATCCCCACCGCGCCCTCCGCCAGCCCCTGGGCCAGCAGCGCGCACATCCGGTCGATCTCCGCGGTCGTGGCCGCCCGCCGCTCGGTGCCCACCACCAGCAGCCGCAATGTCCCCTGCGGCACCAGATACGCCGCGTTGGGCGTGATCCCCCGATCCAGCCGCTCCAGATACTCCCCGACCGTCCGCCAGGAGAAGTCCAACCCCGCCGGATCACCGTTCCACCCGGCGATCTGCCGCCGCACCACCGCGAGGGGGGCGTCGTCGACCGGCGCGTACGACAGCCCGTCCTGCCCGATCACCTCGGTCGTGACGCCCTGGCTGACCTTCGCGAAATGCCCCGGCTCGGTCAACAGATGCAGATCCGAATGCGCGTGCATATCGATGAAACCCGGTGCAAGCACGAGCTTTTCGCCGTCGATCACCCGCCCGGCCCCCTCGATCGCGCCCGGCGCCGCGATATCGGCGATCCGCCCGTCCTCCACCACGACATCCCCGCGATAGCGCGGATCACCGGTGCCGTCGACAACGCCGATATCCCGGAACAACAAGTAGCTCATACGTTCTCGCCGAATCAGAAGAAGGTGTGCACGAGGTCGATCACGCGAGGTCGCTCGGCGGCGGCGTCGTCGACGACCGGCACCAACCGCCACTTGTCCATGGCCGTGCACGGATGCGACAACCCCAACCGCACCACCTCACCGACCGCGAGCTCCCCACCCTCCGACAGCTCCAGAAACGTGTGCTGATCGGCCAACTTGGCGACCCGCGCCGACCCCGAAATCCGTTGCGGCACCGGCAATCCCTCATCGAACGGCTGATCCCGCTTCCCCGCGTCCAGCAGCGCCAGCCCCGGCTCCGGCCGCGACAGCACCCGCGCCCACATGTGCATGGCCGACCGCAACCCGGAGATCGGCGTGATCCCCGCGTAGAACCCGTCGTCGTGGATCACATACGCCCCCGACCGCAGCAACACCGTCGTGTCGCCCCCGTCCGCGAGCGACGCCAGCCGCTCCACCACCAGATCGGGATACGCGCTGCCGCCCGCGGACACGATCGCGGGCCGCTCGTACGCACCGGCCAGCTCCCGATGCAGACGCACGAAGGTATCGAGGTAATCCCGCAGCGCCGCAACCGATTCCGCCGTCCGATCGTGCGCCAGCGCGCCCTCGTACCCGCCGATCCCGGCCAGCTCCAACCGCTCCGACGCCCGCACGGCCTCGGCCACCGCCCGCGCCGCGTCCGGCCCGCGCGCCCCCGTCCGCCCGTGCGGCCCACCGAGTTCCACCAGCACCGGCAGCCGCACCCGCGCGCCCGCCTCGGTGAGCACCCGATCCATCGCCGCCACGGTCTCGACGCTGTCGGCCCAGCTGATCAGCTCGAACGACGGTTCCAGCGCGGATTCCGCCGCCGCCCACCGCAATCCGACCGGATCGAGCAACGGGTTGGCCAGCAGCACCCGATCCACCCCGAACGCCCGCGCCACCTGCGCCTGCCACGGCGTGGCCACCGTGATCCCCCACGCGCCCGCGGCCAGCTGCTCGGCCCACAGCCGCGGGGCCATGGTGGTCTTGCCATGCGGGGCCAGCCGCACCCCGGCCGCGGCGGCCCACTCGGCCATGACGGCGATATTGCCGTCGAGCGCGCCGCGGTCCAGGGTGAGCACCGGCGTCTGGAGATCGTCCAGACGCGGTGCGGTGTCGAGGAATTCGCGCACCGTCGTCCCCCAGGCGCGCGGCGGCAGCGCCTTGTGCTCCGGGCCGATCACCAGATCGCCGAGCGTCGCGACCGCGGCGGTATCGATGCGACCCGACCGCTCCACGCTTCTCCCGCTCTCGATGGACACGGCGCTCCTTCCGATCGGACCGAAATACTTTCTCGCTATTGCATATTTTGCAACTCGCATTGCGTATCTTGTTTTCCGTGGTTATTCTGCACAGCGACATCGCGACCCGCAAGCGTTCCGAGGAGTTTCCGTGAGCCGCCCCACGCCGACCCCGCCGCGCGCCGTCACCGTGGGCGAGGGATTGGCCGTGCTGGTCGCCCGCCCGGGGCCGTTGGAGGATTCCCCCGTCTTCGAACGCACCGCGGGCGGCGCGGAGGTGAATGTCGCGACCGTGCTCGCCCAGCTCGGCGTGCCGACCGCGTGGATATCCCGGGTCGGCGACGACGGGTTCGGCCGCTACCTGATGCGGCATCTGGCCTCCCGGGGCGTGGACACCAGCGCGGTCCACGTGGACCCGGCCCGGCCGACCGGCGTGTACGTCAAGGAGCGCGGCGGCGGCTCGGACCGGCCCACCGATCTCGCGGCGGGCGCCAGCCGGATGCTGTACTACCGCACCGGGTCGGCGGCCAGCGCGCTGTCCCCCGCCGACCTCACCGCCGCCGCGCCCCTGCTCGACCGCGCCGCGCTCGTCCACTTCACCGGCGTCACCACCGCGCTCTCCCCGTCGGCCACCGCCCTCACCGAGGCGCTGCTGGCCCGCCCGCGCGGCGATCGCCTGATCGGTTTCGACGTGAATTACCGTCCCGCCCTGTGGATTCGGCGTCCGGAGTCGGCGGCCGACGTGCTGGCCGCGCACGTCCGCCGCGCCGACGTGGTGTTCGTGGGCGCGGACGAGGCCGAGGAGGTCTTCGGCACCGGCGATCCGGCCCGGCTGCGCGAGATGTTCCCGCGCCCACGGCATCTGGTGGTCAAGAACAGCGGTCATTCGGTCACCGGGTTCCTCGGCGAACGCTGGACCGAGGTCCCGGCCCTGCGGCTGGAGGTGACCGAGGCGATCGGCGCGGGCGACGCCTTCGCGGGCGGCTATCTCGCGGCCCTGCTGCACGGCCGCCCGCACGAACAGCTGCTGCGCTTCGGTCACCTGTGCGCGGCGGCGGCGCTCACCGGGACCGGCGACGTGGCCGAACTGCCGCCCCGGCAGCGGCTCGAAAAGCACGCGGCCGCACCGTGTTCGGAGTGGGCGCGGATACGGGTGGAGGGAACGTCGTGAGCCAGAGCCTGCGCCGAGCGCTGACGATCCTCACCGAACTCGGCGAGGACGCCCGCAGCCTGGACCAGCTGGCCGCCGCGCTGGGCGTGCACAAGTCGACGGTGCTGCGCCTGTTGCAGACCATGGAGGCGCAGCGGTTCGTCACCCACGGCAGCGATCATCGATACACGTTGGGGGCGCGGCTGTTCGAGCTGGCCAACCGCTCGCTGGAGCGCCGCGACGTGCGCACGGTGGCCCGCCCGCATCTGGAGGCGCTCAACGCGGCCACCGGTCAGACCGTGCACCTGGCCACCTACGAATCCGGCGAGGCCGTCTACATCGACAAGCTCGACGCCACCCAGAGCGTGCGCATGTACTCGCGGGTGGGCCGCCCCGCGCCGCTGCACTGCACGGCCGTGGGCAAGGTGCTGGTGGCGGGGGAACCGCGGGCGCGGTGGCGCGAGATCGCGGAGCGGATCGACTACCGCCGCTTCACCGAACACACCCTCGGCGACCCGGACAGCTACCTCGCGGAGCTGGAAACCGTTGCGGCGCAAGGCTTCGCCGAGGACCGCGAGGAGCACGAGAGCTTCGTCAACTGCGTGGCGGTCCCGATCCGCGACGGCACGGGCGCGGTGACCGCCGCGCTGTCGGTGTCGGTGCCGGATCTGCTCCTCGATCACGACCAGGTGCTGGGCCTGCTGCCCCGCCTGCGCGCCACCGCCGACAGTGTGTCCGCCGGGCTCGGCTGGAGCCCCGAACCCCGAAAGGCCGTCCATGACCGATAAACTCGCCGTCCGCACCGCCGCCGCGCCCGCCCCGGCGCACACCTTCTCGCAGGGCGTGCGCAAGGGCTCGTTCGTCCAGGTGTCCGGGCAGGGCCCGGTCGACCCGGCCACCGGCGACTACGTCCATCCCGGCGACGTGGCCGCCCAGACCGTCCGGACCCTGGAGAACGTCCGGGCGATCGTCGAGGCGGCGGGCGCGCGCTTCGACGATGTGGTGATGCTGCGGGTGTACCTCACCCGCCGCGAGGACTTCCCGCTCATGAACGACGCCTACGGCGCGTTCGTCGGGAACCACACGACGGGTGACGTACTCCCGTGCCGCACAACGGTCTTCACCGGCCTACCCCGCCTGGAGATGCTGGTGGAGATCGACGCGCTGGCGATCGTGGACTGACCGGACTCAGCCCGGCAGATCGTTCACCGCGGCGGATTCGTTGCGCGACAGCGTGATTCCGAGATTCGCCGCGGTGCGATCGATATCGTCGTCGCCGGTGTTCAGCTCGACGGCCGAACCCGCCGACAGCACCTCGACATTGAGGCACAGCGACTGGAGCTCCTTGAGCAGCACCTTGAACGATTCGGGCACCCCGGCCTCGGGCACATTGTCGCCCTTGACGATCGCCTCGTACACCTTCACGCGACCGACCACGTCGTCGGACTTGATGGTCAGCAGTTCCTGGAGTGTGTAGGCCGCGCCGTAGGCCTGCATGGCCCAGCACTCCATCTCGCCGAAGCGCTGACCACCGAACTGCGCCTTACCACCGAGGGGCTGCTGGGTGATCATCGAGTACGGACCGGTCGAGCGCGCGTGGATCTTGTCGTCGACCAGGTGGTGCAGCTTCAGGATGTACATGTAGCCCACGGCGATCGGGTACGGGAACGGTTCGCCCGTGCGACCGTCGAACAGCGTCGCCTTGCCGTCCTCGCCGACCATGACCTCCCCGTCGCGATTGGGCAGTGTGGACGACAGCAGCCCGGTGAGTTCGTCCTCGCGCACCCCGTCGAACACCGGTGTCGCCACCTTGGTGTCGGGGTCGGCCGCCAGCAGATCCTCCGACAGCCGCCCCGCCCAGTCCGGTCGCGTCCCGTCGGCGAGCCGAACATCCCAGCCCGCCTTGCCGATCCAGCCCAGGTGGGTCTCCAGGATCTGGCCGATGTTCATACGACGCGGCACACCGTGGGTGTTCAGGATGATGTCGACCGGGGTCCCGTCGGGCAGGAACGGCATATCCTCCTTCGCGAGGATCTTGCCGATCACACCCTTGTTGCCGTGGCGACCGGCGAGCTTGTCGCCGTCCTGGATCTTGCGCTTCTGCGCCACATACACCCGGACCAGCTCGTTCACGCCCGGCGGCAGATCGTCGTCGTCCTCGCGGGAGAACACGCGGATACCGATCACCTTGCCGGACTCACCGTGCGGCACCTTCAACGAGGTGTCACGCACCTCGCGGGCCTTCTCACCGAAGATCGCCCGCAGCAACCGCTCCTCCGGCGTCAGCTCGGTCTCACCCTTCGGGGTCACCTTGCCGACCAGGATGTCACCGTCACGGACCTCCGCGCCGATACGCACGATGCCGCGCTCGTCCAGATCGGCGAGCACCTCATCGGACACATTCGGGATATCGCGAGTGATCTCCTCCGCACCCAACTTCGTGTCCCGGGCGTCGATCTCGTGCTCCTCGATATGGATCGAGGTCAGCACATCCTCCTCCACGAGACGCTGCGACAGGATGATCGCGTCCTCGTAGTTGTGACCCTCCCACGGCATGACCGCGACGAGCAGGTTCTTGCCCAGCGCCATCTCACCGTTCTCGGTGCACGGACCGTCGGCCAGAACCTGACCCTTCTCCACCCGCTGACCCTCGTCCACGATCGGACGCTGATTCGCGCAGGTGCCCTGGTTCGACCGCGCGAACTTCCGCAACCGGTAGCTGCGGCGGGTGCCGTCGTCATGCATGACGGTGATGTAGTCGGCCGAAACCTCCTCCACCACACCGTCTTTCTCGTTCACCACGACCTCACCGGAATCGATCGCGGCGCGCACCTCCATCCCGGTGCCGACGATCGGGGCCTCCGAGCGGATCAGCGGGACGGCCTGCTTCTGCATATTGGCGCCCATGAGCGCGCGGTTGGCGTCGTCGTGCTCGAGGAACGGGATCATCGCCGTGGCGACCGAAACCATCTGCCGCGGCGACACATCCATGTAGTCGATCGCGGCGGCGGGGACCAGCTCGACCTCGGAGTTCTTGCGGCGCACCGCGATTCGGTCGGCGACGAAACGGCCGTCGGCGTCGAGCGGCTCGTTCGCCTGCGCGACCACGTGCAGGTCCTCCTGATCGGCGGACAGATAGTCCACCTCGTCGGTGACCCGGCCGTCGACCACCTTGCGGTACGGGGTCTCGATGAACCCGAAGGGGTTCACCCGCGCGTACACCGACAGATACCCCATCAACCCGATGTTCGGGCCCTCCGGCGTCTCGATCGGGCACATCCGGCCGTAGTGGCTGTAGTGCACGTCGCGGACCTCGAGGCTGGCCCGCTCCCGGTTCAGGCCGCCCGGGCCCAGCGCCGACAGGCGGCGCTTGTGGGTGAGGCTCGCCAGCGGATTGCGCTGCTCCATGAACTGCGACTGCTGCGAGGTGCCGAAGAACTCCCGCAGCCCCGCGACCACGGGCCGGATGTTGATCAGCGTCTGCGGGGTGATGGCCTCCACGTCCTGGGTCGTCATGCGTTCGCGCACAACGCGTTCCATGCGCGACAGTCCGACCCGGAACTGGTTCTGGATCAGCTCGCCGACCGTGCGTAGTCGGCGGTTGCCGAAGTGGTCGATATCGTCCACGTCCACGGGCACCTCGATGCCCCCGGGCGCGGTCATCGTCGTCTCCCCGGCGTGCAGCCGCAGCAGATACTCGATGATCGCGACGAGATCCTCCTCGGTGAGCACCGGCGCGCCGACCGCCTCGCCGGTGTGGATCCCGAGCTTCTTGTTCATCTTGTAGCGGCCCACCCGCGCGAGGTCGTAGCGCTTCTCGCTGAAGAACAGGTTCTCCAGCAGCGTCTGCGCGGACTCCTTGGTCGGCGGCTCGCCCGGACGCAGCTTGCGGTAGATGTCGAGCAGCGCCTCGTCCTGGCCCGGGGTGTTGTCCTTCTCCAGCGACGACAGCAGGATGCCGGAGAACCCGAACCGTTCGGTGATCCGCTCGGTGGTCCAGCCGAGCGCCTTGAGCAGCACGGTCACCGGCTGGCGACGCTTGCGGTCGATGCGCACGCCGACGGTGTCGCGCTTGTCGATGTCGAATTCGAGCCAGGCGCCGCGCGAGGGGATGATCCGCGCGCTGTGCAGCGTCTTCTCGGTGGACTTGTCGATGGTCCGGTCGAAGTAGACGCCCGGGGAGCGGACCAGCTGGGAGATGATGACCCGCTCGGTGCCGTTCACCACGAAGGTGCCGGTATCGGTCATCATCGGGAAATCGCCCATGAAGACCGTCTGCGACTTGATCTCGCCGGTGTTGTTGTTGATGAACTCCGCGGTGACGAACAACGGCGCCGCGTAGGTCATGTCCTTGTCCTTGCACTCGTCGACCGAGGCCTTGACCTCCTCGAAACGAGGCTGCGACAGCGTCAGCGACATCGTCTCGCCGAAGTCCTCGATGGGGCTGATCTCGTCGAGAACCTCGGCCAGACCCTCTTCGACCAGCCATCGGAACGAATCGGTCTGAACCGACAGCAACTGCGGAACCGCCAGTGGCTCACGGATTTTCGCGAACGAGACCCGCCCGGTACGACTCGAGACTGCCAAGATGCGTCCTTCCCCACGGTATGCGTTTGGGTGCGGTGAATTGATTGCGCACCGTGCCGGACGCCACCCGAACATGCCTCGACAACGACGGGTAGAGATGTTTCATTCTGGCGAGAGTTGGACAGCACGCGCCCCGGCGCGAGGTCTCAAACTACACGGAAAGAAGAGATATGTCGAGAGCACGACGAAAGAGACACTTGAATGCTTCTGTGTCTTCCCATTTTTAGAATGGCACGGGATCAGGGATTAGTCAAATCGAGAAGGCCCAGCACCTGGTCGGAGGTGTAGAAGGGTTCGAGCCGTTCGCGAATCCGGGCCGCCAGCACGCCGTCCCGCTTGGCGGCCTCGATCACCGCGGGGCCGTAGCGCAGGATCTCCTCGCTGATGTCGTCGGCGGTGAGGCCGAGTTCGGGCAGCAGCCCGGCGAGGGTGTGGTCCCCGTACCGGGCGAAGAAGACCTCCACCGACTCGTCGAGCAGCAGGCCGACGTATTCCTTGTTGCGGCTGGTCTTCACGATCTCGTGCACGAGCAGCACCAGCTCGCGCAGATCGGCCTGGCTCAGGTAGTCGCGCAGCCCGCTGACCGGTTCGCCCGCGTGCAGATCCCAGAACTCCATGGCCGCGCCGTGCACGGGCGCCTCGCGCAGGGTCTCGCGGATGGCGTTGGTGACCCGCTTGAGCGCGTAGAGGGTGCCGCGGGCGGCGAGATCGCCGACGCGGCTGTTCTCCACGGCCTTGCGCGCGGACTTCACCGCGGACTGGCCCAGCGACATCAGCGAACCCGCGCCGGGCACGCGGCCCGCGATCTTCTTGTTCGCCTCGAGGATGTCGTCGATGAGCATGTCGGAGAACTTCGCGGCGACCGGTCCGGCGGTCGGGGCCTCGCTGAGGCGGTCGAGCAGGCGTTCCTGGGTGCCGTACATGCCGAGGATCTTCTCGAGCAGGGCCTCGACGGGTTCGCGCTCGACGACGTCGCCGAGGGTGTAGTCGTCGTTGCCCGCGATGTGGTCGTAGAGCGAATTCGCCAGCACGCCGAGCAGTTCGCGCAGCAGCGGGCTGTCGCCGCCGTGGTCGACGACCTTGCGCACGGTCAGCTTGGCCTGGTCGACGGCGACGACGTCCCGGAAGACGATGGTGTCGGCCACCTCGAGCACGGTGGCCACGTCGCGGGCGACGACCTCGGCGAATCGGTCGCCGGACACCTCCGAGAGGATGAAGTCCACCTGGGCGTCGAGCAGTCGTTCGGCGATCTCCCGCGGTTCGGTCATCGGTACCCTCGATTCGTCCGGACCGCCGGACTAGCCGGAGTCGTTGCGGCGCATCGAGTTCCGAATCTCGTCCAAACGGTCGCGCGCGGCCTTCTCCCGCGCTTGCCACTGTTCGTCGGCACTGCGGCCCGCCGGTGTCTGCCGATCGAGTTCGCCCATCCCCTGTGCGGTACCGAAGCGCTGCTCGACCTTATCGCGAACTGACTCGAAAGTAGGTACGCCCCCGGGAGAATAACCCCCGACTTCCCCGATCCCACCCGGCGACATCCCCGTTCCACTCACGGGCGCGACCTGCCCGTATGTCGCAGGCGTGGCATCCGGCACCCCCGGCCCCGGGCCGCCCGTGGTCGAAGTCACATCCCCCCGCACCTCGATATGACCGGTGTGCCCGGCCAATTCGACAGCCACCAGATGCAGCCGATCCAACGCGGGCCGACCGGTGGTCGCGGTAGCGACAACGGCCAGCAGATCCTCATCCTTCAGAGCCGCCAACAGCGCCGCGAAATCCCCGATCTCAGACATACTTCCAGGCTACGCACTCCCACCCACCCACGACCCGTCCGCGCACCTCACGCCTCAGCCGCACACCTCACGGCCCCGCCGCGCGCCCACGTCCTCGGCGCACCCCATCGCCCGGCCGTGCACCCCCAGCTCAAGCGCGCACCCCACGTCTCAGCCGCGCACCTCACGGCCCGGGCGCGCACCTATTGGCCCGGACGTGCACGGCACCGCCCTCAGGCGGCCTGTGGTGCGGGGCCGCCGCGCAGGTCCTCGTGGGCCGTGCGGTGCGGGACGCAGCGGTGGACGGGGCCGGGGGTGACGAAGGCCGGATCGAGTCGTTGTACGAAGGTGAGGTTGTCGCGGCGCCAGCAATCGATGCAAACCGGCTCGTTCATGGCGTTCTCCTCGGTCCCTAGCGCTCGAACACGCTGTGCCAGTGGGATTCTCGAACTAGTACCCCACCGGACCCCCGAGATCACCTCACCGGCGAACCCGCCGCCGAATCGTTATGAACCTCGCCGCCCCCGCCGATACACCTCGGCCCGGATCGTCGCCCCCAGCGAGTCGCTGACATGGAAGTACTCGCCACCCATCCCCGCCGCCGCCTTCGCGACCTCCTCGATGGCCCGTGAAAGTCCCCGCTGCTCAACAACCCTCTCGGGGCGGCACCGAATCGCGGTGCCGCCCAGCCTCGCCCGCGAGTCAGCGCAGCGCGGCCCCCACGGCATCGGCGGCCGCGGCCACCGCGGCATCGCGGGCCGCGCTGGCCTCGTCCTCGGTGAGGGTGCGGTCGGGGGCGCGGAAACGCAGGGCGTAGGTGAGGGAGCGGCGGCCTTCTCCGGCCTGGGCGCCCTCGTAGACGTCGAACAGGGCGATGTCCTCGAGCAGTTCCCCGGCCCCGGCGCGCAACGCGGATTCGACCGAGGCGGCGGGCACCGCCCGGTCCACGCTCACCGAGACGTCCTGCAACACCGCCGGGAACGGCGACACCGCGGGCGCCGGGCGAATCTCGCGCAGCGGCAACGCGTCCAGATCCAGTTCGAGAGCACAGGTGCGCGGCGGCAGACCCGCCCGCTCGAGCACCGCCGGATGCAGCTCCCCGGCGTGGCCGACCACCCGGCCCTCGACGACCAGCTCCGCGCACCGGCCCGGATGCCACGGCAGATACGCCGCCGCCCGCCGCTCGATCCGCACCCCGGCCGCATCGCCGATGGCGTCCACGAGCGCGAACGCGTCGGCGGCCTCGGCGGCCCGCCCCGGCCCCCACGGACCGCGCGGTTCGCGCCGCCCGGCCAGCACGGCCGCGACGTGCACCGGCTGTTCGGGCAGCGAATTCAACAGCGCCGCAATCTGTTCGTCGGTCGGCCGCCGGTCCACCGGCAAGGGCTCCACCGGACCCGTGTGCGGCGTCGGCAGCACCACCTGCGCGATCCCGTAGACGGCCAGATCCCGTTCACCGCGAGAGATGTTGCGCGCGGCCACTTCCAGCAGTCCGGGCAGCAGCGTCGTCGCCAGCTCCGCCCGCTCCACGTCGAGCGGATTGAGCACCCGCAGGGCGTTGCGCCGTGGATCGTCGGCGTCGAGCCCCCACGTGTCGAACGCGGCGCCCGGCATGAACAGCGACACCGGCACCTCCACGGTCCCCGCGAACGCCAGCGCCCGGCTGACCGCTCGCCGCCGCCGCTGCGTCGCGGTGAGTCCCCGTCCGGCAGGCGCGCTCGGCAACACCGACGGAATCTTGTCCAGCCCCTCGAGCCGCAGCACCTCCTCGACCAGGTCGGCGGGCTGGCTCAGATCCGGCCGCCAGCTCGGCGGGGTGACCACCAGCTGCCCGTGCCCGGACTCGCTGACCCCGACCTCGACCGCGCACCCGATCTGCGCGAGCCGCCGCGCCGAACTCCCGGTCGGATACGCCACGCCCGCGGTCCGATCGGCGAGATTGATATCGATGCGGATCGGCCGCGGTCCCGGCGTCGGCACCCGCACATCGGTGAGGGCGGATTCGACGGTGCCCCCGGCGATCTCGGCCAGCAGCGTCGCGGCGCGATCCAGCGCGGCCACATTGATCTCCGGATCGACCACGCGCTCATAGCGTTTCGCGGCCTCGGAGGGCAGCTTGTGCCGCCGCACGGTCCGCGCGATCGCCACGGGATTCCAGGTCGCGGCCTCGAGCAGGATGTCGGTGGAATCGTCGGCCACCTCGGTGGCCGCACCGCCCATCACCCCCGCCAGCGACTGCACCCCGGACTGGTCGGCGATCACCACGTCCTCCGGGTCGAGCGTGCGCTCCACGTCGTCGAGCGTGCGCAGCGTCTCACCCTTGTGCGCGCGCCGAACCACCAAGCCGCCGTTGAGTTTCCCGGCGTCGAACGCGTGCAGCGGCTGCCCGAGCTCGAGCATCACGTAGTTGGTGACGTCCACGGCCGGCGAGATCGGCCGCACCCCCGACAGCAACAGCCGCCGCTGCAACCACCACGGGCTCACGGCCTTCGGATCGATGCCGCTCACCCGCCGCGCCGCGAACCGCGTGCACAGGGATTCGGGCTCCAGCGTGACCGACCACGCGGGCCCCTCTTCCAGGGCCCCGGCATGCCCTTCGCCGGGGCCGGGCAGCGTGCGCACCGCCGGATCGGCGTACTCGAGATCGAAGCCGCACGCCAGCTCCCGCGCCAACCCGCGCACCGAGAACGCGTACCCCCGATCCGGCGTGATCGCCAGCTCCACCACGGTGTCCCCGAGCCCGAGCAGTTCGTTGGCGTCCGCCCCCGGCTCGGCGGTCCCCGGCTCCAGCACCAGGATCCCCGAATGATCCTTGCCGATGCCCAATTCGGCCACCGAGCAGATCATCCCGTGCGAGGTGTGCCCGTAGGTCTTGCGCGAGGAGATGGCGAACCCGCCCGGCAGCACACCGCCCGGCAACACCACCACGACCAGATCACCGACCGCGAAATTCGTTGCGCCGCAGATGATCTCCTGGAGTTCCGGCTTGCCGATGTCCACCTTGCAGAACCGGATCGGCTTCTTGAACTCGGTCAACTCGGTGATCTCGGCGACCCGCCCGACCACCAGCGGCCGCTCGAGGTCACCGGTGACCGGCGCGAGGGTCTCGATCTCCTCGACCTCGAGGCCGACCCGGGTGAACCCGGCGTCGAGCTCCTCCGGCGTCACCGACCACCCGGGCGTGGTGCGCTGCAGGACTTCGGCCAGCCAGGACTGTGCTACTCGCACTTGACGTTTCGCTTTCTCGTGGGAAGACGGTCAGGACTGGACACCGAACGGCAGCGTGAAACGCACGTCGCCTTCGACCATGTCGCGCATATCGGGAATCCCGTTGCGGAACTGGAGCGTGCGCTCGAGGCCCATGCCGAACGCGAAGCCGCTGTAGACCTCCGGGTCGATGCCGCTGGCGATGAGCACCCGCGGATTGACCATCCCGCAGCCGCCCCACTCGACCCAGCCCGCGCCGCCCTTCTTGTCCGGGAACCACACGTCCACCTCCGCCGACGGCTCGGTGAACGGGAAGTAGCTGGGGCGCATCCGGGTTCGCGTGTCGGGCCCGAACAGCGCCCGCGCGAACGCGTCCAGGGTGCCGCGCAGATGCGCCATGGTCAGGCCCTTGTCCACCGCCAGCCCCTCGACCTGCGAGAACACCGGGGTGTGGGTGGCGTCGAGCTCGTCGGTGCGGAACGTGCGCCCCGGGCACACCACATAGATCGGCAGCTCCCGCTCGAGCAGCGAGCGGACCTGGACCGGGGAGGTGTGCGTGCGCAGCACCTGCCGCGACCCCTCGGGCGCGACGTGGAAGGTGTCCTGCATGGTCCGCGCCGGATGGTCGGGCAGGAAGTTCAGCGCGTCGAAGTTGAAGTGCTCGGTCTCGACCTCGGGCCCCTCGGCGACCTCCCAGCCCATGGCCACGAACACATCGGCGACCCGCTCGGACAGCGTGGTGATCGGATGCCGCGCGCCCACGGCCTGCCGCCGCGCGGGCAGCGTGACATCGATGGCCTCGGCGACCAGCACCGCCTCGTCGCGCTCGGCCTGCAACTGCGCGTGACGCGCCTGATAGGACTCGCTGACCCGGGCGCGCGCGACGTTCACCCGCTTGCCCGCGTCGGCCTTCTGCTCCTTGGGCAACGAGCCGAGCGAGCGCTGCGCCAACGAGATCGGCGACTTGCCGCCCATGTACTCGGTCTTGGCGGCGGCGAGCTCGTCGAGGGTGGTGGCAGCGGCGAACGCCTTTTCCGCCGCGTCGGCCGCGGCGGAGAGCGACTCCTCGCTCAGTGCCTCGTTCTGCTCGGCTGCGTTGTCGTCGGCCACGATGGTTCGTCTCTCCCCTGCTGCTTTGGGTGCTGCGGGCGCTCTGCCCCACGGACATTGTTGCTGGTCGAATCGTAGGCGATGCAGGCAGGCCGCCTCATCCGGTTATCGACTGGTCTGACCACTTGACCTCTTACCAATCTCGGGGCTAGCGTGGGCGAATGGCCTTGCAGCGCATCGACCGTCGCACCGTCCCCGACACGGTCTTCGAACAGCTGGTGGACGAGGTGCTCGACGGCGAACTGCCCCCCGGCGCGGCCCTGCCCGCCGAACGCCAACTGGCCGAGACGCTGGGCGTGTCGCGACCGACGGTCCGGGAGGCGTTGCAGCGGCTGGCCCATACCGGCCTGGTCGAGGTGCGTCAGGGCGGGGCGACGACCGTGCGCGATTTCCGGCGGCACGCCGGGGTGGACATGCTGCCGCGGCTGCTCGTGCGCAAGGGGCGGCTGGACACGGCGGTCGTGCGCAGCATCCTCGAGACGCGCTCGGCGATGGGCCGCGAGGTCGCCGCGCTCGCGGCCGAACGGGCCGATACCGCCCGCGCCGACGCCCTCGACGACGCGGTGGATTCCCTTGCGCACCAAGGCGATCCGGTGGAGCAGCAGTGGGCGGCGCTGCGGTTCTGGGAGGTGCTGGTCGACGCCGCCGATTCCGTCGTGTTCCGGCTGCTGTTCAACAATCTGCGGGTGGTCTACGAGCCGACCATGGCCGCCCTGGCGCAGGTCATGGTCGCCGAGGTGAGCCGGATCGAGCGGTATCGCGCGCTGGCCGGGGCCGTGCGCGCCGGGGACGCGGCGGCGGCCCGGCGGGCGGCGGGGGAACTGTTGTCGGCCGCGGCGGCGGAATTCGAACCGGTGCTGCGCGGCCTGGACGAGTCAGGAGAGAACAAATGACGACAAGGACCGATCGCGGGCGGTTCACGCTCGGCGCGGCGTTCGCGGTGTTCGTGCGACGGCCCTCGCCGTGGATCATCGCCGCCATGCTCGCCGGGGCGCTCGTCGCGCGGCTGATCGTGGGCGGCTGGGGCCTCGGCGACGCGGTGGTTCCGCTGGTGATGCTGGCGGTGTTCCCGTTCGCGGAGTGGGTGATCCACGTATGCGTATTGCATTGGCGCCCAAGGCGTCTCGGCCCCCTCACCATCGATTCCCTGCTGGCCCGCAAACACCGTGAGCACCACGCCGATCCCCGCGACGTCCCGCTGGTCTTCATCCCGTGGCAGACGTTCCTGTGGCTGCTCCCCGCCCTGATCGCGATCGCCCTGCTGGCCTTCCCACACCCCGGCCTCGGCCTGACCTTCCTGGTGGTCCTCGGCGCCCTGGGCCTCAACTACGAGTGGACCCACTACCTCATCCACACCGACTACCAGCCCCGCACCCGCCTGTTCCAGGCCGTCCGCCGCAACCACCGCCTACACCACTTCAAGAACGAACACTACTGGTTCACCGTCACCACCTCCGGCACCGCCGACCGCCTCCTCCACACCCACCCCGACCCCACCACCACCCCCACCTCCCCCACCACCAAATCCCTCCACCCCTGACCTTGTTTCAGCCACCCCCCACCCGGCAACCCCGCCCCCGTGACGAAACCCAACCAAGGCGACGAATACAGCGACGAGGTCCCCATCAAACCCGACCGCGACAAAACCCCACCCACCCCCGACGACAAAACCCCCGCCCAAAACCAACATCCCGAACCCGCCACAGACACCACGGAGGGCTCAGGCGAACCCCCGGACTGACAACCGTCACGTCCCCACTGAACCTACCCCGCGTGATACGAATCGTCCGTGATTCCGGGGTGGGTTCAGTTGGTCGTATCGGCACGCGGGTGCACCGGTTGGGGGTGGTCGCGGGAATCGGTTATCTGATCTGCCTTGTGCCCCTGGTCGTCTGGAGTCTCGTGGCCTGATCGGGCGATGGGGACCGTCCTCGGTGCGCGTGCGGCGCAGGCGTTTTAGAGTGCCACCGTGCCGCGATCACCTCGCTTTCCGGATTTGTTGGATGATGCCGCGCTGTTGTCGTTCGAGCATCGGGTGTATCTGGGTGAGGTGTTGGGGGAGCATTCCTGGCGGGTGAATATGCGGGCGGGGGTGTTCGCGTTCGATACCGAGCGGGGGGCGATCGAGTGCCCGCGGTTCCATTTCCTCGGGTCCGCGGCGGTGGGGGCCGGGACGTGGATGTGGGCGTGGGCGAATCCGTCGGGGTTCCCGCCCGCGGTGTCCAAGCTGTCGGAGACGGTGCGGGACTTCGGGATCGCGCACCGGATCGCCGAATTGGCCACGGCGGAACTGCCGTTCGACGCGTTCCCCGGCCCCCGCCCCCTCCAGGTCGCGACCGCCCAGACCGAGGCGGCCAAGGCCGTGACGGGCCGGTGGACCAGCTACCTGGGTGCGGGCGCGGACGGCACGACCGTCGCCTTCCTCGTCGAACACCCGGCCTTCCGCCTCCCCGCCCCCGACCCGACCCGCGTCATGCGCACCCTCACCCAGGGCCTCACCACCCTCTCCCTGCGCGACCACCGCCGCGCGATCACCCGCTATCTCGTGCTGCGCGGCATGAACTGGACCTTCACCCCGGACTACACCCTGCTGACCGTCGACTCCCCCACCCTCACCGGCACGATCACCTTCGACGCCCGCGGCCGCGCCGAAGCCCTCGACCTGAACGTCCCCGCCCGAACCTGAACGCCCACAACCGATTTCCGAGGCCCGCCCCGCCGAACATGAGACCGTGGCTCGATCAGCCCGCCGCCCCGAACCACCGCGTCACCTGCGCGACCAACCCGTCCTGATCCTCCCCCACCCACGCCACATGCCCATCGGGCCGCAACAACACCGCCGGAACATCGAGTTCCGCGTCGACATCCACCAGGTGATCCACCCGATCGGCCCACCCGTCGACCGACAGCTTCCCGGTCCGATCCAGCAGCAGCCCGCGCCCGCCCCGCATCGACTCGTACAGCCGCCCGCCCGTCAACGGCACGTCGCGCAACCGCCGCCCGAGCAGTTCATGTCCCGTACCGAAGTCGTAGCGCACCCCGATCGCGGTCACCTTCTCGATCAGATACCGGTTCACCTCGTCGAAATCCATCAACTCCGCCAACAGCTTTCGCACCGCCTGCGGCCCGGGCTCGGTGGCCAGCAACTCCATCTGCGCGCGCGTGTTGTTCAACACGTCCGCGGCCACCGGATGCCGTTCGGTGTGATAGCTGTCCAGCAGTCCCGCCGGGGCCCACCCCGCGACCTCCGCCGCGAGTTTCCAGCCGAGGTTGAACGCGTCCTGCACCCCGAGATTGAGCCCCTGCCCGCCGGTGGGCGGATGCACGTGCGCCGCGTCCCCCGCCAGCAGCACCCGGCCGACCCGATACCGCTCGGCCAGCCGCGTCGCGTCGCCGAACCGGGACAGCCACCGCGGCGAATGCACCCCGAAATCCGTCCCCGCGGTCGCCCGCAACTGCCGCTTGAAATCGTCGAGAGTCGGTGGCTCCGAAGGGTTTTCGCTCACCCCGTCGGCGGGCACGACGACGCGGTACCGCCCCTCCCCCACCGGCCCGAGCCCGAACCGCTTCTGCACCTCGCGCACCCGGGTCACCACCTCGGTGACCGTCTCCGGCGAGACGCCCACCTCCATCTCCCCCAGCAGGGTCTCCACCCGCGTCGGCTCCCCCGGAAACCCGACCCCGAGCAGTTTGCGCACCGTACTGCGCCCGCCGTCGCAACCCACCAGATAGCGCGAGCGCACCTCGGTCCCATCCGCCAGCCGGACGGTCACGCCCTGCTCGTCCTGGGTCAGCCCGACCAGTTCCGCGCCCCGCCGGATCTCGGCCCCGACCTCCACCGCGTGCTCGAGCAGCAACCGGTCGGTGATCGTCTGGGGTATGCCGAGGGTGTAGGCGTGCGCGGTGTCGAGCCCCTCGGGCGCGGGCTTGGTGAGCGCGGCGAAGAACCCGCCGACCGGGAAGCGGCGGCCGTGTTCGAGAAACCGCTCGAGCAGACCACGCTGATCCATCACCTCGATGCTGCGCACGTGCAGGCCGAGCGCCCGCACGAACGCGGGCGGCTCGGCCTCCCGCTCCACCACGAGCACATCGACCCCGTGCAACCGCAGTTCCGCGGCGAGCATCGCGCCCGTCGGTCCGGCCCCGGCAATGATGACGTCGAACATGAACCGCCTATCCGTCGATTTCGGCTGAGGCGGGTTATTCTGCGGCACCCCCCGGGCCTTGCCGCAAGGCCCCCTGTCGGCTATATGTTGAAAGTGGAGGGGAGTTCAGCGATTCGTCACGCCCGCCGCCCGCCGACTCCGGCGTCCCCGCCGTGGCGACCAGATGATCGAAAGTGCCTGTGAGACCGAGCATTCGGTCCAGCACCGGCGGCCGGTTGTCCAGATGCAGCTCGATGCCCGCCGTCTCGGTGAGCCGGCGGATCAACAGCAGCGCGGACAGCCCGGTCGAGTCGCAGAACGTCAACTCGGTGCAATCCAGATGCAATCGCGTGGTCTCCGGCCGCTCCGCGAGCAACCGCTCCACCTCCGCCACGAACGCGTCGGCGTTCTCGTAGTCGAGATTCCCGGACACCGGCACCGTGCGCCTCATGCGGGCGTCCCCAGTCCGGCGCCCGGCAGCGCGTCGCTGTCGAGCGCGGCGCGCGCGGCCGCGAGCAGGGCCAGCGCGCGCGGGAACTCCGTCAGCTGCCCCGCCAGCACCTCCAGCGCCGGGGGCAGCGCGCCCGGCGGCACCCCGCGCGCGCCGAGAATGCCCGCGGTCCAGGCGATGAACCCGGTGAACAACTCCTCGTCATCGATGTAGAGCGCGGTGGTCAGGAACTCGACGATGTGCGCGACATCCTCCGCGGTGTGCTGCGTCTGCCGGGCCGTGTAGGCCCGCAGCGCCGGGAACCGTTCCGCCAGACCGGCCATGGTCGCCCGCACCAACTGCCCCGAGATCCGGCTGACCAGCGTGTACTCCTGATCGGCCAGATGCGGCAGCTCATCGATGGGTTGCAGGGTCGGCGAGCTGTGTACCCGCGAAAACCCTTGCGCCAGACGGTCGGCCGCCGCGCGGGCGTCCCCCGCCCATCCGTCGGCGCCCAGCTTCCGCGCGTACCGCCCGTCCGGCCCGAAGGCCGCACCGCCCACCAGCACCGGCACCCCCGCCGCCTGACACGCGGTGATCGCCGCGTGCGCGGTCGGCAGCCGCGTCGCGATCGACGACGACAACGCCACCGCCTCCGACCCGTGCTGATGCAGATGCGCGATCAAATGCGGCGTGGGCACATGCGCCCCGAGAAAATCCACCTCCCACCCCCGCAACCGCAACACCTCCGCCAAGATCCGCGCCGGCAACGCATGCCACTCCCCATCCACACACGCCACCGTCACCCGCCCCCGCCGCCCCACCGAATCCCGTTGCGACACAACGCTGTCAGCGCTTCGATGCGCCAACGCCGCGATCACCCGATCATTGATCGCCGTCGCCGCGTGCTCCTGCGCGACCGTCAATCGATCGGCCGCCCACTCCGTCCCGACCCGATGCTGTACGGGCGCGATCACCTCGAGCAACACCTCCTCCGCCGACATCCCCGCGTCCAACGCCGCGAAAACCGCCGCGACCGCCGCGTATTCGTCCCGGGCGACCACGGCCTCCCACAGCCGTTCCGTACTCATCCCGCACACCTTTCCGAGCCCCCACTCCGACAACCCACCGCACGCCGGGTCCCACCGCGACCCGCCGCCCCCACGCGACGCACGCTCACGCCGTATACCTCCCCGCCGTCCGCCCATCCACCGCACTCAGATACGTCCGATGCGGCGCGGTGATCGCCACCATCGCGATGTCGTCGTGCTTGCGTGTGCCGATCCATTGCGAGGTGAGCATCTGGATCCGTTCCACCACCGCCTCGGCGGGCAGACCCGCGCATTCGGCGAGCCCGGCGGCGAGGCGTTCCTCGCCGAACAGGTCCTCGCCCATCGGCCCGCCGCGGGCCTCGGTGACCCCGTCGGTGTAGAGCAGGCAGGTCTCCCCGGGCGCGAGGGTCGTGCGGAACGTCTGCGCGGAGATCTTCGGCAGCGCGCCGATGAGAGTGCCTCGCGTGTCGGCGGTTTCGACGCGGCCGTCGGTGCGCACGATCAGCGGTGCCGGATGCCCGGCGCAGGTCAGCCGCAACCGGACCTGACCGTCGCGGCGGGCCACCGACGCCAGCACCAGCGTGGCGAACCGGGTGTGGTGCGAGGACAGCATCGCGCTGTTGAGCAGCCGCAGCACCCGCTCGTGGTCGACGGCCATGGGCGTCAACGCGTGCAGGGTGTTGCGGATCTTGCCGGTGAGCACCGCCGCCTCGAGTCCCTTGCCGCACACGTCCCCGAGCGCGACCAGTGTCTCCCCGTCCTCGTCACGGGCGGGATGGACGTCGTAGAAGTCCCCGCCGATCACCTCGTAGTGCTCGGAAGCCCGGTAGCCCCCGGCGAATTCGACGCCGTGCGCGCGTTGCAGCTTGGGCGGCAACAGATCTCGCATGAGCGTACCGGTGATCGCGGCCTGTTCGGCGTAGAGCCGCGCGGCCGACAGCGCGGCGCCCGCCCGCGCGGCGAACAGCCGCGCGAACACCTCCTCGCCCTCGCTGAACGCCATCTGATCGGTGTGCCGCAACAACACCAGCGCCCCCGCCGGAACCCCGTGACCGGGCAGCGGAGTGATCACCACCGACCCGACCGGCCCGGCGAAATCGTCGGGAATCAACCACTCCGGCACGCTCGCCGGATCGATCCACCGCGACGGCACCGGCGGAAACCCGCGCAGCGCCTCGGTGAGTCCCGCGACCGCGTCCGGATCGGCGATCACCGTCCGCTGCCGCACACTGCCGTCGGCACAGCCGTGCACGATCGGAAGCCGTTGTCCCTGTGCGGGAGCCACGAGCACCGCGGCGTCCGCGAGATGCCGGGCGGCGAGCCGGACCGCGGCGGCCATGCACCGGTCGACGTTCAGCGACGACATCAGCACCGTGGACGCCTCGGCGAGCAGCGCGGCCCGTTCCCGCTCGCGCGCCAGGGCCGCCTCGGCCTCCCGCAGCAACCGGCCGGTGTCCTCCACCAGCCACCACATCACCTCACCGCCGGGCAGGGCCACGGGGTGGGCGTCGAAATCACGTCCGGCCACACTGCCGGACACCGCCACCGGTTCGTCCACCTCGTGCGCGCCGCACAGCCATTCCGGCCCCACGTCGCGCAGGGCCGCGCCCGGCGAAACACCGGGTAACACCGTTCGAACGGGATCGTTGACCGTCACGACGACACCCGCGGAATCGACCACGAGCACCGGATACGGAAGAGCGGTCCACGAATTACCGAGACCAGTCTCGACTTCCACGAAAGCCCCCTTGGGCGTTGGTGATCTGCCGCGGGGGACAGCGAGCTGCTTCACCGACCCGAGGGCACACCAGCCGAAGTCGTTCTCGTTCGAAGCTATCGCGTGGAACCAGTGGAGACAAATCCAGCCGTCGGGGGCGACGACGGACACCTGCGTGTCCTCCGATAACCGTACCCCGCCGAATACCCGCGTCGGTCAGCGGGGAATCCGGGCGGCGACGCACCGGGCGGGAAGCGCGGTCGCCCCTCAAGAAATCCGAACCGGCCCGCCGGTCGCATACCGGCGGGCCGACAATCGAATTCGGGCTCAGTCCAGCCCCGTCACCTCCTGGGCGATCGCGGCCACCCGCGTCTGTGCGGCCGAGACCACACCCTGCCGCTTCTTGTGCGCCTCCTCATAGGCGAGCACCACCCGCACATCGGCCGGATCGTCCAGCTGCTTGATCGCGGCCACGGCCTGATTGGTGGTCAGGTTGTCGTAGTCCGGAATCGGCAGCTCACCGGGCTCGAGCACGCCGACCGTGGCGCGGGTGGCGTGCAGGCTGTCGGCCGCCTCGTCGGCCCCCTCCCGGCGGGTGACCCGTTCGGCCGCCTCGAGCGCGGCGTCGCGGGAGGCCGTGACGGTCTCGGCCGCCACCTCACCCGCGCGCGCCCCCCGCGAGAACAACTCGTTGAGCGTGGGCGGCGTATTGCGGAACGCGTCCAGCGCGCGGTCCAGCCCACGCGTATACCAGGTGACCGGAATGACCACCAGCTTCACCATCGTCCCCGTCGCCGCCTGGAAAGGCGTGCGGCGCAAGGCCGCCGGGCCGCCGAGCGCGTCCTCGGCCAGCACCGTGGTCAGCCAGTCGACGGTCGCCGCGTGCGCGGTGACCAGCCGATCCGCCAACTCGACCACCTCGGGCCGTTCGGCGGTGGTGGCCAGCGCCTTGACATAGCGCGCCCGGTCGAGCAGCTGATGTTCCAGCGCGAGGTCGCCGAGCAGGGCCTCGTCGAACGGCTGGGCCTGCTCCGCGATCGCCTTGACCGTGGCGGCGGCCCGCCCGAGAAGGGGACCGACCACCTCCGGAAAACCGCCCAGCTCGCGGATCGCGGCCTCGATATCGGCCGCGCGGGCACGCGCGTTGTCGGCGTTCTCCGTCAGCTCGCGGCGCACGGCCTCGGTGCGCGCCTGCGCGATCCGGGTCTCGGCCACTTGGGTTTCGGTGTGGGTGAGCTCGAGGATCGCGCGTAACTGGGTCAGCAGGGTGGTGGTGTCGTGTGTGCTCATGGATCTCGTCCTTCGACGTCGACTCTCGATGCGGCGCAACGATGCACCAGTGATTCGGCTACCCGCCCCCGTCGCGGGATAACGTCAGGCGCGGTGAATCGTCGTCAACTCCGCCAGACCGGACAGCTCGAGCACCGGTTCGAGCAACGAGGTCGCGATCAGCTCGAGCCGGTCGGCGTGCTGCAACAGCAGACTCAACCCCGCGCTGTCCAGATATTCGACGCCGACGAGATCGACCACCAGCGGACCGGAGTCCCGATCCAGTTCGGCGGCAAAGGTTTTCGCGTTGGACATGTCGATCTCGCCGATCGCGGTGAGCACGGGCGTCCCGTCGGCGCGGCGGCCGTGCGCGAAGGAGAGGGGCGTGGGCATCAGGGGATCCTCGTCTTCATGGCGACGGTCGTTCCGGTGGGCGTGGAGGTGATGTCCACGTGTTCCATGAGGGCGCGCATCAGATGCGTTCCGCGGCCGCGGTGGCTGTTGCGGACCGGATCGGGCGTCTTCCAGCGGCCCGTGTCGGAGACGGTGAGCTCGAGCCGATCCATCGACACCTCGGCCCGCAGCCGGATGTCCTGGCCGGGCGCGTCGCGGTGGCCGTGTTCGATGGCGTTGGCGCACGCCTCCCCCGCGGCGACGAGGATGTTCTGGGCGAGCGCGCGGGGAATATCGCTGCGCCGCAACCAGTCTCGTAACGCGTGCCGCACGGGCGGGATCTGCGCGGCGATCGCGGGGAAGACGATGTCCAGCGGCGCGGGATGCCGGTAGAGCAGCAGCGCCACGTCGTCGACGAATCCCTCCCGGGGCGCCATGCGCGCCATGATCCGGGTCGCCAGTTCGTCGACGATCAGGCCGCGGCCCTCCCGCAGCGCGTCGCCCGCCTGCTCGATGCCGACGGTCAGCGAGCGGCGGCGGCGTTCGACCAGCCCGTCGGTGTAGAGCATCAGCGTGGCGCGCGGCGGGATACGGCAATCCGCTTGCGGGCGAACGTTTCCCGGCCGCACCGCCAGCGGGAGCGAGCGGCCCGCGTCGAGCAGCGCCACGGTGCCGTCGCGCCGGGTGAGGATCCCCGGCGGATGCCCCGCGCTGGCGTAACTCAGCTCCCCCGTCTCGGGCGTGAGAACGCCGCAGAACACGGTGGTGAAGCGCGCCCCCGGCACACCCGCCGCGAACTGGTCGAGCGCCGCGAGAGTCTGTGCGGGACTTGCCTGTTCGAGCAGCAGGGCGCGACACGCGCTGCGCAACTGCCCCATCACCGCGGCCGCCGCCAGCCCGTGCCCCACGCAGTCGCCCACCACGATCCCGATCCGCTCGTCCGGCAACGGCACCACGTCGTACCAGTCCCCGCCGACTTCCAAAGGCCGCGTGGCGGGTTCGTACCGCACGGCGAACCCCGCCGGCAACCGCGCGGGCCCCAGAATCGCCCGCTGCAACGCGATGGCCGTAGCCCGCTGCTGATCGATATCGTGCGCCCGAGTCAACGCCTGCGCCACATGCCCCGCCAACAACCCCAACAACTGCTCGTCCTCCCGCCCGAACCCACCCCTCCTCCCCAACTCCACCACCACCGCCAACCGCCCCTCCGGATGCCCCACCCCCACCCCCACCCAACTCCCCTCCCCCACCACCCGCAAAGGCACCTCCCCCGCCACCCGCTCCAAAACCCCCCGAACCGCCTCGTCCAACACCTCCCACCGCCCCCCACTCCCCCACTCGGACAACACCTCTGAACCCGCCACCCCCTCAGCCCCACTCAGCGGCTCGGCCAGAGACTCCCGCCCCGAAAGCACTTCATCGCCAGTTGGCGAAACGGACCGCGACTCCCCCCGCGACGACCCAGCGACCACGGACTGCTGCTCCGACAGCGATTCCCGACGCGAGGGCGCCTCGGCCCCAATCTCCTGCTCCGACAGCAACTCCCGACCCGAAGACACCTCGCTATCGGACGGCGACTCCCCACAGGACGACCCATCGGCCCGAGTCTGCCGCTCCGACAGCGAATCCCGACGAGAGGGTACCTCGGCCCCAATCTCCTGCTCCGACAAAGACTCCCGGCCCTCGCCACAAGTCGGCGGGACAGACGGCGACTCCCCCTCGGCCCCAATCTCCCGCTCCGACAGCGACTCCCGATGCGGCGACACCTCGCCGCCGGTCGCCCCCGGACGCGCGGACGCCTCGCTGGGTGCCGTCGGCACGTTCCGCGGCCGCTGGTCCTCCGTGCTCGTGATCGTGGGGGCCTCATCGTCGGTGAACAACGCGGCGATGACCTCCTCCGCATGCCAGAGGCGCTTCAGTTCATCGATGGCCACCGCTACCACGGCGCTCGGGTTGGTGGCGTCGGCGATGCGGGTGCTCAAAGCGGCGAGGGCCGTTTCGCGTTGGGCGGCATAGCGTTCGGCGGTGACGTCGCGGAGGGTGCCGACCAGGGCGCGGCGGCCGGTGTCGGGGTCGCGGACCTCGTTGCAGGCGAGGCGGAGCCAGAGGCGGCGGCCGTCGCGGTGGACGGCGGGGACGGTGTGGGTGCCGCGGCTCTCGCGGCGGACGCCGGCGAAGACGCGCTCGATCAAGGCGACCGCTTGGGGGTCGGATTCGGCGCGGGGCCACCAGGGGTGGATCGGCCGGTACGGCAGGCCCTCGGGGCCGTAGCCGAGGGTGTCGGTGAACGCCGCGTTGATCTCGATGACCGCACCCGTCGCGTCGCAGACGAAGAACGCCTCCTGCAACGAGTCGATCAGCGCCGCACGCCACCGCGAATGGTGCCCGCGCAGCCGGGCCAGCTCGATGGTGGCGCGCACCCGGGCCAGCAGATCGGCCGCGGCGAACGGCTTCACCAGGTAGTCGTCCGCCCCGGCCCGCAGCCCCTCCGCGGACGCCTCCTGCCCCGCGCGGGCCGACAGCAGCACCACCGGCACCGACGCCGTGCGCGGATCGGCGCGCAGCGCGTTCACCAGCGCCAGCCCGTCCAGACCGGGCATCATCACATCGGCGACGACCAGATCCGGCACCCCCGCGCGCACCGCGTTCAGGGCCTCGCGACCGTCGGCGACCGCCTCGGCCCGATAGCCCGCGCCGCGCAACAGCCGGGTCAGGTAATCCCGCATATCGGCGTTGTCATCGGCCACCAGCACCCGCGCGTCGGGCGAATTACTCACCGCCGCAACGACTTCGGCATCCGACTCGGCGTCCGGCAGCCACCGCCACGCCTCCTGCACATAGGGTTCGGCGCTGTCGTCCGCCACGGGCGCCTCGCCGGGCGCGGCGATCGCGGCGTCGGCCAGATGCGCCCGCCCGAAGGGCAGCCGCACCGTGAAACTGGTCCCGACCCCTTCGGCCGATTCCGCGTCGATGGTCCCGCCGTGCAGCACGACCAACTCCCGCACCAACGCCAACCCGATGCCGCTGCCCTCGTGCGAGCGGGCGCGGGCGTTCTCGACGCGATGGAACCGCTCGAACAGCCGCGGCATCTCCGCCGCGGGCACCCCCACCCCGGTATCGGCGACGGTCACCACGGCCTCCCCGCCGTCCTCCCGGACCGCCACCCGAATCGTTCCCTCGAAGGTGAACTTCAGCGCGTTCGACAGCAGGTTCAGGATCACCTTCTCCCACATGCCCCGATCGACGTACACCGGCCGCGGCAACGGCGGGCAGTCGACCTCGAGCCGCAGCCCGGCCTTCTCCACCGCCGACCGGAACACGCTCGCCAATTCGGCGGTGAGCCCGGCCAGCTCGACCGGCTCGTGACGCGCCCGCATCCGCCCGGCCTCGATACGCGAGAAGTCCAGCAGCGAGTTCACCAGCTTGCCGAGCCGTAAACCGTTGCGGTGCACCAGTTCCAGATCCGCGCGCACCGCCGGATCGGCCTCGCCCAGCCGCTCGCGCAACTCCCGTACCGGATCCATGATCAGGGTGAGCGGCGTGCGGAACTCGTGGCTGATATTGGCAAAGAAGATGGTCTTCGCCCGATCGAGTTCGGCCAGTTCCTCGGCGCGGCGGCGCTGTTCGGCATACCCCCGCGCCCCCGCGATCCCGGCCGCGAGATGCCCGGCGACGAGCTGGACGAAATCCCGGTACGCCGCGTCGATCGGCCGATACCTGTTCAATCCCGCGACGAGCAGCCCCAGCGGCGAATCCCCTTGCCGCCGAAGCGGAACCACCAGCGCGTGGGTCGGCGGCTCGGCCCATTCGCCGGTCGGCAGCTCCCCGAAGCGCGGATCGTCGAGCGGGATCGGCTCGGGGCCCGCCGCCAGCGGCCACGGGTCCGCCGGGTCCGCGGTCAGCTCCGCCGGGGCCGCCGGATGTCCCGTACCGATCCCGCTGCTCGCCCGTAGCCGGGCCAGGCCGTCGCCGTCGAACAGATAGAGCAGGGTGAAGGGCAGATCGCGGGGGTTGCGGGCCAGTTGCGCCGCAACGAAATCCAGCATCTCCCCTTCGGTACGGATCACGGACGGGTCCGAGCCCAGATCGCGCAGCGTCGCCATCCGCCGCGCCCCGATGACCCGTTCGGTCTCCTCACTGACCACGCACAGCATCCCCACCACCGCGCCCGCGTCGTCGCGCAAGGGGCTGTAGGAGAAGGTGTGGTAGGTCTCCTCCCGATACTCCGACCGTTCCAGGAACAGCAGCAGCGCCTCGTCCCAGGTCGCCTCGCCGGTGGCCAGCACGCTCTCGATGCGCGGGCCGATGTCGTGCCAGATCTCCGCCCACACCTGCCGCGCCGGACGGCCCAGCGCCCACGGATACTTCCGGCCCAGCGTGTCCCGGCGGTAGGCGGCGTTGCAGAAGAACGTCAGCTCCGGGCCCCACGCCATCCACATCGAGAACCGGGACGACAGCAGAATGTTCACCGCGGTCCGCAGACTCTGCGGCCAGCCCCGCGGATCGGCGAGCGGCGTGGCGGCCCAATCCACCGCCGCCAGATCGCGTCCCACCTCGTCGTCCGCGGCGAAGACGCCCCGGCTGCCCGCCATCGGCTGTCCTCTCTTCCGGCCTCGCGCGAATGATCGTTCCACTCCCGGTACCGAAGCGTAGGCGCAATGGCATAACTTCGACGAAGCTGGGCATGCTGATCACCGACCCCGAACTACCAGGAGAACCGTGACCAGACCGACTCTCACCATCACCCACGACGTCCGCCGCAGTGACATCCAGGTACTGACGGTGAGCGGGGAACTGGATCATTTCACCTCCCCCCAACTCACCGCCGTCCTCGACGACCTCCCCTTCACCCCCGGCGGCGGCGTGATCCTCGACCTCTCCCCCTTGCTCTACTGCGATTCCACCGGCATCTCGGTATTCCTCACCGCCCACCAGCGAGCCGAATCCGCGAACTGCCCCCTCCTCCTGGCCGCCGCCACCCCCGACCTCCGCCACCTCTTCGAGGTAGTAGGCCTCGACCGCCTCCTCAACTTCACCCCCACAGTCGACGAAGCCCTCACCCACCTCACCCCGGAATCCGACTCCCACGCCTGCTGATTCGCCGGGGCCACAAGCCCCCGACTCCCACGCCTGCCTGATTCAACGGAGGCGCAAGGCTCCACAGCCGCGCCTGCTGATTCGTCGGGGCCACAAGCCCACCGACTCCCGCACTGCCGATTAAGCGGAGGCGAAGGCCCGACCCTCACGTCTGCTGACTCGCCTGGCCACGAGCCCACCGACTCGCACGCCTGCTGATTCGCCAGGGCGCAAGGCCCACTGCCGCGCCTGCTGATTCACCGGGCCACAAGCCCCCGACTCAGCGCACCGGCACCACGGCTCCCGCCGTGATCGCGGGCGCGACCCAGCGGCGCAGGAACGCGCGCAATTCGGCCCCGTTTCGGGTGGCGGGCATGGGGTCGACCACGAACGAGAGCAAAACGCGCAGCAGGTATTCGATGACCTCGGTCAGGGTGGGGCCGGTGTAACCGTGTGCGGCCCAATCGATCTCGGAGCGTTCGAAGAGGCGGCGGGAGATGTCGAAGGCGACCTCGCCGGTGGCGGCGCGGGAGAAGACCGTGGGCTGGCCGGCGGACAGCAGCAGGCCGAGGTAGCGGTCGTGCGGCAGGCGCTCGACGGTGTAGGCGACGGCCTCCACGGCCATCTCGGCGGGATCGGTGATACCGCGCAGGTGGGTGAGGAGGCGCTCGAGATACTCCTCGGCGGCCGCGTGGCCGACCGCCGCGAAAAGGTCCTCGGTACTGGGGAAATGGCGATAGACCGTCTGCCGGATCACGCCGAGTTCCGCCGCCACGTCCGACAGCCGCGCCTTACCCGCGCCGTGCCGATCGATACAGCGCATCGCCGCGTCGATGATGCGGGCGCGCGCCTCGGCGGAATCCCGTGGCGGCGAACCGTTCCAGGGCGCCCGCCTCATACGGCCGCGTACCGCCGGTCGGTCAGCGTGCGCAGCTTCCGCAGGAAGCGGCGGAACGTCAGATTCATCACCGGCCGGAACAGCCGCAGCGACACCTCGGTCGCCCGATCCCCGCTCATGGCGAGGGTCCAGGTCAACCGGCACCCCTCGGCGGTCGGCACGATATCGTAGTTCTCCGCGAACGCCGTGATCCCCTTGACCGTCGAAGCATTGAACCGAAACGCCATGCGCCGGAACGGTTCCCACACCAGGAACTCCTCGTCGCCGACCATCCCCGCCCGCATCCGCACGGTGCGCGTCGTGCCCACCCCGCGCGGTTCCGGACTGGTCCACTCGACATGGGTGATCACCGACGCCCACTTCGGCCAGGTGCCGGCCTGGGCCAGCACCTCGAACACCTGCTCGGGCGTGACGGCCAACTCGACGCTGTTGACGAAGCGGTGCCGCGCGGTCGCGGTGAACGACGCGTCCACGAGTTCGCACGGATGGAGTTCGGGCACGGGTTACCTCTCGGTCGTCTACGGATTCGGCGGGGTCAGGAGGTGAGCCGACGGCCCAACTTGGTACCGAACCCGTACCGAATCATGCTTTCCAGATTGCGAATCGCCTTCTCCGAGTACGGGTATCGAATGCTGCCCTGCTCGAAACCGCGGTCGATGAGCACGGGCTGGGCGTGGGTGAACCCCAACAGCCCGTCGGTCCCGTTGACCCGCCCGACCCCGCTGTCCTTGCGCCCGCCGAACGGCGCCTCGGGCACCCCGTACACGACCGACGCGTCGTTGTGCACCACCGAACCGGTGTGCAGCCGGGCGGCGATGCGGCGCGCCTTGGCGGCGTCCTTGGTGAACACCGAGCCGCTCAGCCCGTACTTGCAGTCGTTGGCCAGCCGGATCGCCTCGTCCTCGTCCCGTACCCGGGTGATGGTGACGATCGGCCCGAAGGTCTCCTCGGTCATGAGCTGCATCTCGTGCGTGGCGTCGACGACGACGGTCGGCTGGAAGTACAGCCCCTCCCCGGTCGCGGGCGCGCCGCCGACCACGATGTCGGCCCCCTTGGTCTTCGCGTCGTCCAGATGCCGCGTGATGACATCGAGCTGACGGTCCCAGAACAACGGACCCATATCGGCCTCGCCGGGCCCGTAAGTGACCGCGCGCGCGATCTCGGTGACGCGCCGGACGAATTCGTCGGCGACGCTCTCCACGACATAGATCCGCTCGACGCTCATACACACCTGCCCGGTGTTGAACATCGACAGATACACCGCGCCCGCCGCGGCCTGCTCGATATCGGCGTCCGCGCAGACGATCATGGCGTCCTTGCCGCCCAGTTCGAGCGTGTAGGGCAGCAACCGTTCGGCGCACGCGGCGGCGATCTTGCGGCCGGTGCCGACGCTGCCGGTGAAGCACACCTTGTCGATGTCCGCGCCGACCAGCGCCGCCCCGGTCTCGCCGTCGCCGTGCAGGACCTGCAACACGTCCTCGGGCACCCCGGCCTCGTGCAGGATGCGCGCGACCCATTCGCCCGAGCGCGGCGTCACCTCGGAAGGCTTGAGCAGCACGGCGTTTCCGGCCAGCAGCGCCTGCACCACCGGGTTGAGCGAGAGCACGAACGGCCCGTTCCACGGGGTGATCACCCCGACCACGCCGAGCGGCTGTTGCTGGATGTAGAGCTTCTTCAGCATCCGCAGCGACCCGTGCAGCCTCTGCCGCCGAGGTCGCAGCGTCTTGTCCGCGTGCGCGCTCCAGTAGTTGATGAAGTCGCACGACGGCACGATCTCCACCATCAGCGCCTCGACCCGCGGCTTACCGGTCTCCGCGCACACGGTGGCGACGACCTCGTCCCGCCGCGCCACGAGCACCTCGACCGCCGCCCGCACCACGGCCGCCCGGTCCTTCACCGACCGCGCACCCCACTCAGCCTGCGCCGCACGCGCTTTCGCCACGGCGCTCGCCACATCCGCGGCGGTGGCGACCTCGATCTCATCGATGGGCCGCCGATCGACCGGACTGTCCAGAGCGAGCCGACGGCGCCCGTCGGCGGTCTCGGGAACCGAGCGAACGATGGCCATGAGCTCTCCTCGAACGTGAAACGCGTTTCTCTTCACTACCCGTCATGCCTGGCAGACGAGACCGAATCATACGTACGCGAGAGCCGTGTATGACCGATTCGACGGATCTGTCCCGCTGAGTGGACAACTCGATGTTCCGGGTGGTCGATAGTTGGCTACGGGTTGCGCTCCACCCTCAATGGACACCCAGCTACGGCTTCGATACGGGCAACGCACCGCCCTCATTGGACACCCGGCTACGGCTTCGACACGGGCAACGCACTGCCCCCATGGGCACCCGGCTACGGCTTGAATACGGGCAACGACGCAACAAACGCCTCGGCCTCGCGATGCGAGCGCACCCGCACGAACGTCAGGTGCGCGAACTCCGGATCCCGCTCGGCGGCGAGGAACCGGGCGCGATTGGTCGCGTGGGATCGGTACGCCCACATGATGATCGAACGCTGCGGGTCGCGGGAGAGCAGGTCGCGCCAGCGCTCCCGGTTGCCGTTCCACAACTCGCGCCGCAGCACCAGGCGCAGCAGGGTCCGCCGGACGACCTGCGTCATCACCAATGCCAGCGGCAGATCGAACCACACCACGGTATCGGCCTGCCGCCAGACCAGATCCCCCAGCTTCCCCCGATAGTTCCCATCGGCGACCCACCCCCCGACGGCGAGCCGCTCCGCCACCGCGGCCCGAAACTCGCTCTCCCCCAAGGGCTGCCAATCCGCCTGATGATGAATGGCATCCAGCTCCACGTAGGCGACCCCGAGCCGCTCCGAAATCCGCCGCGCCAGCGTGCTTTTCCCCGACCCCGAGGTCCCCACCACCGAAATCCGCCGCGTCACACCCACCGGGCCATTAGACCTCGAACCCCGCGCGACGGCCACGAAGCCAGCCCTATACCTCCAACTCCTGCTCGATGGTCTTCAACCGATGCCGAGCCAAAGCGAGGTTGCCGCGCGAGCGATCGAGGGCGAGGTAGAGGAACAAGCCCTTGGAGCGGGCGTCGGTCATCGGCCGGATGATGTGGTACTGGCTGGACAGGCTGATGAGGATGTCCTCGATGTCGTCCTGCATCCCCAGCTGCTCGATGGTGCGCAGCTTCGCCCGCACCACTTCGGTATTGCCCGCGGCGGCGACCTGGAGGTCCAGGTCCTTGGAGCCGCCGAGCGTGCCCAGTGCCATCCCGCTGTGGTAGTCGACCACGGCCGCGCCGAGCGCGCCGTCCACCGACATCATGTCCTTCAGCGCGACATCCATATTCGACATGTGCTTGATTCCCTTTATCCGTTCGGTTCCTGGAGGGCCGAGATGATCTTCTTCGCCGCCGCGCTCAGCCGACCAAGGTTCACCGCCTGCGCGGTGCCCACCACGAGCAGCACGGTGCTGCTCATCGGGTAGATGCCGACGCAGCCGCGCTCGGATTCGAACAGCGTGGCTTGCAGCCGTCCGTGCGACGACAGCACCGCGAAATGGTCGCCGATGCCGACTGCCGCGGACGCGAGCGCCGAGCCCCGCAGCGCCACTTCGCTTTCCGACGCCTCGTCGGCCGCCCCACTGGCCGCGATGACCAGCCCGTCCCGGCTCGCGAGGAAAGCGTACGCCGCGTCGTCGATGTCCGCGCACACCGCGGTCAGCAGGTCGGCGACCTTGCGCGGTTCGCTCAGGGCGATGGTCAGCCGCCGGCTCACACCCGAACCGCCTGTTCGATCCGGCGCAGCAGATGCCGGGCCAGGGCGAGATTTCCCCGTTTCCGGTCGAGCACGAGATACAGGAACAACGAGCCTCGATCCGCCAACGGCATGATGATGTGATATTGCGACCCGAGCGTGACGAGAATATCCTCGACCTCGTCGTCGAGTTGCAATGCCTCGATCGCATTGACCTTGGCTCGGAATACCTCGGTGAGCACGGCCCCCGCCACATCCATATCGAGCAGAGAATTGCCCCCCTGCTTACCGAGAATCATTCCACTGGTGTGATCGACCAGCGCGATACCCAGCGCCCCGTCCACGGACATGCCATCCCTGAGGGCATCGTCCAAATTCACTTTTACTCCAACGTGATAGCCGCGCACTATGGCAGACGGCCCAATACCGGATTCGCACAGTACCACCCGTTCCGCAGGGGCGACAAGCGCTGTAAGAATGCCACCGCGGGCGCGCGGTCATATCCTTCGACTATCGCGCGAATCAATTCCATATCACAGCCCAGAACGCAATCTTGCGTTTTCAATATTGAACCGTCACGACCTGCGCCGCGCCCGAGGGGCTCGCCACCGATAGCGCAACGCGAGCACGCGTACGGTGACGACCGCCAGGATCACGAGCGTCCCCGCCAAACTCGAGTAACGCCCGTAGTGCAGCAGTACCGCGGTGGCGGTCGCGCCGAGCAGGGCGGGGATGGCGTAGATCTCGCTGTCCCGCCGCAGGATTCGCGGGATCTCGTTGGCGAGCACGTCCCGCAGCGCACCGCCGCCGACCGCGGTCGCCGCGCCGAGCAGCACGGCCGAGGGCCCGCCCAGTCCGGCGCGCGCGGCCACCAAAGTGCCTGTCACACAGAACACCCCGAGGCCGATCGCGTCGGCGACGTCGAGCGGGCGGCCGGTGAGCCGTTCGGGCGGATGCCACACGAACACGCACAGCGCGGCCACCACCGCGATGCCCAGATACGACAGGTCGGTGAACGCGAGCGGCGGATGCGCGCCGATCACCAGATCGCGCACGATGCCACCGCCGACCGCGGTCGCCGCCGCGAGCGTCACGATCCCCACGATGTCGAACTTCTTCTCCACCGCCAGCAACGCCCCCGACACCGCGAACGCGAAGGTGCCCAACCGGTCGCCCACCTGCTGGGCCGTCGTCACCGCGGAATCCAGCTGCGAGGTCCCCGCCAGGGACGCGCACATCGAGATCAGCACACCTGTGGCTACCACGCCCGCGGGCCGCGAGACAACCTCGCCGAATCCGGTCAGGAATCGAGAAGCCCGGGAGCGCCCCGCCGCCATAGCGTTTCCCCCATGACGAACACACTGGACGCGATCCTCTACCCCGTGACCGACATCGACGCCGCCAAGGCCCAGTTCACGACGCTGCTCGGCACCGAACCGGCGATCGATCAGCCCTACTACGTCCACTTCGAGACCGCCGCGGGCCTCGCGGTCGGCCTGGTCCCCAACGGCGCCGACCGCGGCATGACCGGCGGCACCCCCTTCTGGGCCGTCGACGACATCCAGGCCCACGTCAAATCCCTGGTCGAAGCGGGCGCCACCGTCACCGAGGAGCCCCACGACGTAGGCGGCGGCAAGCAGGTAGCCATCGTCAAGGACCCCCAGGGCAACATCATCGGCCTCGCCCAGTCCTGAAGCCCCCCACCCATCTCACGCGAGCAACAACCACGAAACCCGTTGCGGCGCACCGAGCCACGCCCGGTGCGCCACAGGGTCGCGTCAGGCCCCGCGAAACGCAGGGCCGCATCACGCCTCACACCCGGCACCCCACAGAACGCAGGCCCGCGTCACGCCCCGCGCCGCGTGCGCCGCAGAGCGCAGGGCCACGTCAGCCCCCATCAAGCCCCCCGCCCGGTCCGCTGCTGCAAATCGTCGATGAGCTGCGAAGCCTGCGCCTTCGTCAACCCCTCCGGCACCTCCTCGCCCGCCTCCTGCGCCAGCGTTTGCAGGTAGGACTCCTGCGGCCCCGTCATCGGCTCGTCACCGGTGGTCCACTCCTCGGGATCCTTCTCCGGATTCGGCTGCACCATGATCCCTCCTCACAGTCGGCTGAACATGTGTTCGACCGCCGATTACCCGAGCGCCCGATCTTCAATCACATCCCGGCGAACGGCCCCGGCCGGGACACGATCCCGGCGTCAAACCCCTTGCGGCGCAAGGCGCGGGAACCCGACCCCGGTCAACTCCGCCGACACCTCCCACAGCCGACGGGCCGTCTCGGCGTCGCGCGCCCGGTCCGAGCGACCGACGAGCTTCGGCGCACCGCGCCCCTCGAGGAACCCGCTCGGCCCCGCGTAGCTGTTGCCCGGGACCTCCGCCACCGCCGCGAACAGGGTCGGCAACGCCCCGTCCGCGTCGCTCTGGGCCAGGAGTCCGGCGATCGCCTTCCCCACGAGATAGCGCACCCGCCGCCCGTCGAACCGCACCAGATTCGTCGCCGCCACCCCGGGATGCGCGGCGGTGGCGATCACCGGCGACCCCGCCTCCTCGAGCCGCCGCTGCAATTCGGCGGTGAACAGCAGATTCGCCAGTTTCGACTGCGCGTACGCGCCCATCGGCCGATAGGTCCGGCGCTCCCAGTTCAGATCGTCGAAGTCGATCGACCCCGCCCGATGCCCGTTCGACGACACCGTCACCACCCGCCCCCGAATGCGCGGCAGCAGCAGATTGGTCAGCGCGAAATGCCCGAGATGGTTTGTGCCGAACTGCAATTCGAAGCCGTCACGGGTCCGCGTCAACGGCGGGAACATGACGCCCGCGTTGTTGATCAGGACGTCGACCGGTTCGGTGAGCTCCGCGGCGAACGTCCGCACCGAGTCGAGGTCGGCCAGATCGAGCCGCCGCACCTCGGTGCGCCCGCCCATCTCGGCCGCCGCCGCCCGCCCCTTGTCCGGATCGCGCACGGCGAGCACCACCCGCGCGTCCTTGGCGGCCAGCGCCCGGGCCGCCGCCCGGCCGATCCCGCTGTTGGCCCCCGTGACCACGATCGTGCGCCCCGCCTGCGAGGGAATGTCCGAAACCGAGAATGTTGTCATGAGCTACAAAGTAGTCAGTGGAAACAATGTCGTCAACGGAAACATTTTTGCTAGCATGTGTCTCGTGCCCGACGACCGCCCCTATCACCACGGCAATCTCCGCACCGCCCTGCTCGACGCGGCCGAACGCGGCCTGCGCGAGCGCGGTGCGGACCAGGTGACGCTGCGGGATCTGGCCCGCGAGATCGGCGTCAGCCACGCCGCCCCGCGCCGTCATTTCCCCAATCGCCAGGCATTGCTCGACGCCCTCGCCGAATCCGGTTTCGCCCGAATGGATTTCGCGCTGCGCGCGGCGCTGGCCGAGGCCGCCGACGACTTCCCCGCCCGCGTGCTGGCCACGATGACGGCCTACATCCGCTTCGCCGTAGACAACGCCGCCCTGCTGGAGTTGATGTACGCCGGTAAGCACCGCCCCGACGCCGCGCACCTGGTGGCCGCGGCCGAGGCGCCCATGGGCCTGATGAACGACCTGATCGTGCAAGGTCAGCGGCAGGGCGACCTCGAGGCGGGCCCGCCCGAACGAATCGGCGTCGTCCTGTTCGCGACGATGCAGGGCATCGCCTCGCTCGTCAACGGCGGCATGGTCCCCCCGGAATCCCTGGACGAGATCGTCGCGACCGCCGCCACACAGTTCCTGCGCGGCGCCCGCCCCTAGACCGCGAACACCCGCTCCCCCGGCGCGAGCCGCTCCACCCGCCGAGAGATCAACGCGCACAACTCCCACGGCCGCTTCATATCCCCGGTGGCCTTACCGCTGGTCAGAATCGCCCCCGACAACCCCCGCGCCGGATCGGCCCACCCGTACTGCGTCGTCAGACCGCTTCGCCCGAAATGGTTTTCGGTGTGCCGCCCGAATTTCGACCGCCGCCCGCCCAACTCGAACCCGGCCCGGCTCACCCGCCCCGCCACCCCCGGAATCCGCTCGGCGGGCGCGATGGCCCACCGCAACGTGTCCGGCCGCAGAATCCACTCACCGTCCAATTCCCCTCCGCGCGCGAGCATTTCGTAGAAGCGCGACAGCTCGTACGCGGTCGTCACGAGATTCCCGGACGGCAGTTCCGCGGTGAGGAACGCCCGCGTCGCCTCCTCCGACATGCCGCCCATCCCACCGCCGAGCGCCTTACGCGCCAGCGCGCGCCACACCCGCGACGGCCCGGGACCGACGCGCACCCCCGCCACCACCGCGTCCACATCCGCGGGCGCGACGCCGAAGTTGGTCCACCGGAAGCCCAACGGCCGCAACACCCGTTCGCGCAGATGCTCGCGCATCCGCTTGCCCGTCGCCCGCCGCACCAGCAACCGTTGGATCAACCCGCTGGTCAACGCGTGATACACCCGGAACCGTCCCGGCGGCCAGCTCGGCCGCAGCTCGGTCAGCGCCCGCACCGCCAACTCCTCGTCCACCACCGTGTCGAACCCGCGATACGGCCCGGTCAGGAACGGCACCCCCGCCGAATGCGACAGCACGTGCCCGATGGTGATCGCACCCTTCCCGTTCGCCGCGAACTCCGGAATGTACTGGCACACAGGATCTTCCAGCGCGAACACGCCGTCCTCGACGAGCATCGCCATCACCGTCGCCGCCACCCCCTTGGCCGTGGAGAACCCACAGAACGGGGTGTCCGGCGTGGCGAGCACCTTCTCCGCGTCCGGTCCGTCGCCGGGATCGTTGCCCCGCCCGTGCCCGATGGCCCGGTTCAGCACGATCTTCCCGTTGCGCCGCAGGCACACCTGGATGGCGGGCGTGGTCCCCAGCCGGTACCACCCGCGCACCGACTCCCACACCGCCTCGACCGTCCCGTCGGTGAGTCCCGCCGCGCCCGGCTCGTCCTCGGGCCCGACGGTCGTCACCGCGTCGAGATCCCCGGCGATGGTCACCAACGAGTCAACAGCCATCCGCCCATCCTAGAGATCCGGCCGCACGAGCCGGATGTGCGCGGCGAGGCCCCGATGGTCCGACCCGGGCAGCGACACCGTCTCCACCCGCGCGGCGTGCCCTCCCGCGACCAGGATGTGATCGATGCCGACCAGCGGCGGCCAGCGCTTGTCGGTCGGGTAGGTGACCAGATGCCCCGCCCCGGCCTGTTCGGCGGCGTCGCGGAACCGCCCGGACGCCAGCGCCCGGAACTGCCGATGATCGTAGGTGGCGTTGAAGTCGCCACCCACGAGCACGGGCCGACCCGCGGGCGCGCGCCCCAGAACCGCACGCAGCCTTGCCAATTCGTCGGCCCACACCCCGGCGTCGAGCACCGGCGGAATCGGATGGAACGCGTACACCGACACCGGCCCGACATCCGGTATCGCGGCCGTCGCCGAGAGCTGATTGAGCACATACCCGTCGTATTCGACGGTGTCGGACAACGGATATCGACTCCAGATCCCCGTCCCGGCGGCCGTGCGCGCGGGCGAGACGTACCGATACGGCAGCAGCCGATCCAGCCCCGCCCGCCCGAGCGCCTCGACCGCCCCCACCGTGACCTCGTTCACGGTGAGCACCTCCACCTCCCGAGCGCGCACCAGCTCGACGAACTGCGCCGGATCGGCCCCGTCGAACAGCAGATTGGCCTGCATCACCACCACCTGCCGCCCGCCGCCCGCGTCCGCCCCGCCCACGTACAACGGCGCCTGCGTCGCCAGCGCGGCGGCCACCACCGCCAGTGCGACACCCGCCCCGATCCACCGCCGCTGCACCGCGAACGCCACCGCCCCCAGGACCGCGACGGCCATCGCGTAAGGCGCGACCGAGGCCGCCAGAACGGCTGGCCGCCAGGACAATCCACTGAAGTGCGCCGCGATCCCGAACGCTCCCGTCACCGTCGCGATCCACGCCAGCACGGCCACGACGATCGCGAACACCGGCCGCCGCCGCGCCGATCCCGTCACCACGTGTCCACCCCCACCCGCCGCCGCGCGTTGATCCACCCGTCCCGCAGCGGTCCCGGTCGCGACAGCAGCGCCGCGGCGAGCACGTCCCGCGTCTCGACCGGATCGATGACCTCGTCGATCTCCAGATGCCGCGCCGCGTTCACCGCGCTGCCGTGCTCGTAGGCCGCGGCCACCAGCGCGTCGAACTGCCGCCGCCGTTCCGCCTCGTCCTCGATCGAGGCGAGGTGGTCGCGGGCGCCCAACCGCACCGCGCCCTCCAGTCCCATCCCGCCGAATTCCCCTGTGGGCCAAGCGATCGTGAGCGCGGTGTTGTGGAAACCCCCGGCCGCCATGGCGAGCGCCCCGAGCCCGTATCCCTTGCGCAGCACGATGGTCGCCGTCGGCACGGTCATATTGCCGCCGAGCACGAACAGCCGCGCGAACCGCCGCACCCCCGCGTCCTTCTCCGCCTCCGGTCCGACCATGAAACCCGGTGTGTCGCAGAGGGATACGACCGGCAACGCGTAGGCGTCGCACAGGTTCAGGAACCGGGCCAGCTTGTCGGCGGCGGACGCGTCGATCGCCCCGCCGTTCACGGTCGGCTGATTGGCGACGACCCCGACCGGTCTGCCGTCGAGCCGCGCGAGCGCGGTGATCGCCGCGGGCGCGAAATCCCGCCGCAGCTCCAGCACCGACCCGAGATCGAAGAGGATGTCGATTGCGGCGCGAATATCGTAGGCGCGCTTGCGATCCGCCGGAACGACGTGCCGCAACAGCCGTTGGTCGGCGACCTCGGCCGTGGGCAGATCCCCCTGGAAATAGGACAGGTACCGCCGCGCCACCCCCGCGCCCTCGGTCTCGTCGGCCACCACCACATCGACCACGCCGTTGCGGCGCTGCACCCCGATCGGCCCGATGTCCTCCGGCGCGAACACCCCCAGCCCTCCGCCCTCGATCATGGCGGGCCCTGCCATGCCGATATTGCTGTTCTCGGTCGCGATCACCACATCGCACAGCCCGAGCAGCGCGGCATTGCCCGCGAAGCAGCGGCCCGCCACCACCCCGACCGTCGGCACGGTGCCGCTGAGCCGGCCCATGGCGGCGAAGGTCGGATAGTGCAGCCCCGCCACGATGGGCGCGTCGGTGTCGTTGGGCCGCCCGCCCCCGCCCTCGGCGAAAAGCACGACGGGGAACCGTCTTTCGCGCGCGACGTTGAGCACCCGATCGGTCTTCTGATGGTTGTAGTAGCCCTGCGTGCCCGCCATGACCGTGTAGTCGTAGGCGAGGATCGCGCAGGTCGACCGCTCACGGTCGAACACATCGCCGTTGACCCGGCCCAGGCCGGTGACGATGCCGTCCGCGATCGTCTTGGCCTCCAGCTCCGCCAGCGATCGGTGCGCGCGCTGCGCCGCGACCGCGAATCCGCCGTACTCGACGTCCAATCCGGAATCGGTGACCGCCGCGATGTTCTCCCGCGCCGTCCGCATCCCGAGCCGGTGCCGCTTGGCGACCGCGTCCGGCCGCGCCGCGTCGTACCGGAGTGCCCGCCGCGCGAGCAGCTCCCCGACCACCGGCGGCATCTCCTCGGGATCGATCCGCGCGTCGGCCGCCGAATCCCCTTCCGCCGCACCGGGTTCCAGCGCGACCAGCGCCGTGCCCTCGGACACCACACTGCCCACCGCGACCGGAATCGCGAGCACGGTCCCCGGCACCGTCGCGACCACCGGATGCCGCATCTTCATCGCCTCGATCAGCAGCAGCGTCTGACCGCGAGCCACCACGTCGCCCACCCCGACCAGCACCTCGACCACGGCCCCGCCGGTGCTCGAACGCACCACCTCCCCCGCGAGATCGTCGCCGAGATCCGGCACGGTTTCGGTCGTCGGATCGATGAATTCCTTTGCCCGCGCGCGTAATTCGGGCAGGTTCCGCTCGAACCAGGTCGTATCGCAGACTCCGGCACGGAAGTCCGCATGCTCGAGGACGGCACGCTGCAATCCGAGAGTGGTCTCCACACCGCCGATCCGGCTCTCGGCAAGCACCCGCGCGGCCAGCCGGGCCGCCGCGTCGAGATCGCGGCCGTGCACGATCACCTTGGCCAGCAGCGAATCGAAGCGCGGATTCACCGTCATCCCCCGATACCCGCTCACCTCCGTGCGCACGCCCGCTCCGGCGGCGAGGTCGAATTCGGTCAGCGCGCCGCCCGACGCCGCCACGGTTCCGTCGTCGAGCAGCGTTTCGGCATTGATCCGGACCTGCACGGCGACCCCGCGCGGCCGCGTCCCGGCGAGCTCCAGCGCGGCCAGCGACTCGCCCGCGGCGAGCCGGAACTGGATGTCCACCAAATCGATTCCCAGCACCTCCTCGGTGACGGTGTGCTCGACCTGGATGCGCGGATTGACCTCGAGGAAGTAGAACTCGCCCTCGGGCGTGGCCAGGAATTCGACGGTCGCGACCCCGCGCAGGCGGGCGCGTTCGGCGATCGCGACCCCGGCGTCGAGCAGTGCGTTCCGGCGCGGTTCGGGCAGCACCGCGCTCGGCGCGATCTCGATCAGCTTCTGATGCCGCCGCTGCACACTGCAATCGCGGTCCCACAGATGCGTCACCGCGCCGGACGCGTCGCCCGCCACCTGCACCTCGACGTGCCGGGCGCAGGGCAGGAAGCGTTCCACGTAGAGCGCGTCGTCGCCGAACGCGGCCCGCGCCTCGGCCGCGCAATCGGCCACGGCCCGTTCGAGTTCCGCGGCGGCCCGCACGACCCGCACGCCCCGGCCCCCGCCGCCGGAGATCGCCTTGACCATGATCGCGGCGTCGCGTTCGGCGGCCTCCCGCTCCCAGAAGGCCCGCGCCTGCGCGAGGGAGGTCGCGCCCTCGGTACCCGGCAGCACGGGCACCCCGGCCTCGATCGCCAGCGCCCGGGCGCGCGCCTTGTCGCCGAACAGCTCCAGCGTCTCCGGCGACGGCCCGACGAACGCGATCCCCTCGGCCGCGCACGCCCGCGCGAATTCCGCGCTCTCGGAAAGGAATCCGTACCCGGGATGCACCGCGTCCGCCCGCGCGGCGGCCGCGGCCGACACGAGCGCCGCGACATCCAGATACGCCGCCGGTCCGGCCCCGGGCAACTCCACGACCTCATCGCACCGCCGGATGTGCAACGCGTCCCGCTCGTCGGCGGAGCGGACACCGAGGGTCGTCAGCCCCGCCGACGCCGCGGACCGGAACACGCGACACGCGATCTCCCCCCGGTTGGCCACCAGCAGACGCTCGAAACGCAGGTTGTTCACCGGGAGACCGTATCGAGACCGGGCGTCCCGTGGCACGGCCGGTGGCCCATTCCTTGTGGACCGCGCGGCCCGTGCCAGGTGCGCCCGGCGGATCAGCCCTCGGCGGCCGGTTCGTACAGGCTGAACGGCGTGCCCTGGTCGTCGCGGCAGTGCGCGATCCGCCCGACGCCCGGCACGGCCTCCGCACCGTCGCTGCTGCCACCGAGTTCGTGCAGGCGCTTGATCGACGCGTCGATATCGTCGGTGGCGAAGTACACCCGTGGCTGGGTGAACCCGTCCGCGCGCGGCGCGATGGCCCCGGCCGGGCCGTTGCCGATCACGTGGTAGTCGTCGCCGAATTCGTCTGTGCCCCAACCGAACAGGCCCCCGTAGAAGGCGCGGGCCTGGGCGGTGTCGGCGGCGGGGATCTCGAGCCAGTTGATCTGTCCGGGCATGATGTGGTCCTCTCAGTGATCGTCGGTTGACGTACCGGAGGACGAACGGCCGCGGTCGTTCTCGACAACCCCGGCGTCGAAAGTTTCCAGTGCCGCGCCGACGGCCGCCGCGACCGTCACCTCGAAGATCTCGTCCTCGGAATGCCCGGCCGCGGTGAGCCGATCGATGTCGGCGTCGGTGATCCGATAGGAGGCGTCCCGCACGAGCGCGACATAGGACGGCCACGGTTCGGGCAGCTCCGCCGCGGCGAGCGCCAACTCCCGCAGCTCGTCCACCGGGTCGGCGTGTTTCGCGGCGGGACCGCCCGCGAGCAGGAACCCGGGGAACCGATAGCCGAAGCGGTGCAGCGCCCGGGTACCGCTGTGCAACTGCCCCTCCCGCAGGACGAATCCGAACGCGTTGGCCAGCCGGTTGACGATGTTCCAGACCAGATTGACGCGCAACGCCTCTCGCACCGCCGCCCGCGGAACCCCGTCGACCATCCCGATATCCGCGCGCTTGGGCGTCCGGCACAGCACCTCGAGAAAGTCCCACACCGCCCGCAACTCCGGCCGCGCGGACGACGGATCATCGGGATCGATCTCCCCCTCCCCGGCGATGCGGGTGAGTTCGGCGTGGGAGTCGATACAGAACGGACACCGGTGCAGCCGCGCGGTATTCATCGCGAGGTACTCGCGCTCCCCCGCCGTCCAATACGACGGCCCGCGCATCGCGTCGGCGGTCAGGTCGAGCAGCGGGCGGGTGAGGAATCCGGGCCGATACAGCAGCGTCTTCACGATGTCCGGGCTGTCGGTCCGCGAGGTCGCGGAGGTCAGCGCCATGAACACCTTGGCTCGGCGGCGATGACCGTGGTCGAGGATGGTCAGTCTCATGAGGTCTCCGGAAGGTCGAGGTCGCGCAGCCGCCCGGCGAGGAAGCGGCGGTCGGCGGGATTGGCGGCCAGTTCGTGGGCGCGCCGGTACGCGGCGGCGGCCTCGGCGGTGCGGCCGAGGCGGCGCAGCAGATCGGCGCGGGCGGCGTGCAGCAGGTGATAGCGGTCGAGCCCGTCGATACGGTCGATGAGCGCCAAACCCGTTGCGGGAGTGGATGCCTCGGCCACCGCCACCGCGTGATTGAGCGCGATCACCGGCGACGGGGACAGGGCCAGCAGCCGCTCGTACAGGGCGGCGATGCCCGCCCAGTCGGTGTGCTCGGCGTCGGGCGCCTGCGCGTGCAGGGCGGCGACGGCCGCCTGCACCTGATACGGTCCCGGCCTGCCCAGCCGCAGGGCGCGGTCGAGAACGCCGACGGCTTCGGCGATTTCGTCCCGATCCCAGCGCGACCGGTCCTGATCGGCCAGCAACACCGGCTCCCCGGTGTCGTCGTAGCGGGCGGCGCGGCGCGAATCCTGGAGCAGCAGCAGCGCGACCAACCCCAGCGCCTCGGGTTCGTCGGGCATGAGCGTCGCGACCAGCTTGGCGAGCCGGATCGCCTCCCGCGGCAGCGCGCGCCGCTCGGGCCGATCGGGCGCGGCGGTGTATCCCCGCGTGAAGATCAGGTACAACACCGCGAGCACACCCGAAAGTCGTTCGGGCAGTTGCGAATCCGCCGGAACCTGCAAGCCGATGCCCGCGTCGCGGATCTTGCGTTTGGCCCGTACGAGCCGCTGCGCCAACGTCGATTCGGACACCAGGAACATCGCCGCGATCTGCCCGGCGGTCAGTCCCGCGACCGCTTGCAGGGTCAGCGCCACCCGCGCGTCCTCGGCCAGCGCCGGGTGACAGCAGGTGAAGATCAGACTCAGCCGCTCGTCCCCCATCCCGAGCAGGCCCTCCTCGTCGAATCCGGTCGTCATCGTCACCGCCTCGGGCGTCGGGCCGAGCTGGGCCAGCTTCTCCCGCCCCACCTTCGCGCGCCGCATCCGGTCGATCGCCCGATTCCGCGCGGTGGTCAGCAGCCACGCCACCGGATCGTCGGGCGCCGAGTCCGCCCAGGACCGCAACGCCAGCGCGCACGCGTCCTGCAACGCGTCCTCGGCGAGTTCGAAATCGCCGAGGACGCGGATCAGCGCCGCGAGCATCCGCGCCCGATGCTCCCGGTACACCTCCCGCAGGACCGGCGCGGCGGTCATTCCCCGGCGGCCGCCGAATCCGCCACCCGCTCGTACAGCCCCGGCACCGGCGCGATGGGCCGCACCTCGATCGTCCCCCGCGCCGCCATCGGACACAGCGCCGCCAACTCCAGCGCCTCGTCCAGATCCCGGCAATCGAGAACGTAAGCGCCCCCGAGATGTTCGTGCGTCTCGGCGAACGGCCCGTCCGTGATCAACGTCCGCCCCTCCCGCACACTCACCGTCGTGGCGGTGTGCTCCCCCTGCAAGGGCCGCCCCCACACGAACGCCCCCCGCCGCCGACACTCCTCGGCGAACCCGTTCACCCGGGCCAACGCCTCCTCGAACCCGGGCTCCCCCACCTCGGGCCGCTCACATCCGTAGATCAACAACATGTACTGCACAGGTCCTCCACTCCTCCGTCGGACGATCGGTTCAAGAGGATGACGAACAGACCGACCGTATCTCGACAGCGCGGCGGAGGAAGGCTCATCGGACCGGCAACCACGCCCGCGCGGCGAGGGTGCAGGCGGCGAAGACCATCGGCATGGTCCAGCGGTCGGGTCCGTCGCCGACGGTGAGGTGGGAGATCGCGGCCCCGGCGTAGATGAAGAACAGGCCCGCGTACGCCCATTCGCGGGTGCGGGGGTGGCCGGGGGTGAGGATGGCCGCGAGCGCCGCGACCTTGCCGACGCCGAGGAGGGTGAGGAAGTACACCGGGTAGCCGAGGTGGACGAGGGTGTCGCGCACGATGCCGATGCGCGCGAGATCCCAGCTCGCCCCGATCGCGGTCTCGGCCAGGATCGTGACGACCGGCAGCGCCTTCGCCAGTCGGATTGCGCGCGAACGGGTCTTCGAGGGGGTGAGGGTGGTGGTCATCGCGGGTGGCTCCTTCTCGGTGAGGATGGTCTCGACGCACTGACGTACGAGCCGCGCGAAACGTGACCGGTCACATTCGTCGCCGCCGATCCGTCAGGGATAGGGCGGCGCGATCAGAGGAGGCACCCGTGCACGACACCGAGTTCCTGGCCGAGGCGTTCGAGCGGCACCGCGCCCATCTGCGCGCGGTCGCCGCCCGCGTGCTCGGCTCGCTCAGCGAAGCCGACGACGCGGTGCAGGAGGCGTGGCTGCGCCTGGCCCGCACCGACACCGCCGACATCGACAACCTCGGCGGCTGGCTCACCACCGTCGTCGGCCGCATCTGCCTGGACATGCTGCGGTCCCGCAAACACGAGGAACCCCTCGACGACGACCACCTCCCCGACCCGGTGATCACCCCCGACACCACCCCGGAACACGAAGCGCTGCTTGCCGATTCGGTCGGCCTGGGCCTGCTCATGGTCCTGGAGTCGCTCAGCCCCGCCGAACGCCTCGCCTTCGTCCTGCACGACATGTTCGCCCTGCCCTACGACCGCATCGCCCCCATCGTCGACCGCACCCCGCAGACCGCCCGCAAACTCGCCAGCCAGGCCCGCCGCCGGGTCCAGGGCACCGTCCCGTCCCCCGACCGCCCCCGGCAGCGCCGCGTGGTCGACGCCTTCCTCACCGCCGCCCGCGACGGCGACTTCGCCGAACTCCTGCGCGTCCTCGACCCCGACGTGGTGCTGCGCGCCGACGCCGGTCAACTCACCCGCGTCATCCAGGGCGCCGAACCGGTCGCCACCCAGGCCCTGAGCTTCCGCCCCGCCGCCGTCCGCGCCACCTCCCACCGCGCCCTCGTCAACGGCCTCCCCGGCCTGATCAACCTCGTCGACGGCACCCCGGTCTCGATCATCGCCTTCACCCTCACCGGCGACCACATCACCGGCATCGAGATCCTCGCCGACCCGGCCCGCCTGAAAGACCTCGACCTCACCGGTGTCCTGACCTAACCGCCCCGCGAACTCAACGGCGCCGCAATGCTTTCCAGTGATCGCCCCTCCGCCCGCACCCCCAACAGCAACTCCACCACACCCCCGACCATCATCACCACCGCTCCGATCAGGAACGCCAGCGCCGTGCGTCCCGCGTCCCCGCCGGAGGTCAGATCCGCGAACACCAGCGGCCCCGCGATCCCGCCCGCGGCCGTGCCCACCGCGTAGAAGAACGCGATGGCCATCGCCCGCGTCTCCATCGGGAAGATCTCGCTCACCGTCAGATACGCCGAACTGGCCCCGCACGACGCCACGAACAGCACCACCGCCCAACACGCGGTCAGCGTCACCGCCGTCAGGTCACCGCGCACGAACAGTAATGCGGTGAGCGACAACAGGATTCCCGAACCGAGATACGACGCCGAGATCATCGGCTTGCGCCCCACGGTGTCGAAGAACCGGCCCAGCAGCAACGGCCCGAAGAAGCTCCCCAAACACATGACCGCGTAGAAGTACCCGGTCCGATCGCTCGGCACATCGAACGATTCATGCAGGATGACCGCGAAATTGAACGTCACCGCGTTGTAGAGGAACGCCTGCCCGACGAACAGCGCCAGCCCCAGCGCACTACGGCGCGGGTACTGCCGGATCATCACTTTCGCGATCTCCCCGAATCCGGTCGACCGCCGCTGCCGCACCTCGATGGTCTCCTCGACCGGCGACAGTTCCGCCCCAGTCTCCCCGCGCACCCGTTCCTCGACGCCGTCCACCAGCCGCTCGGCGTCGCGGTCGCGACCGTGGATGAACATCCACCGCGGACTCTCCGGCACGTGCCGCCGCACCACCAGCACCAGCAGCCCGAAGATCACCCCGATCCCGAACATCAAGCGCCAGCCGATATTCGGCGCGAACAGATTCGGATTCAACGCCGCCACCGACAGCAACGCCCCACCGGACGCGCCCAACCAGTAGGTCCCGTTGATGACGATATCGATGCGCCCGCGGTACTTGCTCGGAATCAGTTCGTCGATGGCCGAATTGATCGCCGCGTACTCGCCCCCGATGCCGAGCCCCGTACAGAACCGGAACACCACGAACCACCACAGCGAGAACGAGAACGCTGTCATCGCCGTCGCCACCAGATACACCACCAGCGTCACGATGAACAGCCGCTTGCGCCCGAACCGATCCGTCAACCACCCGAACAGCAACGCCCCCACGCACGCCCCTGTCACATACATCGCCGCCGCCAGCCCCGACACCTGCGCCGACGAGATCGCCAGCCCACTCCCCGGCTCCGACAGCCGCCCGGCCACACTGCCGACCACGGTGACCTCGAACCCGTCGACGATCCACACCGACCCCAGCCCGACCACGATCATCCAATGCCAGCGCGCCCACGGCAGTCGATCGAGCCGAGCCGGAATCTGCGTGCGCACGGTGCCCATGCGCGGAACGTTCCCCGTCCGCCGCTCCGAAAACCCTCGCTCACACCCCCAGCGTTCCCGCCAGGAACGGCCACGAGGTTCGCAGATCGTCCTCCCAGTACCCCCACGAGTGCGTGCCCACCGGCCGGTCGTCGAAGGTCACCGGAATCTCCAACGCGTGCAAGCGATTCACGAGGTTCACCGTGCAGTAGTGGATCGCCGCCTCGATCGGCCCGCCGAACACGATCTGCACCGGCAGCGGGATCCGGCCCTCCTGCACCCGCCGATCCGAGGGTGTGTCGTGCGGCGCGGCCGGAACTCCGCTGCCCGCGCTCAGGTAAACCGCTGTGCCCCTGAGCTTTTCGGCATTGAGCAGCGGGTCGTTGGCGCGCCACAACGGATCGTCGGCGGGCCCCCACATATTCGCCACGCTCTGCCCGCCGCCCCAGTTCTCGACGGTGAGCCGCACGAATTCGTGCCCGACGGGATCGGAGGTCTGCGCGCACCCGCTGTAGGAGGCCACGCCGTTCCAGAAGCCGGGCTTGGCGATGGCCAGGTTCAGCACCGAGGTGCCGCTCATCGACACGCCCGCGAGGGTGCGTTGCCCGTTCGCGCCCAGATAGGACTCGATGACCGGCGGCAGTTCCTCGTTGAGGAACGTCTGCCACTTGTTGTGCCCGAGCACGGCGTCGTCGCGGATCCAGTCGGTGTAGTAGGAGTTCGCGCCGCCGATGGGCGTCACCACGTTGACATCCTTGCCGCGCAGGTAGTCCACCGCGTCGGTCTGCTTGTCCCAGCCGCTCTCGTTCGGCCCGCCGCCGGACCCGTTGAGCAGATACAGCGTCGGCCGCGACGCCCCCGTCGCGCGCACGACCTGCACCGGAATCGGCCGGTTCATGGCCCGGGAGAACACCGTGACGGTCTCGTACCGGTCGCCCATCGGCTCGACCGAGACGACCCCGGGCACCTCGGGCGCGGCCGTCGCGATCGCACCGGTACCGGCCAGACAGGCCGTGGCGAGCACGCCCACCGCCACCCGGCACAGCGACGTTGTGGTCTTCACATCCATCCCCTTTCGCATCGGTCTCGCAGAACTTCGGACCGCTACCCCGGCCGGTTTGGTTCGCGCCCGGAAAAATTCGCACCGATCCGCACCCGGGGTCCTCCCGAAGTCCCCTGCGACCGAAATCGCCGCGGCCACCCCGGCCGCCGATCACGAAGGCAGGAATACCGATGAAGATGCGACGTTGCGTGGTAGCGGTGCTGGTGGCGGGCGCCGCCGCGGCCGGAATGACCGCCTGCTCCGACAACAAGTCCGATTCCGGCGGCTCGACGACCACCACGATGTCCGGTTCGACCGCGAACTCCACCACCGCGAACGCCGCCGGGGCGAAAATGGTCGGGTCCGGCTGCTCCGCCTACGCCGCGCAGAACCCCACCGGCCCCGGTTCGGTGAGCGGCATGGCGCAGGACCCGGTGGCCGTCGCCGCCTCCCACAACCCCATGCTCACCACCCTGACGGCCGCGGTCTCGGGTCAGCTCAACCCGCAGGTGAACCTGGTCGACACCCTCAACGGCGGCCAGTTCACCGTATTCGCCCCGGTCGACTCGGCTTTCGCGAAGATCCCGGCCGCCACGGTCGACTCGCTGAAGACCGACTCGGCGACCCTCACCAAGATCCTCACCTATCACGTCGTGCCGGGGCAGATCGCGCCCGACAAGATCGCCGGGACGCACAAGACGGTCGAGGGCGCGGATGTCACGGTCACCGGCTCCGGCGACGCGTTGAAGGTGGGCGACGCGTCGGTCGTCTGCGGCGGCGTCAAGACCGCGAACGCGACGGTCTACCTCATCGACACCGTCCTCATGCCCCCGGCCTGATCCACGTGTCCGCCTCCGTCGCCCGCCGCATCACGGCCGGGATACTCTCGGCCGCAACGGTTCTCGGCGTCGGCCACCTCGTCGCGGCGGTCGTCGACCCGGCCGCCTCGCCCCTGTTCGCCCTCGGCGCGGCCGTGGTCGACCGCACCCCGCACACGCTGAAGGACGCCGCCATCCGATGGTTCGGCAGCAACGACAAAACCGCCCTGTTCGCCACGATGGCCGCGGTCATGCTGCTCGGAGCGGCCGTCCTCGGCCTCCTCGAACACCGCCGCCCCTGGGGCACCCTCCTCCTGGCCCTCCTCGGCCTCCTCGTCACCGCAGCCGCCCTCCAAAGACCCACCGCCACCCCCCTTTTCGCCATCCCCACCCTCGTCGGCACAGTCGCCGGAGCGCTCGTGCTGCACCTCCTGATCCCGACATCGCCACGAACCACCCCAGCACCCACCGAACCCTCACGCCGCGCATACCTCACGCTGGCGGCGGGCGCGGCCACGCTGGCCGTGGGCGCGGCGGCCGCCGGGCAGTGGCTCGGCACCCGGCTGCGCGACGTGACCGCCGACCGCGCCCGGTTCCGGCTGCCCCGCACGGATTCGCCCGCGCCCGCCCCCGGCGCGGCCCGGGTCCCGGTGCCGGGCGTCACCGGGTTCATCACCCCCGCCGACCGCTTCTACCGCGTCGACACCGCCCTGCAACTACCCGCCCTCACCAGCTCCGCGTGGCGGCTGCGCATTCACGGAATGGCCGACCGCACAATAGAATTCGACTTCGACCGGCTGCGCGCCTGCCAGGCGGTCGAACGCACGATCACCCTCACCTGCGTCTCCAACGAGGTCGGCGGCGACCTCGCCGGAACCGCCGTCTGGACCGGCTACCCCTTGGCCGATCTGCTCCGCGAGGCGGGCCCGCACCCCGACGCGGACATGCTGCTGTCCCGCAGTATCGACGGATTCACCGCCAGCACACCGCTTTCGGCGATCCTCGACGGCCGCGACGCCCTCCTGGCCGTCGGCATGAACGGCGCCCCCCTGCCCGTCGAGCACGGCTACCCGGCCCGCCTGATCGTCCCCGGCCTCTACGGCTACGTCTCGGCCACCAAATGGGTCATCGACCTGGAACTCACCCGCTTCGACCGTGCCCGCGCCTACTGGACCCAACGCGGCTGGGCCGCCGACGCCCCGATCAAGACCGCCTCCCGCATCGACGTCCCCGCCGCCTTCGCGACCGTCCCCGCGGGCGTCGTCACCGTCGCGGGCGTCGCCTGGGCCCAGCACCGCGGCATCGACGCCGTCGAAATCCAGGTCGACGACACCCCCTGGCAACCCGCCACCCTCGCCGCCGAGTACTCGAAAGACACCTGGCGCCAATGGTTCTGGCGCTGGGACGCGTCCCCGGGCACCCACACCCTCCGCGTCCGCGCCCGCGACCGCGACGGCATCACCCAGACCGACCACCGCGCCCCACCCTTCCCCGACGGCGCCACCGGCTGGCACAGCCGCGTCATCACCGTCCGCTGACCCGCCCCGCCGCCGCACAACGAGAAGCCAACCGCCCGAACGCTTCCCGCAACTCGTCCGGCCGCACCACCTCGAGATCGGCGTCGAACCGCGCCAGCGCCGCCGCCAACGCCACCCACGACCACGACCCCGCCGTGAGCCGACACCGCCCCGGCCCGAGCTCCTCCACGATCCCGTCCTCGGCGAACGGCGACACCTCGGCGGCGGACCGCGCGAGGATCACCTCCCCCCAGCACGGCCACAACCCGGAACCGTCTGTGCCGCTGAACCTTCCGGCCACGAACGCCCCCACGTCCCCACCCGGCACCGCGCGCGGAGCGAATCGCGGTCCCGTCGGCGTCCGCGGCGCGATCCGATCCGCCCGGAAGATCCGCCACTCCCCGCGATCGAGATCCCACGCCACCAGATACCACCGCCCGTCCCGCGTCACGAGGTGATGCGGTTCCACCCGCCGCGGCGTATCGCTCCCGTAGTCGAACCGTAGGACCTCCCCCGCGTGCACCGCCGCGCTCACCGCCGCCAGCACCTCGCCGTCCACCGACGGCCCCGGCCGCCCGACGGCGGTCACGCGCACGGCGTCGACCCGATGCCGCAGCCGCGCGGGCATCACCTCCCGCACGACGGTCAGCGCCCGCAACGCCGCCTCCCCGATCCCCGCCCCGGTGGCCGCGGCCGTCCGCAACGCCACCGCCACGGCCACCGCCTGTTCGTCGTCGAACAGCAACGGCGGCAACCGCGTTCCCGCACCCAACCGGTACCCGCCGTCCGGCCCCTTCACCGTCACGATCGGATACCCCAGCTCCCGCAGCCGTTCCACATCCCGGCGCACCGTGCGCGGACTGACCTTGAGCCGCTCGGCCAGCGACGCGCCCGGCCAGTCCCGCCGCGCCTGCAACAACGACAACAGCGCGAGCAACCGCGCGGAGGTTTTCGGCACGAATCCATCCTGCCCGAAGAAGCGGACACATCCTGTCCTCTACCGCTGCGAATCTGGTCCCATGTCAATCACGACCACCACCCACCTGAACTTCCGCGGCGACGCCCGAACCGCCCTCGAGTTCTACCGATCCGTCTTCGGCGGCGACCTCACCGTCGTCACCTACGCCGACACCGGGAACACCGCCGAGGGCGACCACGTCCTGTGGGGACAAGTCCTCGCCGACAACGGTTTTCACGTCATGGCCTACGACGTCCCCGCCACCCTGCCCTACCACCCCGGCGAGAACCCGGTCTTCGTCTCCGTGCGCGGCGACACCGTCCAGGAGATCACCGGCTACTGGAACGCCCTGAGCGCGGACGCCACCGTCGTGGTCCCCCTCGGCCCGGCGGGCTGGGCCGACACCTACGGCATGTTGCGCGACCGCTTCGGCGTGGCATGGGTTCTCGACGTGGTGACGCCCGGGTAAGATAACCCGCGAACACTTGGGAGGGGGGTTCGATGGTCACCTTTGTCGATTTGCGCGACGCGAAACCGCAACTCTGGCAGACCGCTGCGGACGACATGCTGGCGATCTCCAAACAGACCGAGCGCACCGCCGACAACATCCACGCCAACGGCATCAAGGAGTTGTCCGAGAGCTGGCCCGACCGGACCGGCGAGCGAGCGCGCGCGGTCCTGGTCAAGGTCGCCAACCGAATGGTCAACGCCAGCATCCTGTCTCGCGGCGCGATGACCGCCTTGGACACCCTCCAGGACGCGATCGGCATCGCCCAGCGCGAGCTGACCGGCGCAATACAACGCGCCGGTCAACTCGGCCTGTCCGTCGACGGCACCGGCCGCGTCACCATCCCCAAGGGCACCGTCCCCGACGCGCTGACCTTCCTCGAGCTGATCGAGGCCCAACGCACGATCGACGACGCCGTCGAGGCCGCCACCCAGGCCGATCAGGCGTGCGTGGCGGCCATCAACGCGGTCTCGGTCGACCCCGACACCATCGACGCCGCCCAGGCGCAGGCCCGCCAGGCCACCGCCGTGCAGAAAGCCCTGGAGGCCCTGCGCGATGCGCTCCCCGACGGCCTCACCGAGGCCCAGGTCGCGGAGTGGTGGGCGAGCCTGACCCCCGAACAGCAACAGGCCCTCATGCGCGCGGTCCCCGTCGAATTGTGCGCTCTGCGTGGCATTCCCGAGGACGTGAAGAACGCCCTGCGCGACGACGGCCGCGGCTACGATCCGACCAAGACCGTCGCCTGGGCCCTCGCGCACGCCAACGACACCGGCATCGACGTCTTCGGCAACAACTGCGCCAACTTCGCCTCGCACAGCCTGCGCGAGGGCGGCCTGAAGGACAAGATGGACTTCTGGAGCTGGGGCACCCTCGACAGCGACAACTGGGGCACCTCCGCCGCGGGCGATCTGGGCGTCCCGTTCATCCAGGGCAAGACCCACACCGAGTCCTGGTACAACTCCGACGCCCAGCGCAAGTTCTTCCTCGACCACGGTGGCTCGGAAGTGCCTGTCGCCCAAGCGAAACCGGGCGACATCGTGTACTTCAACTACGCCGACGGCCCCGGCGACCACCCCGACGGCGTCAGCCACCACACCGCCGTCGTCACCGCCGTCCTCCCCGACGGCGAGGTCCTCTACACCCAGCACACCCCCGGCGCGGCCAACCAGAGTCTCCAGGATCGGTTGCCCGTCGGCGAGCAGCGCGAGGGCCGCCAGACGGTGACGATCGTGCGCCCGAAGGAAACCTGGTGACCCTGCCGCGCCTACGCCCGGCCCTCATCGTCGGCCCGATCGCGCTCGCCGCCGCCGCACTCGCCTTCTGGACCCGCGCCGCCCGCCGCACGCGCTGGCACGACGAGGTCGTCGGCACCCACTGCCGCCTCGTGCCGCCGCTGCCGGACGTCACCGCGGTGACCGTGCTCGCGATCGTCGCCGCGGCCCTGGCCACGGCCTGTTTCGCCCTCGCCTGCCGAGTGCTGGCGAGCCGATCGCCCCGCCCGCTGCTGATCCTCGCCGCCGTGCTGTGCGCGGTCGCGGTCGGCGGCGTCGTGACCGGGGTGTTCTTCCTGATCTCCGCACCGACCGATCCCTACGGAGGTTTGGACGGCAGCGGCCTGCCCTGCGGCAGCGGTTAGAAAAACACGACGAGGGGGATTCTCATGAGTGGGGACGAGATCAATATCGAACCGGACCGAGTCGGCGGCTCCGGCACCATGATTCACACCGAGGCCGGGACGGCCCGCACGGCGCTCGATCCGCTGTTCGACTCCGCCCAACCGGCCGCCGACGGCAACAAGGGCTTCGCCACCGGCGCCGTCCTCGTCAAGTACGCCGCGTCCCTGCGCGGCGAGATCGAGGACACCATCACCGAGCTCGAGACGGCGGGCGAACGCATCGTCTCCGCCGCCCAGACCCTGCACGGCATGGACGTCGACAACACCACCGGCTTCAACCGCATCGCGACGGCGCTCAACGGCCTGGGCAAACCCCCGTCCTAATTCGTTCGCGGACACCAGCTTTCGGGAGCCAGCTCCTCGGTGGCCGCACCGCAGTACTTCCGGAACCCCAGATCGATCTCGCCCCCGTCCACCCGCAACACCGCGATCGGCTTGTCCAACGGCACATTTCGAGTGATGTCGCCGCCGTAGTCGATGCGCCCGGTGACACCCTCGAGCGGTTTGCTGTTGGTGTCCTCGGTCGCGTGGATCGTGGTGATCTGACGCCAGACCGTGCCGGGCGTCAAGGGAATCGACGGCCGGGAGTCGTGCAGATAGCCCGCGGCGGCGATGATGACCTGAGCCGCGTCGTAGGCGAGCGCGCCGTAACCGTCGATCCCGCGCCCGCGCCCGGACGGCTCGACCGAGAACAGCCCCGCCCACGAGTCGTAGAAGTCGCGCGCCGCCCGGGTGGGCCGATCGATCGGGGCATTGGCGAAGTTCAGGTAGTAGTACGGAAACGCCCGAACATGCTGGCGCGCGGTCTGATCCGCCACATGCGCGGAGACGTCGTCGTCACCGATCAGGACCGCCTTGCTCCCGCACTGCGCCGCGGCGGAGGCGAATCCGTCGAAGTCGGAGCCGCGCGCGGCGTAGAACACCAACCCGTCGTAGGAGCAGATGTCCCGCCCGGCCGCCGCGGCATTGGCGAACACGCGGTCGTTGTTGCGCAGCGACGCCGATCCCGCCCCGAACGCCGCCGCGGACACGTCGAAGTCCCGCCGGGCGAACGAGTCCCGCGCGTCGTCGCGCAGGTTCACGCTGTAGATGTCGTCCTCGTCGTTGGAGTAGTAGATCCGAATCCGCTTGCCCCGCACCGGCGTCGACTTGTCCGCGAGCAGAGTCTCGGCGAACGCGGCCGCCACCTCCGCCTCCCGCCGATTCTGCGGCGCCACTTGGAAATACATCGGCGACGCGTCCACGAGCTGATCGGCCGACAGCGTCGACCCCACCATCGGCAAACCGATCGTGGTGATCGACCGGATCAGCTCGATCACCGTTCGGCGGCTCTCGTCGAATCCGATCACCCCGACCACGCTCGGATCGCGCCGCACCAGCGCGCGCAGCGGCTCGACCAGACGCGCCCCCTCCCGCAGATCGCGGCCCGCGTTGGCGAGCAGGATCCGCACGATCGGCGCCGAGGCGTCGCTCGTATTCAGTTGGCGCGCTTGGGCGACCACGGCGCCCTCGACGGCCTCGAGCGGTTCGGTGAGCCCGGTGGTGGTGCCGGTGGAGGAGGTGAACCCCTCGAGCACGACCAGGGTGATGAACGGCCGCTCCGGTTGGGCGCGCTGCATGGCCTCGGCCTGCCGGTTCTGCCTCGCCAGCAGCGCCTCCACCTGCCGGACCGGCTCGTCGGAGGGCTGGAACAGATCGAACGACCCGTCGCTCAACCCCACGCATTCCGTGCCCGTCCACACCAGCCCCTCGTCCCGCACCCCGCAATGCGCGTGCAGATACGTCTCCCCGCGCCACACCAGCACCCCGCCGACCAGCGCGAGCACGACCACCGGCACCCCGATCCGGGTCCACCGGCTCAGCCACCACGCGGGCCGCCCCGGCCGCACGGGGAAGTGATGTCCGCCGGGCACGGTCGACCACTGCTCGCTGCCGATCCGGATCGGGAGGTACCAGGCCGTCTCGCCGCGTTTGCGCTGCGCGTCGTGCAGCGTGTCCTGCCAGTGGTGGTAGGCGGCGAACGCCTGCGTCGCGTCGTACCCGGCCCGGTGGTCGGCGTCGGTCCCCACGTCCGGCGGCAGCTCCTCGCACGCGCCGATCACCAACAGCGGATCGAACAGCCCGCTCTGATTGCGGACGTCATTCACCAACGCCAGCAGCGCGAATCCTCCGTTCCCGGCGTCGATATCGTCGAGACACAGCACGGGATAGACCATTTCGCGCCGCCGCCACACCTGCCAGAACGGCAGCCGATAGGCCCGCCGCAAATCCTCGAGGAAGGCGTGGACCAGCAGCAGGCACAGCGATTCCCGCTCCTCCTTCTGCCATTCCCCGGCCGTCAACCGGCTCGCGAACCGCACGAATGTCCCCGACAGTTCGGGCGCGAGATACCGCTGCCGCAGGAACCACCGATATCGGCCGGACAGCACCGGAACCCGCCCCGTCACCGCGAGCTGGAACACCCCGACCGTCAGCAGCCGCAACCACCACAACAGCAGCCGCCACCACCAGCTGTCGTAATTGATTCTGTTCCCGCCACTTTCGACGAACGCCCCGAGCCGATCGGTCAGCCCCCGCTGCTGCAACCGCAGCCGCAACGTGCGATCCGGATTGGGATCGCCGATGTCGATGCTCTGCCGCATCAACCAGACCACCAGCATGAATCGCTCGAATCGCAGCCGCCGCCCGCGAATGTGGTTGCGCACGAATCCCGTTGCGGCCGCGTCCAGCAGATCCCGCATCCGCTCGACCTCGTCGGCCGCCTCCCCGTCCCCGCGCGGCGCGGGAAGCTCGGGGTTGCTGATCCGGATATCCCCCGGCATCGCGCGTTTCAGATGCGTGACGATATCGGGCACCACATCGGGATGCCGCTTTTTCTCCCGCGCCAGGCACAGCAGCGGCAACCCTCGGCGACCGACGAGGTGTCTGCCCTGCCCTTCGCGACGCCACCGATCCCCCGCTCGCGGGCGCCTGCACAACTCTCGGATCAAATCGTAAAGTTCGGGCGCTCCGCGAAAACCGGTCATCTCACCCTTCCCCCAGGCTCTGGCCGTCCCAGCCGACGAGTCCCCGCATCATGGCACGTTCGGCCGGGTTCGGGACCGGAACGCACGACCGAATTCTATTGCGGCCGACTAGGCCCCGATAGCCGCCGCAATTCGGGGCCACGACTCGTGCAGATCGGTTTCGAACAGACCCCAGGTGTGCGAGCCGTCGGAGTGCACCACATGCGTCGCGGGAATCCCGAGATGGTTCAGTCGCGTCGCGAACGAGGTAGTGCACGAGTTCGCGAGCGCCTCCACCGGCGGGAAGGGCAGACCGCCCCGATCGGTCGGCCCCGGCGTCCCCGACCCCGCCGACAGGTAGACGGTCTTCCCGGCCAGCGCCCCCGCCCGCGCGAAAGCGTCATGGGCGAGCCAGGTTTCGCTGCCCGGCGCACCCCACATGTTCAGCGGATTGCCGCCGCCGCGCACCACCTGCGCCGCGATCATCGCCGTCCCCGAGGCATCCGCGGTCCACGGGCACCCGCTGTAGGCGGCCACCGCCGCGTACCGGTCCGGCGCCTGGATGGCGAGATCGATCGCCGACCCCGCGCTCATCGACACCCCCGCGATCGCATTGCGCCCGTTGGTGTTCAGCCGCGCGTCGAGCACACCCGGCAACTCCTGGGTGAAGTAGGTCTGCCAGCGGTTGCGGCCCAGCACGGGATCGTCGGCGAGCCAGTCGGTGTAGAGGCTGGAGGCCCCGCCGACCGGCAGCACCACATTGACGTGCTTGTCCACGAAGAACTCCCGCACATCGGTGTCGTCCCACCACGAGATGTTGTCCACCCCACCGCCGATGCCGGTGAGCAGGTACAACGTCGGTGCCGGGCCGCCGCCCGCCGTGCGGATCACCCGGTTGCTCACCACCGTGTCCATGGCGGGTGAGTACACGTCGATCCGCTCGGTCGAGTCCCCGAGGGGTTCCGCGGTGACGATCCGGGCCCCCGGAGGTTCCGCCGCGACCACGCCCGGCATCACCCCCGACGCCATCACCGCGCACACCAGAATCGCAAAGAATGTCGACGCCCTCACCCTGCCCGGGTACCCGCGCGCGGTCGTTCGAACACCCCTACGGCACAGTCGGACAGCGCGGACACTCCGAAGGCGAGTCCCCCGGTCGCGGATGCCCGAGTGCGAGCAGCCGAGACCAGCAGAACCGCTTCATATCGCATGTATCGAACGTGCATCGCGCGTGCCGAACGTGCCGCAGCTCCAAATGCATGGCCCGGGCCGACATGGCATGCCCCGGGAGCCGGTGAAACAACCCCATCGGTTGCTCCGCCATTCAGAATCCCATTTTTGGAATTGATGCGGGAACAATGCGCCCCGCCTCCACGAGCGTGCGCAACGCCTGGGAACGCAACGGGCACACCGAAGTCGGACATTCGATATGGATCTGCATGATCAGGTGGGCGTAGGCGAGGGTCATCACGGGGACGGCGGAATGGTCGGTCACGGGAACATGATGGGAGACAAACAATCTGGCGGTCCTTCCGAGCGAAAGTGGAAGCGAGGCTTGCGGTTGTAGTGTTACTCTTCCGCGCGGCAGGGTGGGAGTTTCTCGGGAGCATCGATGGCGCTGCTCGAATCACCTTCCAAGGGTTCAACTTCCAAATTTCATGCAAATAGAAAGCGAGGCTAACGATGGCGAGTTCGACGCTGGCGAGCAGGGCACTGGGTTGGCAGTTGCAGAAGCTGCGTGAGCGGGCGGGACTGTCGAAGTTCGCGGTGGCGAGGGCCGCCGAAACGTCGTCGCAGACGTATGGACGTCTCGAGGACGGGCAGAAGCACAACACGACGAGCTTGGTACTCAACGCCATTTGCGACAAGTTGAAGGTCAGCGACGAGGAGCGGCGCCTACTGCTGGATCTCGGCGAGGAGGTTCGGCGGGATCGCAAGAACGAGGGCGGATGGTGGCGGCCACATCTCGATAACATCCGAGAGAATTTCGAGTACTACCTTCAGCTCGAGGAAATTGCCGGGCACATAACCCAATTGCATCTGAATCTGGTGCCCGGACTGCTGCAAACTCTCGAGTATCGGCGCCAACTCGTCTGGGCAGAATTCCCGAACCATCCCACCGAGCAGGTCGAGAAGCTGGTCACGCTCGTCGAGCAACGCCAGCGACGTCTCGAGGATCCCGACTTCGAGCTGGAGGCATTCGTACCGGAAGTCGTCCTTCGGCGTCCCATCGGCGGGCGAGGGGTGCTGGAGGATCAACTCAATCACCTGCTAGAGCTCAGCGAAGCGCCGAACATCACCCTCAGGGCGATCCCCGACCAGGAGACGCACGGGCTCGCATTCATATCCGGTTCGTTCAGTTTCATGCGTTTTCCAGTACTTCCGAATACCAAACTCACCCCGCCGCCCGTCGTCTATATCGAGACTTTTGTCGGCGCGTTGTTCCTTGAAAGGAAAGCCGAGGTCCTCAAGTTCGAGGATGCCCTCCCGCTTGTCCGCCAGGTAGCGTTGGACCCACGTGCGACCAGGGATCTGGTCTGGGCCAACGCAAGGGAGTTCTCGTCGTGAGTATCGACCTATCCGCCGCCAGCTGGTACAAGTCCACACACAGCGCTGGCGGCAGTGAGTGCGTCGAGGTCGCCCACCTCCCGACCGGCGGGGTGGGCGTCCGCGACTCCAAGAATCCGACCGGCCCCGCGCTGGTCTTCTCCGCCAGCGAATGGGACGCCTTCACAACAGGTCTCAGCAGGGGCCGATTCGATCACTCCTGACCTCACCCGCCGAATGGCACACTCCCACAACCACTCTCACCGAGGAGACCCTCTGACATGACCGAGGCCAAGCCCGCCGACTCCATGTTCCCGCCCTGGCTCGACCGCCTCCAGAGCAAGTACTTCAACCCCCTCATCCGCCCCCTCGCCCCCTACCTCCCCGGCCTGACCCTCATCGAACACCGAGGCCGCAAATCCGGCACCCCCTACTCCACCCCCGTCACCGGCTTCCGCTACGGCGGCAACAAATTCTGCGTCGTCCTCGGCCACGGCCGCACCGATTGGGCCAAGAACATCATCGCCGCCGGAGAAGGCCACGCCCGCATGACCTTCCGCCGCTACCACCTCACCAACCCCCGCCTCGCCACCCGCCCCGAAGCGGGCCCCGACCTCCCCTTGGGCGCCCGCCTGATGTCCGGCAACAACCTCATCTTCCTCGCCGACATCACCTGACCCCCGCCCGATGCACGACCGCGAGACACCTTGCGGGACAAGCGAACCCGTCGATGGCAGACGGGTTCAGCTCTATTTGAACGGGTTGAGGGTCTTTCCCAGGAAGTAGCCCAGGTGGATGGGCAGGGGTTTCATGGCGGCGGCGGAGATCTTGTTGACGGCGCCGGGCACACACACGGGCTTGCCCTTCATCACGGCGGCCCAGCCTTCGGCGACGACGGATTCGGGCTGCTGCCAGAGGATTCGGGGCAGATGGTCGGCCTGGTCGCGAGTGCCCATCACATCGTGGAACTCGGTGCGCGTGAAGCCGGGGCACAGCGCGGTGACGTGGATGCCGTGGGGTTTGAGTTCCATGTCGAGGGCTTGTGAGGTGTTGAGGGTGAACGACTTGATGCCGGTGTAGAGCAGGCTGGCCGCCGGTGGGGCGAACGCGGCGAGCGAGGACAGATTGACGATGCGGCCCCAGTGGCGCTTCTTCATGCCGGGGACGACGCGGTGGACGAGTTCGATCTGGGCGGTCACCATCAGCTGGATCTCCCCGGCCGACGTCGCCGCGGTACGGACCGACCGGGCCGGTCAGCAGGAAGGGGCGCGGGACACGCCGCTGAGCGTCGGTGAATCCCCAGGTCCCCATGCCCAGGTAGACGCCGGGCGCGGCACGCCGCACCTCGTCCACCATGTGGATCGCCATTCAAGAAACCTCGCGCGACGCCCCTCAGTCGGCAGGCCCCCGGGCGGTCAGGACGGTCCGGAGCACATGCTCGACCGCCGATTCGAACACCGCCCCCCGCAACTCGTCTCGCGCGGCGAGGTTCCGGGTGGCGAGGTCGAGCACCTGATCGGGACTCAACCGACGCACCACCAGGGCGGCGACATCCTCCAGATCGAGATCACTGTCCGCGTGGTCCAACCGCGCCAGAGCGAACAAGACGACGATCTCCTCGTCGGTCATACACCACCTCCGCGCCACGCTTACCAGGCCCAATTCTACGGGACCAACCCCCTCACTAGAGCGAACTATTGTCAGCGATGAGTTTCCAACCCCCACCCCGTCGGTATCAACGAGGGCATCCGCCCTCGACCCACCCCATCGCCAAGAGGGACACCATGAAACTCGACGACAAGGCCCGCGAACTCATCGCCTCCACCCCCGCCACCCTCGTCACACTCAACCGCGACGGCAGCCCCCAGATCAGCCTGGTATGGATGGTCGTCCGCCCCACCCCCAACGGCGACGACGAACTCCTCGCCGCCCACCTGGCCGAACACCAGAAGGTCCGCAACATCCGCCGCGACCCCCGAGTAGCCATAACCTTCGTCTCCCCCGACCGCACCACCCTCCAAACCCCCTACCTCTCGATCAAGGGCACCGCCCACATCGAGCAAGGCGGCGCCCCCGAACTCCTGGACGAGATCGCCACCTCCCTCCTGGGTCCCAACACCGGCTTCCCACCCCCTGGTTCGCCCGCCGGATATCTGACCCACATCACCATCGACCGCATCGGCGGCGTGGGCCCCTGGGCATAGAAACAGGAGGACCGGACCACACCGGTCCGGACCTCCACCGCCACAGCCGAATTCGAACCGCGACCCGCCTCCGTCCGAGTCACCCAGGACGTCGCTACCGTGTCGCGCGTGACCACGTCGAGCGAATCCGACCCCAACAACCTGCCGGTACACCAGTACGTCACCACACTGAACCGCAAGCGCATGGCCGCCGGGGTCCTCTTCCGAGATCCGCGCGACCGGGTGTTGCTGGTCGAGCCCAGCTACAAGAAGAACTGGGAGATCCCCGGCGGATCCGTCGAGGCAGACGAATCACCGTGGCAAACCGTAAAGCGCGAGCTCCTCGAGGAGATCGGCTGGCACACCCCGATAGGCCGCCTCCTGGTCGTGGATTACGTTCGCCCCCAAGACAACCGCCCCGAAGGAATCATCTTCGTCTTCGACGGCGGCATCCTGACCGAACCCGACCTGAACACCATGGCACTCAACCCGACCGAAATCCGCTCGGCAGCCTTCTATTCCCTGAAAGACGCTGCCGCACTGGTGAAACCGCTACTCGCCGACCGTCTGTCGGCGGCCCTGGAGGCAGTCCACGTCGGCGCGACCGTGTTGTGTGAGCAGGGGCGGCGCATCACTTGAAGGATGTGCAGGACCGCCCGATGTGCTGCTTTCCGGCGGCCCGGTAAAGGCTGTCGTGAATACCGTCGGCGTACAGCAGCCCATTGAGATCGCTGCGAGTCTTCGCGGCCCGGCTGTCGGCGCGGAATCCAGCCGCGCCCAGCAGTAGCACCAGCTCGGCGGCAGCCTGATTGGCGAGATCGATCCCGTGGGCCTTCGTCACCGCGGCCCACCACTCCGCGTCGGGATGCCCCGCCTCGCTCAGCCGTGCCGCCGCAACGGCACCGAGCAGCGCACTCATCAGTTGCGCACGGGCACGCCCGATGGTCACCAACGCCGAATCCCGCACCCGCGGAAGGTCACCGGCCGCCTGGCGAACACCGAGCGCCGCGGTGACCAAGTCGAACACTGCCGCGGCACCACCGACGGCGGTTGCGGTGACCAACGGCCGGTATCGAGCGAAGTGGTTGCGCAACAACGTCATTCCGTCGTCAAGCAGAACCTCGTCGGGCCGGACCGCGACATCGTCGAGGTCGAGAATTCCCCAGCTCCAGCCCGCCAACCCGGACGGCGTGATCGACTGGCGTCGCAGTCCCGGGGCGGTGGCGTCGACCACGGCCGCCGCCACCGTGCCCTCCGGAGCGCGGAAGAACACGATCAGCACTGCCGCTTCGACAAGTCGGGATATCCAGGTCTTACGGCCAGTGATCAGCAACGTTCCGTCGGCAGCCCGGCGCGCGGCGGTGCGGGTGGCAATCGGGTTGGATCCGCCGTGCGGTTCGGTGATCGCGATCCCCGCCAGCTGTCCGGTCAGCAGGCGCGGAATCCATCGCTCGCGGGTCAGTGGCCCGCCATGGCGAGCGATGAGCGCGCCGTGGCCGAGCCCGATCGCGTCACGCAGATCAATGTCGTGGTAGCCGCACACGAACTGCGCCAGCACCGTGAACAGCGCCGAACGGGTCGTGGTGTCGAGCACGCCACGGTGAGCCAGCTCGGCCCGAATCGCCAGCAACCGACGGCTTCCATCCGCATCCGCGGGCAGCGGCTCGAGCTGGAGCGTCCCAGCCACGTCGTCCAGCGCGTGGGCAAGTGCGACGAGATGCCTCCACTCGCAGCAGGATTCGGGATCGAGCACCGGACGCAGTGGATCCAACCAGACGCCGAGCGCGCCGGGAAGATCGACCGCGTTCATCGGGCCTCTCCGTACACGCGCGCGGGGTGGCCATAGGCCAGTGCGCCGGGTGGAATGTCATGGGTGACAACGGAAGCGGCTCCGACGAGCGCGTGCGCTCCGATCGTGACTCCCGCCAGAATCACCGAACCGCTTCCGACCTTGGCGCCGGTGTCGAACCGGGGTGCCACCAGAATCGGCTCGCGGTGCGGATCACGCCAGGTCAATGTCTTGTCATTGATGGTGCGCACCCCCGCACCGAGGAAGACCCGGTCCGACAGCACTGCGGAACTGGTGATGTGCGAACCCGGCGAGCACCGCACCCCGGTTCCGATGCGGGTGTCGCGTTCCACGCACAGTTGATGACCGAGCTGAGTATCGGCACCGACCCGAACACCGGTGCGCAGCACCGTGTGATGCCCGACCACCGTGTCGGGACCGATGCTGGTGTCGGCGTAGACGACTGCACCACAACGGATTACAACGCCACGGCTGATGACGGTACCGCCTCCGTGGCCGGAGCGGATCCGGCCCACGGCATATCCCGTCTCGGGTTTGCCGACAATGGCGCGCTCCTCGATCCGGGTTCGCTCGGCGATCGTTGTGCCGCCGTACACGACCGCGAAAGCCTCGATCCGCGCGCTGTCACCGACGACGACAGGTCGAGTCACGCCCAGTTCGTCAGCCGGAACGAACACCGCGAACCGGCTGATCGTCACGTTATCGCCGACATGGAGCAGCCCTGCGTCTTCGAGTTCGGCAGCGGTCATCTCTATGGTCGACGGGTGCGACGAGGTGGCAGGGATGATCATCGGGTACCTCCATCGCGGCAGGGGACGAGGGATCAAGCTGCCGCGACCAGTCCAGAACACGCCGTCCATGGAGCGTTTGCCATCGCTGTTGCAGAGTGCGGCAGCACTTTGCGGACCACGCAAACCATCTGGCGCACTGGTCGATCCGCTCGATACGCTCGAACTCTCGGTCTGACAAAGGGACTCGGGCATGAACCAGGGTCATCCGATCTGGGATCTCGACGCCGTCCATACCGCCGCCGCGTCCGGTGACTACGGCGCGGTCGTCCGCGCTGTCCGCCGGGCGGCCGCTTTGACCCTCGCCGACTTGGCACAGCGCACCAACTATTCGATCTCCACACTGTCGCGGCTGGAAACCGGCAAGCAGCATCTCTCCGATGTCGGTGTGCTGCGCGGCCTCGCCGACGCTCTCGATATTCCACCGTCGCTGCTCGGATTGGCCGACACTCCACCACAACCCATGCGTGTGCGCTCACCCACCGCTATCGTCGGCGTCATCTCCGCGCCGGACGAGGAGGCCGACATGCGTCGCCGCACGCTGCTGACCGGACTGACGGGCCTGGCAGGCACCGCCGTCGTCCTCGGCAGTTCCGCGACACGATCGCCGGACGCCGCCGACCCCCTCCGCGCCCTCGAGCAGATCCTGTTGGCTGGGCCTTCCGGGAGCGCACCGATGGAACGTGCGCGGATCGAGCATGATCTGGCGGCGGCTCGGTCGGCGTTCGACCTCGGCCGGTACGCCGAGGTCGCGGCGCGGCTGCCCGTACTGCTGCCTGCGGCGATGGCCACCCGCGCCCATGGACGCCACGCCGAGGAGATCGCCTCGGCCAACGCGTTGCTCGCCCGGACCTACATCCTGGCAGCCAAACTGACGGTCAAGTTCGGCCGCGACCAGCTCGCGTGGACCACCGCTGATCGCGCGGTACAGGTCGCACACGGCAGCGACGACATCCTCATTCAGGCCGACGCTCGCCGCGCCTGGGCGATCGTGCTGCGCCGCACCGGACACGCCGCCACCGCACACCAACTGGTCGTCGATACCGCCGCCTCGCTGCAACCCGAACTGCGGCAAGGACTTCGGCATCTCGCGATGTACGGATCGCTGTTGTCCACCGCCGCCTACACCGCCGCTGTCGACGGCGACCGCGACGCCGCCCGCACCCTGCTGACCGAAGCGCGCGACGCGGCCGAACAACTCGACGACCTCACCGGATTCGGACCGACCGCCGTCGGGCTGTATCAGGTCAGCGCCGCACGCGCACTCGGGGACGCGGGCGCCGCCATCGAGGCCGCGCGACAGATCAACCCCGCCGCCATCCCCTCCGCCGAACGCCGCGCTCGCTACTGGTCGGATGTCGCCCGCGCATTCCATCAATGGGACAAACCCGAACACTGCTACAACGCCCTGCTGTCCGCCGAACAGGCCGCGCCCGACGAAGTCCGATTCCGCAAACCGATCCAGCAGATCACCCTCAGCCTGCTCCGCCATCCCACCGCGAACACACTCCAAGGACTGCACTCGTTCGCGCGGCGCACCGGCATAGGGCATGCCCCATATGCCCAGTTTGCCGATTATTAGCCATCGGCTACGATGAACCACGCAGGCACCAGGTGCTGTAGTTTCCGACCCCGGAGGCCACATCGTGACCGAACTGCTCGCGCTCGACATCGCCGCCCGCGTCATGCACGCGATCTCCCTGGACGGCACCGAGATCCGCACGCTGGTCGACGGCCTCGACGCCGTCCCCGACGGCATCGCCGTGGACCATCACCGGGGCCACATCTACTGGACGAGCATGGGCGCCCCCGACGAGGCTCCGGCACCGGGACGGGAGCCGCCGTTCTTCCGCCACAACGGGATGATCGAGCGGGTCGATCTCGACGGCGGCAATCGCGTGACGATCGTCGCGCCCGGCGCGTTCACGACCGGCAAGCAGCTGACGGCGGATTTCCAAGCGGGGCAATTGTTTTGGTGTGACCGGGAAGGAATGCAGGTGCTGACCTGCGATCTCGACGGTGGTGATCTGCGGGCGCTGGTGGTCACCGGCGAGGGCACCGAGGATGCGCAGGTGGTGCGCAATTGGCCGGTCGGGATCGCGGTGGATACCGACCGCCGCCTGCTGTACTGGACCCAGAAGGGCGCGGCCAAGGCGGGCGACGGCCGGATCTTCCGTGCGCCGCTGGATCTTCCGCCGGGTATGCCCGCGAATGCCCGCACCGATATCGAGGTCCTGTGGCAGGACTTGCCGGAGCCGATCGACCTGGAACTGCGCGACGATGGTGACACGCTGGTGTGGACCGACCGCGGCAAGGAACCCACGGGCAACACTCTCAACCGCGCGCCGGTGCGTCCCGAGCCAGGATCGGTGCGGATCCTGTCGAGTGGTTATCGGGAGGCGATCGGAGTGGCCGCCGTGAGCGAATCCCGTTTCTACGTAGGCGATTTGAGCGGCTCGATCCGCCTGGTCGATCTGGACGAGGGCATCGACACGGTGATCGCCCGCACCGGAGGCGCGCTGACCGGTCTGGCCCTGGCCGAGCTGTAGCGGTGAATCCACGAATGACATTCCGCCAGAAGGCAAGTCGCCGATTCGAGTCGAAGGAGCCCATGGTGAGCACGATTCCGCAGGACTACCGCGATCGGCCGGTCGCCGTGATCGGCGCGGGCACGCTCGGCAGGCGTATCGCGTTGATGTTCGCGACCCGCGGCGGGGTGGTGCAGATCACCGATCCCGCTGCGGCACAAGGCAATCGGGCCGTCGACTGGGCAATGGGCGAGCTGCCCGCGGTGGCCGCGACGGTCGACGGCGGCACGCCGGGCACCATCACCTACGTGCCCGAGCAGCAGACGGCGGTGGCGCGAGCCTGGCTGGTGATCGAGGCGGTTCCCGAACACCTCGACCTGAAGAAGACGATCTTCGCGCAACTCGACGCGGACTGCCCGCCGGACGCCGTGGTCTCGTCCAACTCGTCGTCGTACGCCAGCCGATTGTTCACCGAGGGCCTGAAAACCAACAACCGCATGCTCAACACGCATTTCTACATGCCACCCGGCTCGACGGTCCTGGACGTGATGTCCAACGGCCACACCGCCCCCGAGATCATCGACTTCGTCCTGCACACCTTCCCCGAATACGGCCTGCACCCATTCCTGTGCCGCACGGAGAGCACCGGCTTCATCTTCAACCGTATCTGGGCAGCGATCAAACGCGAAGCACTCGAGGTCGTCTACGAAGGCGTCTCGATCCCCCAGGACGTGGACGAAATGTTCGCCCTCAACTTCGGCACCAAGGCCGGCCCGTTCCGAATGATGGACCAGGTCGGCCTCGACGTGGTCCTCGACATCGAACAGCACTACGCCAAGGACAACCCCAACCTCCCCGAGGGCCCGCGCATCCTGCTCCAGAAATACATCGACGAAGGCAAGCTCGGCGCCAAATCCGGGGCGGGTTTCTACGACGACTACCCGAAACCCGAACACTAGCTAGTCTTCCCGCGAGCCGAGCGCTTGGTCGAAGCCTTCCTCGACGCGGGCGAGGAAGTCGGTGATGAGCGTCAGTTCCTCGACGGTGTAGGCGGACAACGCCCGCCGCCAAGTGCCCAGGAGGGGGCCGTACAGGGGCGCGATGTCGGCGCGAGCGCGGCCGTCGTTCAGGTGGATCAGCACACGACGCCGGTCGGTGGCGTGACGGACCCGCGTCACGAACTCCGCCTTCTCGAGCCGGTCGATGAGACCGGTCATCGACGCCGTAGTGAGGCCGGTCAGTTTCGCGAGCTCACCCGCGGTGCGCGGCCCCGACTGGAGGAGTTGCAGCACCTGCATGTCGGTCGCGTTGACGCCCAGTCGTGCGGCGGCGCCCTGATTCATGCGCATACTGCGTTCGGCGGTGCGGCCGATCCCGGACAGCACGCCATCGATCAAATCGCTTTTCCTGGTTGACATCCCGCTGTCCTCTCGCCATCCTTATTGCTAGATTTCCTAGTAATCGGGGATTCCGTACATTCAGGATAGCTAACCGAAAGACCGTGAGAGCCATGTCCCGCTCGTTCGCGCCCGCACTCGCCCTGCTGACTGCCGCCGTCGTCTTCGCCGCACCCGAGGCCGTCGCGGAGCCGACCACCGCCGACATCTACCTCGGCCGCTGGAACTACAACTTCCCCGACCACTCGACCATGACCAACTACGCGACCGAGAACATCCCCGGCGCCCCCGACGCACCGCAGATCGGCGACATCATCTTCACCTCCCCCTCCCCCGGCCGAGTCACCGGCCGCACCGACGTCGGCTGCACCTGGGAATTCAAGACCACAACCGACGGCCTGACCCTCGACCCCGCCAACCAGACCTGCCACAACCCCACTTTCGGCTACACCTACACCACAACCGCCTGGACCGTCCGCGTAACCGGCGACAAGGAAACCGAATCCATCACCGCCCTGAGCCACCACCAGAACACCGACTACACCTTCACCCTCCAGCACGGCGCCCGCACCAAAACCCGCGAGGACGATCCAGCGGCCGCCAAATCCTTCCAGGGAACCTGGACCGCCGACACCGCCAAGCCCGAAACCATCACCCTCACAACCAATTACGGCAACCGCCTGATCGCCCACACCCCCGACAGCTGCTCCTGGACGCTGGTCACCCGCGGCGACACCGCCAAACTCGACCCTCCCGTACAAACCTGCACCCAGGGCGATTCCGCTGTGACACTACGCTTCTGGACCATCGCAACCTCGGGCGACCACCAGATCTCGACCATGCTCGGCACAGACGCCACGGGCGCCCCCATCGCCGTCAACGGCGGATTCACAAGGCACTGACCGTGCCCAGCGGCGGCAACGTCCCACGACCCCCTCCTACGCGGCGGCGACTTTGGCCCACCCGCATGACCTCATTCGAATCCAGGCGGCGCCCCCGAACTCCTGGACGAAATCGCCACCTCCCTCCTGGGCCCCAACATCGGCTTCCCACCCCCTGGTTCGCCCGCCGGATATCTGACCCACATCACCATCGACCGCATCGGCGGCGTGGGCCCCTGGGCATAGAAACAGGAGGACCGGACCACACCGGTCCGGTCCTCCACCGCCACAGCCGAACTCGAAACGCAACCCGCCTCCGCCCGAGTCACCCAGGACGTCGCTACCGTGTCGCGCGTGACCACGTCGAGCGAATCCGAGACATCCGACCCCCACAACCTGCCGGTACACCAGTACGTCACCACACTGAACCGCAAGCGCACGGCCGCCGGAGTGCTGTTCCGAGATCCGCGCGACCGGGTGTTACTGGTCGAGCCCAGATCGGCTGGCACACCCCGACAGGCCGCCTCCTGGTCGTGGATTACGTTCGCCCCCAAGACAACCGCCCCGAAAGAATCATCTTCGTCTTCGACGGCGGCATCCTGACCGAACCCGACCTCAACACCATGGCACTCAACCCGACCGAAATCCTCTCGGCAGCCTTCTGTTCCCTGAAAGACGCTGCTGCGCTGGTGAAACCGCTACTCGTCGACCGTCTGTCGGCGGCCCTGGAGGCAGTCCACGATGGTGTTACCGTGTTGTGTGAGCAAGGGCGGCGCATCACCTGAATGTTGGGCCGAGCCGCCTGGAATACCGCCTTCCCGCGGCCCGGTAAAGGCTGTCATGCATACCGCTGGCGTACAGCAGCCCCTCGAGCTCGCCGCGAGTCTTCGCGCCCGCGGAGTCCAGCCGCCTCCAGCAATGACATCAGGTCGGCGGCGGCCTGGCCTCAACTCGTATAGCATTCTGTCGAAACGGAACACCTCGGCGGTCTGATGAGCATCGTTTACTTCTCGCACAGCTACAGGGAACGCGACGCCGCAGTCGTCGACTTCTTCGCCAGGCTGATCCGCAGTGAGGGATTGACCTTGAGCCTCGACCCTCCCTCCAGCTCGGTCAACAGCGCGAAGCTCCAGCGACACCTCAACGCAAGCGACGGGATGATCGCAGTATTGAGTCGCCGGGAAGATGGCGTATCGCCGCACATCTTGTATGAGATCAATCTTGCCGTTAAGACCGGGACTCCACTATTGGTCTTCGTCGAGGACACGGTCCCGACCACAGCGCTCTCCGCGCGACTTACACAGCAACGGTTTTCATCTCGCTGGTATCTCCGCGAGGCCCGCGAACATCGTCACGCCCTCCGAACGTTCAAGATGTTCATGCATGACTCCAATCCCCCCAAGTTTCGCCCATCGACGACAAGACGGGCATGCGTAGTCGTCGGAATCGAGCATCTGCCCCTCGGCATGGCGGACGGACTGCACGAATGGATTGAACGCGACGCAGACTACGACTGTCTCGTGCTGTCCCACGATGTGGACCCCTATGCAAGCTGCGAACTGTTACGGGGCGCAAACCTTGCGATCTCCTTCCAAGGTCCACATCCAACCTACGCCGACGGATTGCTCGCGGGGATCGCAATCCCGACGATCATATTGACTGGGCGGTCGCAAACCGTCGTCGAATGGCCGCCTGCCGAATATCAACCTCGGTCGTTCTCACCGGACGAGTGCTTGCAGAGCACCCTCAAGGGCGAGCTCGAGCTGTTCGAAGAAGACTTCTTGGATCTTCCCGATCAGCAAGCTGTCGATCGTTATGCTTCGGCGCTGGTAGATCTACACGGGGTCTACGATGAGCGAACCCGTTCGTACGTACAGGAAGTAGTCATGGGCGATAAGTATCAGTCGTACGGTCAGGCAATCCAGGGCCCGAATGCCCACGTACACCACGTCAACTTTCAGCAGGCATGGAGCGCATTCAGTAACGACAGCAAATCCGACGATCTACCTGCCCTGGCGTCCGAGCTGGAGCGACTTCGCCAGTATGCGCGAGGTCTTGCCTCCACTCGCGAAGAGGATGCAGCCGTCGCAGAGATCGGAGCCGCCGCGACGGCCGCCGACGAAGGCGACGGCCCAAGAGTCATGAGCCACTTGGCAAAGCTGGGCACTTGGGCACTCGGCGCGGCAACCGCGATCGGTACTGCACTCGCCGCCGCTGCCATCAAATCGGCGACCGGCCTTTAAACTCGCAGGGGTAATTTCGGCAATTCCAGGATGCGCCTATCGTCTCGCAGGTATCCACGTCCGGTAAGTGGGAGGCATTCGGTGCCGCGCGTGCAGCTTGTCTGTCGCAATGCCGGGGTGCTACTCGCCTGTCGTGCGAGCAGGGGCCTGAACACCACCCCGCCTGACCTCACTCGAACCCCGGCGGCGCCACGAACCCCCCGAACTCCCGCTCCACCAACTCCGCGAACCGCAACGTCGTATGGTCCTCCAAAAACGGCCCCACGATCTGCATCCCGAACGGCAGCCCCTCATCCGTCCGCCCGATCGGCACCGCCGTCGACGGCAGCCCGAGCAGCGTCGCGATACTCGCCCACATGAGGTTGTAGTTGTAAGGGTAAGCGGCCCCGTCGATTTCGAGCGTGCGCTGGTCCATCTCCGAATGATCGTGCGGGAACGCGGGTGTCGGGGTGACCGGGCACAGCACCACGTCGAATTCGCCGCAGAGCCGTCGCCATTGGGCGGCGAGGGCGTGGCGCGTCCGGTCGGCCTTGACCCAGTCGCCGTGACTGATCAGGAACGCCCGCAGAATGGTGGCCTCCACCCCGTCGTCGCCGGGCGGCAGCTCGGCCAGGGCGGCCTCGAGCCTGCGGTGCTCATCGGGTGACATGTCGCCGCCGAACTGCGACATCAACAGTGTCAGATAGGTTTTCGCCGTCACGGTGAGATCGGGCAGCGCCGCGCTGTGCCGGGCGACGACGGCCCCCGCGCGCTCGAGCCCCCGCGCGATCCGCTCGAACCCCTCCCGGATGACCGCCGAGGTCGGCACCAGCGGATGCGTGTCGACGACCAGCACGCGGAACCCGTCCAACTCGGTGTGCCGCGGTGGCCGCAGCGCCAGCTGGTACGCGACCGCCTCCACCTCGTCGGGCCCGGCGAGCAGCAGCGTCGCGTAGGTCAGGTCGGCGGCGGTGCGCGTCATCGGCCCGACCACGGGCAGGTCCTGCGGCACCGGCAGGACCGGCACCCGGGGCGGCGTGTTCCCGCGCCCGGGGAGCAGCGTGCGGGACGGTTTGTGCGCGTAGATGCCGCAGAAGTGCGCGGGCACCCGCAGCGAGCCACCGATATCGGACCCGAGCGCGAGCGCGACATATCCGGCCGCGAGCGCCGCCGACGACCCGCCGGACGAGCCGCCGGGCGAGCGCGTCAGGTCGAACGGGTTGGCCGTCGTGCCGTAGATGGCGTTGTAGGACTGCCAATCATGCAGTGCCAGCGGCACATTCGTCTTACCGAGCACTACCCCGCCCGCACCCTTGACCCGCGTCACCAAGGCCGCGTCCTCCTCGGGCAGCCATCCCTCCGCGGCCGGATCCCCCCACGTCGTCGGCAGACCGGCGACATGGAACGACTCCTTCACCGCCACCGGCACCCCGAGCAGTGGCCCACCCTCCCCACGCGCCAGCACCTCATCGGCGTGTTTCGCGGCGACCCGGGCCCGATCGAAATCCCGTACCACGACCGCATTGATCTTGTCGTCGAACCGCTCGATTCGCGCGATACTCGCCTCGAGCAACTCGACGGCCGACACCTTCTTGTCCCGCAACGCGGCAACCTGCTCCCGCAGGGTCGCGTATTCGAATCCTGGCATGAACCCGATGCTATACACATCGCGCCTGTTTCGAAAGGTGTTCTGGCACATCACTTTTCGCCTACCGTGTAGCCACACCGACGCGCGAATGTCAAGACCCGTCCCTTACGCCGCCGATCACCCCGGTAATGGCAGAGTGAACACATGCCGACCCCGAGGAGACAACCGTGAGCGAACGCACCCCCAGCCAGTGGGAGGACCTCACCGCCGCCGACCCCCACCACTCGACCTGGTACGTGGAACGCTTCCGCACCCTCGCGGCCCAGGGCGCCGACATCGTCGGCGAGGCCCGCCTCGTCGACGCGATGCTCCCCCGCGGCGCCCGGGTCCTCGACGCGGGCTGCGGCCCCGGCCGCATCGGCGGCTACCTGCACCGAGCCGGTCACGTCGTGACCGGCGTCGACGTCGACCCGATCCTCATCGCCGCCGCCGAACAGGACCACCCCGGCCCGACCTGGCTCGTCGGCGACCTCGCCGAACTCGACCTCCCCACCGAGTTCGACGCCATCGTCTGCGCGGGCAACGTCATGACCTTCCTCGCCCCCACCACCCGCACCCCCGTCCTCACCAATTTCGCCCGCCACCTCGCCCCCACCGGCCGCCTGATCGTCGGTTTCGGCGCGGACCGGGGCTACGAGTTCCCGCAGTTCTTCGCCGACGCCGAAAAGTCCGGTCTCACAACGGATTTAAGGCTCTCGACCTGGGATCTCCGCCCGTTCACCGAGGGGTCGGATTTCCTGGTGGCGGTGTTCTCCCGCGTCCCTCCCGATGCTCGCGGCGTGGCCCGCTAGGGTGGACCGATGGCACAGGTCAGACAGATCCAGGTCACCTTCGACTGCGCGGACCCCGAGCGTGTCGCTCGATTCTGGTGCGAGATCCTGGGTTACGTCGTGCCGCCTCCGCCGCGGGGGTTCGCGAGCTGGCAGGAATTCGACAGCGCGTTGCCAGCCGAGCGACAGGGGTCCGCGTTCGCGTGTGTCGATCCGAACGGGGTGGGGCCGCGGCTGTTCTTCCAACGCGTGCCCGAGGGCAAGGTGGTGAAGAACCGGGTGCATCTGGATGTGCGGGTGGGCACCGGGTTGACGGGAGACGAACGGCTCGCGGCATTGGAAGCGGAGTGCGCTCGGCTCGTCGCGCTCGGCGCGGTGCGCGTGCGGCTGCTCGCCGCGGACGGCTTCAACGAGTCCTGCATCGTGATGCAGGACATCGAGGGCAACGAGTTCTGCCTGGACTGACCTCGGACGACAACCGAAAACGCTCCGGCACAGACGATTCGGTTGTTCGACATCCGCCGCGCCGCCTGATTGGATCCTGCTCATGCAGATCGGGCTGACCCATTTGATCGACGAGAGGCTCCTCGAATTCGCCGAGGAGACCCGACGGTTCAACGCCACCAGACAACCGGGCGTGGGCCCCACCGGCATCGAGGAACTCCGGCGCGTGCGGGCCGCGCAGACCCCCTTCTCGGCGGACACCAGGGCGACCGAGCACACCGCCGAGGCCGAGAACCGTTGCGTCCCAGTGCGAATCACGCTTCCGCGACAGCGCGAGATCCGAGGCGCTCTGCTCGACATCCACGCCGGGGGCTTCTACCTCGGCGCGAACGCCGGTGACGACACCCGCAACGCCCGACTGGCCGACGCCCTCGGCGTCGCCGTGGTCAGCGTCCAGTACCACCTGGCCCCCGAACACCCCTGGCCCGCCGCCCCCGAGGACTGCGAAACCGCCGCCCTGTGGCTCCTGGAACACGCCGAAACCACCTTCGGCACAACATGTTTGGCGATCATCGGCGCATCCGCCGGTTCGAATCTGGCCATGACCACCCTGCTCCGCCTCCGCGACCGCGCCCTGATCCACCGATTCACCGGCGCCGTCCTGCAATTCGGCGCCTACGACCTCGCCGGACAAACCCCCGGCGGCCGCCGCTACGCCGACGAATACTTCATTCGGGCCTACGCCGCCCACGCCCCCGACCGCACCGACCCCGACATCTCCCCCCTCTACGCCGACCTCACCAACCTCCCACCCACCCTCCTCCTGATCGGCGACCAAGACCCCGTCCTCGAAGACAACCTAGCCCTAGCCGCCCGCCTGTCCGCCGCCCACAACAACATCGACCTCCGCGTCTACCCCGAATCCCCCCACGCCTTCACCTTCCGCCCCACCCCCATGGCCGCCGCCGCCCACCACGACATCGACACCTGGCTCGACCACCACTTGACCGCATAACGTAACCCCGGTGGAGCACAACGGGATCGAGGTCACCGCCGAACTGGTGCGCGACCTTCTGCGCGATCAGCACCCGGACCTGGCGGGTCTCCCCATCCGCCTCGGCGCCCGAGGCTGGGACAACCAGCTGTGGCGGCTCGGCGACGACCTCGCCGTCCGCCTGCCCTGGGCGACGGAATCCGCCGACGCACTGCTCCGCAAGGAATACAGGTGGGTTCCCGCACTCGCCCCGCACCTTCCCCTCCCCGTTCCCGTACCCCAGCGTTACGGCCACCCCTCCCAACGCTTCCCCCGCCCCTGGATCGTGACCACGTGGGTCCCCGGCACCCCCGCCGACCGCTCCCCCATCACCCGCGGCCGCGAAGCCGCCGCCACCCTCGCGGCCTTCCTCACGGCCCTGCACCGCCCCGCGCCCGAGGACGCTCCGACAGGCCGCGATCGCGGCGGCCCGCTAGCCGACTACACCGACACGTTCCTTCAAAGCCTCACCAGGGCAGAACAATTGGGCCTGATCCCCGACCCCGACGCGGTCCGCGCCGTCTGGCACGACGCCATCACCGCCCCCGCCTGGCAGGGCCCGCCCCTCTGGCTCCACGGCGACCTCCACCCCGCCAACATCCTCACCACCGACGGCACCCTCTCCGGCATCATCGACTTCGGCGACCTCTGCGCGGGCGATCCCGCTTACGACCTCACCGCCCCTTGGCTTCTCCTCCCTGATGACACCATCCCCCACTTCCATGCCATCCACCCCCGAGACCCCGCCACCCTCCGCCGAGCCCGCGGCTGCGCCGCCATGCGCGCTCTCGGCGGCATCCTCATCGGCCACGCCGGAGACCACAACCGCCCCGGCGGGAAATCCACCTGGGGCCCGCCCGGCCGAGCCGCCCTCCGCCGCCTCACCGCCACGCCCGTGAACAGGGCGAACAGGTAGCCCCCTACGCTAGGCCCCCAACCCACGACCTCCATACGCTCCGTCGCGAACCCAACCCACCACACGAAACGGAGCAACGATCATGTTCGCGCACTGGGGCACCTTCACCAAGCCCAACTCCCTCAATGTCTGCCTCGGCTTCGCCGACGACTCCCTGCGCCAGCACGGATATCAGGTGTGGGAGACCGCCAATGACGGGGACTACATGCTGATCGGCGGCAACAACAATGTCATCGTCAATGTGACTTGTGTTCCGCAGCAAGGCAATACGTGGATCTCGGTGAGCGCCTACTCCCCGGACTCCGCCACCGCCGAGGCCGCCCGCAACAGCGTGCGGGAGACCATCGTGAATCTGCAACTCATCGATTAGACTCCGCCGACGTCAACAGCCGCGTCACCGCGTGCCCGAGCTGCGGGGTGACCACCCCTTCGTGCTCGATCCCGAGTTGCGTTGCGAGCGAACCGATATGGAGCCACGTCGCGCTCTCGAGCAGCGTCGCGTAGGTGTCGGTCGCGGCGCGGATGCGGTGGCGGGCGGTCAGGGCGATGACCAGAGCCAGCGGCGCGGCGGGCCACCACCAAATCGTCAGCGGCACATAGAGAATCGACCACGCGGCGAGCGTGGACGCGCGGGTCGATGCCGTTCGGGCGTCGGTGATCTGCGTGCGGACCGCGTCGGGGAGTAATAGCCAGAGCGGGGGCCAGACGGTGGCGAGGTCGAGGTGGAGGTCTCGATCGAGCCGAACGGCCGCGGCGTGGACGCGGTCGCCGCTCCAGGTGGGTCGTTCCGGCCGTTCGACCGCGACGCGGGCGCGGGTACGGGCCGCGCGATGCCGGAGTACGGGATCGGGACGGTCGGCGGGATCGGGGGCCAGCGCCTTGCGCAGTTCCTCGTCGTAGGCCGCGCCCGCGGCCTCCCAGCGCCGCCTGCGCCGGGTGACCGCCCAGCGGGCGGGCCGATACACGAGGCGCGGCCAGGTGGCCCAGTCGGCGGCCAGCGCGAGATGTTCGACCAGCGTGCCGACGGCCTGCGCGCACAGCCCGGCCGCGGCCGCACCGGCGAGAATCCCCGCCAACAACGCGACCTGCCCGCCCGTGGTGCCGACGGCGGGATCCTTGGCATAGGCGGTGATCCTGCGCACGAGCAGACCGACATCCAGCGCGTGCGCGTGGCCCAGCGTGAGTGCGGCCGCCGCGACCGCGAGATAGAACGCGCCGGGCAGGACCAGCAGCGTCAGCCACTTCTCGGCGAGCTTCTTGGCCAGCTCGCTCCACAGCCCGCCCATTCAGGAAAGCCGCTCGCGCAACAACTCTCGCCCGGCGACGGCACAGCGCGGGGAATCCTCGTCGATCTCACCGGCCGCGCGGCCCGTGCACCGCCCCAACGGGCAGCGGTAGACGACCTCGAGATGCCGTACCCCGACCGGACCGATCCCGCGCTGATTCCCGTACAAACCCCGTGCGTCCCCCGCGCTCCGCAAGGCCGAGTGGACCGCGTCGAGCGCCGGACCGACGTCGGCGGCGTCACCGGACCGCACGACCTCGAGCAGCCGACGCAGCGGTTCGTTCCCGTCCTCGCCCAGCGTTTCCCGGACATCCGCCAAATGCCCGCACAGATAGGCCAATCCGGCCGCGACCTGCCCGGCGTCTTGTGACGGCTGCACCCGACCCCCTGAACTCCGGGCCGCGCCCGGCTTGATCATGTCGTCGGAATACGTTATGCCACAGGTGATCGAATAGCCAAGGGTCGAGGGGAGGCGACGTGTCCGGTCTCGACCGCGTGCGCGGGCGCGTCAACCGCGCGAAAACCGTTGCCGAGCTGGACGACGCGATCCGCGCCGCCCGGCGACTGGCCGCCGACACCGAGCCCGGCCACCCCGACTTCCCGGCCACCCGATACCACTTGGCCCGTGCGTTGGCGATCCGGTTCGGCCACACCGCCGCCCCGGCCGATCTGGACGAGGCCATCGCCATCGGCCGGGACACCCTGGACCGGATCGACGCCGGAACCCCCTTCCATCTCGACCTGCTCGCGGCGGTCGGGCACAGCCTGTACATCCGGTTCGAGCGCACGCACGCGACCACCGATCTCGACGACGCGATCCACCTGATCCGAGACGCGCTCGCGCGCACCGACTCCGGCGATCCGAGCCTGTCCCGCAGGATCGACATTCTCGGCGCCGCCCTCATGACCCGATTCCGCCGGACGGGCACACCCGCCGACCTCGACGCCGCGATCGCGTTGCGGCACCGCGCGACCGCGACGAGGGGTCCGCTCGAACCCGCCCGCGCGGTATGGCTGATCAGGGTCGCCGGTGCGCTCGCGGACCGGTACGCGCGCACCCGGACTGTGGCCGACCTGAACGAGGCCATCGCGCTCGGCGAACACGTGGTGTCCCGCCTTCCCGCGTCGATGCCGGAGGCCGTTCGCGCCGAACTCCGCCATGCCCTCGGGATGAGCCTGCGATTCCGTTTCGACCATTCCGGCGCGCCCGCCGACGTCGACGCGGCCGTCGCCCACGCGCGGCGGGCCTTGCACGACCTTCCCGCCGACGCCCCCATCCGGACCGAGGCCATGAACACCCTCCGCCAGTCGTTGCTGAATCGGTTCTGGCGCACCGGAATTCGATCCGATCTGGACGAGGCGGTCGAGCTGGCCCGGCAGGTGGTCGCGGCCGCGCCGGACGACGACCCGAATCGCGCCCTGTACCTGGCCAACCTCGGGATCACCCTGCGCACCCAGTTCGAGCGCACCGGGAACCCGGCGGATCTGGACGAGGCGATCCAGGTGGGCCGCGCGGCCGTCGCGGCCATGAGCACGGACGTTCCGACCTACCCGGAACGCGCCAGCAGCCTCGGCCGGGCGTTGGTCGATCGCTTCGGCCTGACGGGTTCGACGCGGGACCTGGACGAGGCCATTCGGTTCGCCCGGCTGGGCGCGGCCGCAACCACGGACAGCGGGGTGCGCGCCGGTCGCCTGACCACCCTGGGCGTAGCCCTGCGAAAGCGCTTCGAGCGCAGGGGAATCCGGTCGGATCTGGACGAGGCCATCACCGTCCTGCGCGAAGCCGTGGACGCGGCCCCGGCCGAGTATTCGGCGACGACCTTCCTGCTGATGAATCTCGGCAACGCCCTGTGGAGAAGATTCGAATCAAATTCCGCGCCAACAGATCTCGCGGAGATGATCGCACTGTTCCGCCGCGCGGTCGCGGAAACGCCCGCCGACCACCGCGAACACGCGACCATGCTGTCCGGCCTCGGCCGCGCCCTCCGCGCCCGATACGAGCAGACCGACAACCCAGCGGACCTCGACGAGGCCGTCACCACCCTGCGTCAAGGCGCAAACCTGACCCCCACCGACCATCCCGACCGCGCCGAACGACTGCTCGCACTGGCCGCCGCGTTGATGACGCGATTCTGGCGCGCGGGAACGGCACCCGACCGAAACGAAGCCCAATCGGCCGCGCTGGCCGCCGCGCACCTCGAGATCTCCCCACCACAACCACGCATCCTCGCAGCCCGCGCCGCCGCCGACCTACTCGCACCAACCCACCCGCAAGAGGCCGCCGCCCTCATCGCCACCGCAATCCGCCTCCTCCCCGAGGTAGCCCCCAGACAACTGGAACGCTCCGACCAACAGTTCGCAATAGGCGAATCCGGCGGCTTCGCCGCCGACGCCGCCGCCCTAACCCTCCGCAATCCCCTTGCGCCCCAAGCTGATCGGTCCACCGCAGCGCCCCGCAATCCCGCTGCACCTGAGGCAGATCGACCCGATCCGGCACCCCACAACCCCGCTGCACCCGAGGCAGACCGAGCCAATCTGGCACCCCAAAACCCCGCCGCGCCCGAGACGGATCGACCCGATCCGGCACCCCGAAACCCCGCTGCACCCGAGGCAGACCGAGCCGATCTGCCACCCCGAAACCCCGCTGCACCCGAGGCAGACCGAGCCGATCTGCCACCCCGAAACCCCGCTGCACCCGAGGCAGACCGAGCCGATCTGCCGCCGTGCAATCCCCCGGTGCCCGAGGCGGATCGAGCCGATCCAATCCCGCGCAATCCCACTGTGCGCCCGGCGGACCAAGCCGATCTGACACCCCACAACCCCGCTACGCCCGAAACGAATCGAGCCGATCTGGCGCTGCGCCTGCTGGAGGCCGGGCGGGCGGTGCTGCTGGGCCGGACGCTCCAGATCCGCACGGATGTCACCGATCTCGCGGACCAGCACCCGGAACTCGCCGCCGAATTCGTCCGGCTGCGGGACCGGCTCAACGATTCCGGCGACTCGGACCGCGTCGAGCTGGCCCGCGCGTTCGAGCGCACGCTCACTCGAATCCGCTCCGAACCCGGGTTCGAGACCTTCGCCCTGCCGCCGTCGACCGAACAACTGCGCGCGCAGGCCGCCGACGGACCGGTGATCGCGTTCAGCGTCAGCGATTACCGCAGCGACGCATTGCTGTTGACCGCGGACGGCATCTCCGCCCACCCGCTGCCCGGCCTGTCCGCGCAGATCGTGCGGGAGCGGGCGGCGGCCTTCCGGGCGGCGCTGCACACCGCCGACCACGGCGCCACCGGACCGGAACGGCAAGCGGCGCAACGACATTTGACCGAGACACTGGAATGGCTGTGGGACAACGCGATAGGCCCCCTCCTGGACGCGCTGGGCTACCGGGAGCCGATCACCAACGGGCAGCACGGCCCCCGAATCTGGCTGTCACCCGGCGGGCTACTCGGTCAACTCCCCCTGCACGCGGCCGGATACCACACGCGCACAACGGATTCCGAGCCGAGAACGGTACTGGATCGGGTCGTCCCGTCCTACACCCCGACGGTCGCCGCCCTCGGCTACGCGCGGCAACGCCTCGCCGCCACCGATCCGGCCACCCCGCCCCGGGGCCTGGTCGTCGCCATGCCCACCACGCCAGGCGTCGCGGGCCGGTTGCATCATGTGCTCGACGAGGCCCGACTGGTCGCCGCCCACCTGCCGGGCGCGACCGTGCTCACCGAGCCGACCACGGCCACCGTGCTGGACCTCCTCTCCGATTGCGGCGTAGCGCATTTCGCCTGCCACGGCGCGACCGACCCCGACGATCCCTCGCTCAGCCGCCTGCTGCTACGCGACGACGCCACCTCGCCGCTCACCGTGGCCGCGCTCGCCCCGATCCACCTCGACCGCGCCCGCCTGGCATACCTGTCCGCCTGCGACACGGCCGACGGCGGCACGCGCCTGGTCGACGAATCCCTCCACCTCGCCTCCGCCTTCCAACTCGCGGGATATCCGCACGTGATCGGTACCCTGTGGACGATCGACGACGGCACGGCCAGCGACATCGCCGACAGCTTCTACAGCGGTCTGCACACCGCGCCCACGACATTCGACGTGACCCGAGCCCCGTACGCCCTGCACCACGCGATCCGCACCGCCCGCGACGCCCTCCCGGCCACCCCGTCCCTGTGGGCCGCGCACCTGCACACCGGGGCCTGATGTCACACCCGCGCTCGCGGCGTCGTCAACCCGACGACACCACGAGCGAAGGGAACCGCCATGAACACCACCTACCATGTCGTCGCCGTGATCGCCGCCCTGTGGGTCGGCTTCTCGGGCTACTCGCTGTTCTCCCAACAGCGGTTCGTCGTCGAGCCACTCGAGCGGTACGGCGTCCCCCGGCCGTGGTGGAACTGGCTGGCCCTTGCCAAATCCGCTGGGGCACTGGGACTTCTGGTGGGCCTGTTCATCCCGGCGATCGGCGTCGCCGCCGCCATCGGCCTGATCCTCTACTTCCTGGGCGCCACGGCCACCGCGATCCGGGCGCACTCGTACGCCACGAGCGTCTTCCCGCTGCTGTACCTGGCCCCGGTCGCGGCGGCCCTGACCCTGCAACTCGCCCGCTGAGAAACCGCCTGTGCCCCAACGGACTTCGCCGATCACCGCCAGGGCAGCAGCCGACGAACCGCCTTGCGTCCCGAGGTGGTGTGCGGGGGTTGCGACATCACGGAATCCTTGCCGCGAATACTCCACCCGTACGCCACCCAATGACCCTCGTCATCGGTGATCACATATTCTTCCGCGCCCCCGAGAATGATCGCCTCGACCGCCGCCGCCGCCTGGGACGGCCTGTCCTCGAATTGGATCTCGTAATCGGCGACGGCCCGGACGCACCAACCGGTTTCGATGCGTACCGAGGCATCCCCCATATCCACCAACTTGATGTGTGGATTGGATCCCTTCGCCTCGTCCTCGAACGAGGGGGATCCGCTGGGAAGCAACAAGATACCCGGGTAGCTGTACACCCGGAGGTCGTAACGCTCGGCGATCCCGCGAACCTCCGAGCAGAACATCTCCCATTCCGTCCCGCTCACCCGGCCTCCCAACCCATTCGCGTCCTCGGCCGCTATTTGTCGCACGGATTCACCACGGTGTCCGAATACTGCCACGCCGAGGATTGCGAGGGTACTCCCCCGTACACCCCGCCCCCGCGAGCGGCCGTCCGATACTCGCCGTCCGCGCAGGTGGTGGCCCCCTGCGCGACGAGCTTCGTCCCCGCGGCGGGATTGCTGACCTCATTGTGGCCGCCGCCCACCTTCTTCCAGCCGCCGCCTTCCTTGCGCTGGAGTTCGACATCGATGTACAGCGAGTCGATGGCCGCCGTGCAGCTGATACTCCCCTTTCCGACGATATCGGTGGGCGTGCCCTTGGAATTGTGCGGATTCATGGCCTTCACGGCGTCCACATGGCAGCGCGCGTCGCCGGGCCCGGCGGCATTCGCGGCGGGCACGGACACACCCGTGGCCAACCACACCGCCAGCACGCCGCCCGCGACCGCGCCGATGTTCTTCGCGTACTTGTTCATTCGCTTACCCCCGGTCGATGGATTCTTCGGTTCGTCATCTTCTTGGATGTCGAAGCGCCCCCATCGGTTCCCTCGTTTCGCGAATTTCTTTTTCAGCCGCCCTGCGCCAACGCCCGAACCTTGCCCAGCACATCGGGATACCGGCGCAGATGCGCCCCGCCGTTGAGATCGATGGCCGCGCCCGTCATCCAGGTCGCCTTGTCCGAGACGAGGAACACGGCGAGGTCCGCGATCTCCTCGGCCCGCCCGCTGCGTCCGAGGGGTGTGTTCTCGAGGTACTCCTCCCGCAGCCCCGGCACGAAGGCCACGCCCGCCACCAACGGCGTGTCGACCAGTCCCGGGGAGATGGCATTGACGCGAATTCCGCGCTCCGCCAACTCCATTGCCGCCACCTCGACCAGCATGAGCACCCCGGCCTTGGCCGCGCAGTAGGCCGCCATCCCGGTACCGGGCTGGCGTCCGTTGAGCGAGGCGATGCACACGATGCCGCCGCCGTCCGACAGATGCCGCCCGGCGTGCTTGAGCACCAGGAACGTCCCGGTCAGGCAGACGTCGACGGTGGTCTGCCAGCCCGCGAGCTCGAGTTCGGTGATGGCTCCGGGCACCGAGACACCCGCGCAGTGCACGACCACATCCGCGGATTCGGACTCGAAAAACGTTGCGACAGAAGCCTCGTCGGTCACATCCATGCCGACCGACCGCACGTCACCGCCGAGTTCGTCGGCCAGCGCCCGGGCCGCGTCCGCGTTCAGGTCGGCCACCACGACCCGATACCCCTCGCTCGCCAGGGCCCGGACCGTCGCGGCCCCGATTCCCGACGCCCCGCCCGTCACCACCGCTGTCCGGCTCATACCGCCTCCACTCCGAGATGCCTACGCAGGAAATGCAATTGGTGCGCCAACCCGGTGTCGTGACACGGCCGCCCGGGGAACAGATCGAAGTGATCCGCCGGATAGTGCCGCACCTCGGCGCGCGCCCGGAACGCCACCTTCGCCGCGGCCTGCGGCGGTGCCGCCCGATCGAAGTCGGCGATCTGGATCAGGATCGGCGCGGCGATGCGCTCCACCTCGCGACCCACCCGGAACCCGCCGACGTCCAGCCCGACCGCCGCGTCGACCTCGTTGCGCCAGGTCGGACCGGCCAGCCCGACATACGCGTCGTAGAACCCGTCTGCGGTGAGCGCCGCCCGCTCCCCCGGCCTGCCGACCAACGGCATCATCCCGGCCGCCCCGCCCAGCCGGGACGACACCGCGCTGCGCATCCCCGACACCGTCGACCCGGCGATGGCCAGCGCCCCGACCTGCCGCAACGCGTGCCGTCCCGCCGCCGGACCGGATACGAGCGGCACCATGGCGACCACCGCGCACACCTCGGGGCGGCCCGGCGCGACGGTCAGCACATGACCGCCCGCCATCGAAACACCCCACAGCACAACACGTTCGGCGTCCACCCCGGGCTGCCGCACGGCCGCGCCGATCGCCGCGCGATAGTCGTCCGCCTGCCCGGCCATCGAGATCCGTTGCCGCGGTTGCCCTTCCGACGTGCCGAAGCCGCGATAGTCGAAGACGAACGCGGCCAGTCCCGCCGCCCGGAACGCCCGCGCGAACGGCTCCAGTCCCGAATCCTTGGTGCCGCCGAACCCGTGCGCCATCACCACGACCGGGCAACCGCCCGGCCCTTCGAACGGGCCGCCGGGCTCCGGCTCGAAAAACCGTGCGTCACAGGTCGTTCCGCTCGAGGAGAATCGAACAGACCTCATCGTGTCGCCTCCGCTCCGCTCCGTTCCCCCGCCCAGCGCGGCGGCCCGGCGACCCGCGCCCGCCGCGCCCCGGCCGGTAGTTCCCGCACCCGGATGTCGTGCTCGTAGAGGAAGTAGTCCACCTGCTGGGTGTGCCGCGGCCGATCGAGCATGTGCCCGGTGTAGCGCCGCTGATCGCTGACGATGACCCGCCGCATCTCCGCCTCCGACGGCACCCGATACCGGCCCACCGCGTACGCCCCGATCAGCCGGGCCTGACATTCCACGAACGGGAACAGCGTCGGCGTCGCCTGCGCGAACCCCGCGAACACCAGATCCTCGATGCCCGGCAGGAACATTCGCTTGTACAGGTCGATCCGATTGTCCGGCGCGCTGATGAACTCCGGATCGAAGAACGGGAAGGTGATGTTGTAGCCGGTGGCGTAGATGACGACGTCGAAATCCTCGTGCGTGCCGTCCCGGAAGTGCACGGTCCGCCCGTCGAGCCGCTCGATATCGCCCTTGGGGATCACATCCCCCGATCCCAGCCGCAACGGCAACTCCACCGACTGCGTCGGATGTGCCTCGAAGAACTTGTGATTCGGCGTGGGCAGCCCGTAGTTCTCCGGCCGCCCCGCGGTCAGCGGCTGCCCCCACTGCGCGATCTTGCGCTGCCACGACAGCGGCAGATACGGCGTCGTCCGGTAGTACTTGTCGGCCGGGCGGCCCGCGATGTACTTGGGCACGATCCACGCGCTCGACCGCGTCGACAACACCAGCCGATTCCCCAGCGCCTTCGACGACAACTCCACCGCGATATCGGCGGCGCTGTTCCCCAAGCCCACCACGAGAATCCGCTGATCCCGGAAGTCCAGCGGCGTCCGCGGATCGATGTAGTGATGCGCGTGCAACGTCTCCCCGGTGAACTCCCCCGGGAAGTCCGGATACCGCGGATCCCAGTGATGCCCGTTGGCCACCACCAGCAGATCGAACCGCCGCGTCTCCCCCCGCTCGGTGTCGAGCTCCCACCCGCCCCCGGGCAGCCGCCGCGCGTGCGTCACCCCGTTCCGGAACTCGATGGCCTGCCCGAGATCGAAAGCGGCGCAATAGGAGTCGAGGTACTCCTTGATCTGGCTGTGGTGCGGGAAGTCCGGATACTCCTCCGGCATCGGGAAGTCCCGGAACGACAGCTGATGTTTCGAGGTGTCGATGTGCAACGACCGATACGCGCTACTGCGCCCGTTCGGATTCCCGAACGCCCAGTTCCCCCCCACCCGATCCGAGGACTCGAAGCACACGTACGGAATCCCGTAGTCCGCCAGCATCTTTCCCGCAGTCAACCCGCTGATCCCCGCGCCTATGACCGCGGTCCGCGGTAGGTACATCCTTGATCCCTTCCGAGCTGTAGACAGATTCTGAATTCTGTCTACTGGGGACAGGATGGCAGATCGAATGAGTTCCCGAGGCGAAACCGGGCAATCGTCTCCACCGCACGGCCGCGAGTAGAAGACGGGGCGGATGGTTTGTTGGTCGAAGTCGACTGTTGTGCAATCGATTTCGGTCACGGGGCGCGCGGTGGGGGCGGATGATGGAGTCGCAACGGCAGATCGCCGACGCGATCGGATCGAGGGGGCCTCGGTTATGGGAAAGGTCGACACCAAGGGCGTGTGGACGCGGGTCAGCGTGGACGAATCGCAGTTCGAGGGGCTGCGGCAGGCGCCCGACGGCACCAAGTCCAGACTCAGATGGGGTACCGGCGCGGACGGCGGCGAGAAGAGTGGATACGACTTCACCGGACTCACCGGCGTGGACGCGCAGCTGGACGGCACGGATTTCAACCTGGGCATCTTCGCCCACTACAACCGCCGGGTCGTGTTGGAGCACAGCCAGTTCTCGGTGTTCCTGAAGGTCACGGTGGACTTCCAGGACGAGGGGTTCGACCACACGTTCACGCTGCGTTTCCGTCACGACGAGACACCCAACGTGCCCGGCGACGTCGACGACGTGGTCCGCCTGCCGATCGTCCACGAGAACGACATCGTGCGCGTCGACGGCACCGAATACCAGGTGACGATCAGCGGTTTCCGAGACCACGGGGGCCACGGGGAGGTTCAGGAGACTTACACCATCGGCGAGGGCGAGATCAAGAGACTGTGGCTCGTCGCCCGGTTCGACCCGACGAGCGAGCCGAGTTCCTGAGCCGACTTGCTATCGTTTCCCCCGGAACTGGCGGCGAAAGCGGGGGCGCGTGACCGAGGTATCGACGACACAGGTGGTGGATCGGCTGCTCGACGCGGCGCAGGTTCTCCTGGCGCGCAAGGGTATTCGCGCGACCACCGTGAGCGAGGTCGCCGAGGAGGCGGGGGTGTCGCGGGCGTGGCTGTATCGGCACTTTCCGGACAAGTCGTCGCTGTTGGGGGCGGCGATCGTGCGGTTGAACGAGTCGTTCTGGAGCGGGGCGCGGGCCGAGCTCGACACCCTCGCCAGCTTCGCCGAACAGCTGGTGGCCGGGGTGCGGATCGGGCGCGGCGCCTACGACGACCCGGGCGCGCTGCCGCTACGGTTGCGGGCGGCCGAGCCGGAGGAGTTCGCCGCCTGCGCGGGTGCGGGTGTCACCGCACTGGTCCCGGACCTCGGCGCGTTCTGGCGACCGTTCGTCGAGGCCGCGATCGCCCGTGGCGAGATCCACCCGGCGCACGATCCGGGTGAGGTCGCCGAATGGGTGGCCCGCGTCCTGATCAGCTTCGGCACCATGCCCGGCGAGACCCTCGACGCCGACGACCCGGCGGCCGTGCTGCGGCACATGCGGCGCTTCGTCCTGCCGGGGTTGCGCGCGAATCCCGAAGGCTGACAATCCGATTCATCGGTCTCCCGATCCCTGACTCAGAGGCGGAGCGTAGAGCCCCGTGCCCGTGATCAACGGCAGATCCATGGTCGTTCGAATACCGGGCTCGGCCGCGACGACCGCGGGAATCGCGTTGACGATGCGCCCGGCCGCCGCGGCGATGGCCGCGTGATTGTGGTCCCCGTACCGGCTGGTCGGGCAGATATCGACCGCGTAGGAGGGCTCCCCGGTGATCTCGATCCGATACGACCCGCCCGGCTGCGCGGGCTGCGCCCAATCCGGCCGCAGATCCCCCCGCAGCCGCGTGACGTGCTCGATGACGATCGCCGGATGCCCGTCCACGATCCCGTGGATCTCGAAACGCACCGCGGCCAAACCTCCTTCGGGAATGTGCCCTGCCGCCACGTCGAACGCCTCGGGCGCGGGCACCCGCTCCACGAAGTCGGTGATCTTGTCCACGGCGAGGCCCAGCCCCGCCGCGAGCTGCCGGATGGCGGTCCCCCATGCCAGGCTCAGCACACCGGGCTGGTACAGCATGGGCACCTCGTCCATCGGCTTGCCGAAGCCCATGACGTCGAACATGACGATCGAACCGTCGTAGGTGGCGTAGTCGGCGATCTCGAGGCAGCGGATCCGCTCGATCTCCCGGCATGTGCTCGCCAGCGCGAAGGGCAGCAGATCGTTGACGAACCCCGGATCGACACCGGTGATGAATACGCTCGAATTCCCCTGGCGCGCCGCCTGTTCCACGCGCTCGATGTACTTGTCCGGGACCACACCCCACGGGTACTGGAGAACTCCGGGAGCCGAGCCGACCACATTGATGCCCGCGGCGAGGATGCGCTGGACATCGGCCATCGCCTCCGGCAGCCGGGTGTCGCCCATCGCGCAGTACACGACGCAATCCGGTTGCGCGGCAAGGATGTCCGACAGCTCACTCGTCGCGGCGACGCCGGTGTGCCGCCCGAGCCCGGCCAGCTCCCCGGCGTCCCTGCCGACCTTGTCGGGGCTCGACACCCAGACGCCGGTCAACTCGTACCCGGGATGGGTGATCAGCTCGATCAGCGCCAGCCGACCGACATTGCCGGTGCCGATGTGGGCGACACGGACTGCCATGTTCTCTCCTCGTCACGTCTACGGAGCAGGGTTCCGGAACAGTGTCTAGAACCTGTTCCAGTTTGATGGTAGCGTTCCGGCCATGGGACGCGTAGACGGAAAAGTGGCGTTGATCAGCGGTGGCGCCCGGGGAATGGGCGCGGCTCACGCCCGGCTGCTGGTGGCCGAGGGCGCCCGGGTGGTGATCGGGGACGTGCTCGACGAGGGGAAGGCCGTGGCCGAGGAGCTCGGCGACGCCGCCCGGTTCGTCTCCCTCGACGTCACCCGGCCCGAGCAGTGGGACGCCGCGGTCGCCACGGCCGTGACCGAGTTCGGCAAACTCGATGTGCTGGTGAACAACGCGGGCATCGTGAACGGCGGGCCGCTGCACAAGTTCGATATCGAACGGTGGCGCAAGATCATCGACGTCAACCTCACCGGCACATTCCTCGGGATGCGCGCGGCGGTCGAGCCGATGATCGCCGCGGGCGGCGGGTCGATCATCAACATCTCCTCGATCGAGGGGCTGCGCGGCGCGCCGTGGGCGCACGGTTACGTGGCGTCCAAATGGGGTGTGCGCGGTCTGGCGAAGTCGGCGGCACTCGAGTTGGCGCAGCACAAGATTCGGGTGAACTCGGTGCACCCGGGCCTGATCCGCACGCCCATGACCGAGAACATCCCCGACGATCTGGTGACCATCCCGCTCGGCCGTCCCGCCGAGCCGGAGGAGGTCGCGACCTTCATACTGTTCCTGGCCAGCGACGAATCGGCATACTCGACGGGTTCGGAGTTCATCGTCGACGGCGGTTTGGTGACCGCGGTCCCCCACAAGTCCTGAGCGCCGCCTCCCGGCGCGGGCCGCGTGAAACTTCCTGGCGTCCAGGAAGTTTCACGTCACCTCGGTGACAGGATGACGACCGGAATCTTGCGGTCGGTCCAGGATTGGTAGGAGTCGAAGTCGGCGTACAGCTCGACCAGACGCGGCCACAGCTCGGCGCGCTCGGCGTCGGTAGCCTCGCGGGCGCGGACGGGTGTGCGCTCGGGCCCGATCTGGACGTGGGTATCGGGATCGACGAGCAGATTGCGGTACCACTGCGGGTGATTCGCCGCACCGCCCTGGGAGGCGACCACGATGATGTCGTCCCCGGAGCGCAGGTACAGCAGCGGAGCCGCGAACGTCTTACCCGATTTGCGCCCCCGATGTTCCAGCAGCAACGTCGGAACCGGCTTGCGGAAGCCCGCGCCGATCCGCCACGTCGTGCCGATGCGCCCGCCGCTGCGGCGGTACACCCACGACTGGGCGCGAGACCCGTACTTGAGGATCACCTTGGTGATCGGCGAATCGAGGCCGGGGGGACGGTTCGCTGGCATACGTTCTGCATAAACCATTTTCGGACAACCGTCCAGACGCCTTACCGCTCATCGAAACCGGCCCGGCTGGCCTCGATCTCCTCGATGTGCTCGATGGCCCACCCGGCGAGGGCCAGTGCGGGCGGGATGAGGCTCTTGCCGGTGGCGGTGAGTTCGTATTCGACGCGGGGCGGGACCTCGGCGTAGGCGGTGCGGGAGACCAGGCCGTCGCGTTGCAGATTGCGCAGGGTCAGGGTGAGCATGCGTTGCGAGATGCCCGGGATCTGCCGCTGCAACTCGGTGAACCGCAGCGCGCCGCGATCGAGGGTGACCACGATGAGCAGCGCCCACTTGTCGCAGATCCGGTCGAGGATCGCGCGGATGGTCCGGCCGCCGTCACCGCGAATCATGCAGGTGTGCTGGTAGTCCGACATCGATCTCCCCCGATGGTTACCTGTGTGTGCCTTTTGTACGGGTTCCGACGGTAACGCATGATGGGGCTGCTTACCGACAGTAACCATCGAGAGGGTCGTCATGAACGTCGCCTACTGGATCGTCGCCGGGCTGCTGGCCGTGTTCTATCTGTACGCCGGGGGCATGAAAGTGCTTCGGAGCCAAGCGGATCTGCGGCCGATGATGGGCTGGGTGGATCAGATTCCGATGCCCGTCGTCCGCCTCATCGGCGCGCTGGAGATCGCCGGGGCGACGGGGCTGATCCTCCCGCCCCTCACCGGTATCGCGCCCTGGCTCGCCATCGCGGCGGCGATCGGGCTGGTCCTGGTCCAGATCGGGGGCACGGCCGTGCACGTCGCGCGCGGGGAGACCCGCGTCATCGGCCTCAATATCGTTTTGCTCGTCCTCGCGGCGGTAACCGTCTGGCTGGGAACCGTTTGGATCTGAGCCGACCGTGAGGAGCGCCCGATGACCACCGTGGACTTCTGGTTCGACCCGATCTGCCCGTGGACCTGGCTGACGTCGCGGTGGCTGGTGGAGGTGGAGGGGGTGCGCGACGTGCGGACGCAATGGCGACTCATGAGCCTGTCGATCCTCAACGAGGGGACGCTCGACCAGGGTGCGGATCTGCTGCGGGTCTTGGCCGCGGCGGGCGACCAGCACGACAACGAAGCCGTAGCCCGCCTGTACACCGCCCTCGGTACCCGGCTGCACGTCCGCGGCGGGGACGTCGATCTCTCCGCCGCCCTCGCCGACGCCCAATTGCCCACGGAGCTGGCCGCTTTCGCCGACTCCGACTTCTACGACGCGGCGATCCGCAACTCTCATCAGGAGTCCCAGGACGCCTTCGGCGACGAGGTCGGCACCCCGGTCCTCGGTGTCGGCGACGCCGTCTACAACGGCCCGGTCGTGAGCCCCGCCCCGAAGGGCGAGGACGCCGGGCGACTGTGGGACGCGGTCGTGGACGTGCCGGGCGTGTACGAGATCAAACGGCTGCGGACCACCGCACCGGACTTCAGCTGAGGATCCTCGCCATCTCGCGCCGCAACGCCTCGGGCGGGCGGGGACGAAGACGTTGCTGGACGATCGTGCCCATCAGCCAGGACAGCAGGGTGTGGGCGGTCTCGTCCGGGTCGTCCACGGGAATGTCCGCCGCCAACTCCCGCAGCAGGGCGTGCATGTCGTCCAGCGCGCCCGTGATGGCGGCGGACTGCCCGCGGCGGCCGGTGTCGATCCAGTACTCGAACCACAGGTAGGCCACGCTGGGCCGGTCGGCGAACGTGGCGAGATACGCCTCGGCGACCGACCAGAGCCGTTCCGGCGCAGTGGATTCCGTGGCGGCGGCGGCGCGGAGCTGGTCGACCAGCGCCGAGACGTGGTCGCGCATGGCCAGGTCGATGATCTCGTGGATATCGGCGAAGTAGTAGTGGACCGCGCTCTTGGTGAGGGGGCTGGCGTCGGCGACGGCGCGCGCGGTACAGGCGGACAGGCCGTCCCGGGCCAGGACGTGTTTCGCGGCGTCGATGATCTGCTCGCGTTTGCCGCGGCGGTTGGCCTCGATCACGGGTCTCACGGTGAACAATCTACCGCCGCCGTTGCCGAATTGGGACAAGCGACCTAAAGTTAGGACGCATGTCCCAACATTTCGTGTTCCACGACGTCCGCACGACCGATCTCGACGCCTCCCGCCGCTTCTACACCGAGCTGTTCGGCTGGGGCGTCACCGAGACCCCCGCCGGGCCGATGCTCGGCGAGGGCGACGCGGTGTGGGGCGGCTTCACACCCCTGCCGGAGGGGGATTCCCGTCCGCCGCAATGGATTCCGTACGTTCCGGTCGACGACGTCGACGGCGCCGCGGAACGCGCCGTCGGTCTCGGCGGCCGGATCGTGAGGCCGCGCGTGGACCTTCCGCCGGGCTCGGTGGTGGTCGTGGCCGAGCCGGGCGGCGCCACCCTCGCCCTGTGGCAGGCGGCCGGGTAGGCGTATTCAGAGGTAGGGCCGGGTGATCATCTCCAGGCCGTGCCCGGCCGGATCCCTGAAATACACTCCGCGGCCGCCGTATTCGTCGTTGATCTCGCCGGGGCGGCGGCCGTGCGGGTCGGCCCAGTGGTCGATACCGCGCTCGACCAGCCGCGCGTAGGCGCGGTCGAACAGCTCGTCGTCGACGAGAAACGCGTAGTGCTGCATCTGAATCGACTCCACTGGCGGCTCGGCGAACTGCAACAGCACCCCGTCGTCGCAGAGCAGATTGGTGAACACGCCCCACGAGGGCGCGTCGGCGAATTCGAAGATGTCGCGGAAGAACGCGGCCGAGGCCGTGCGGTCCTTCGCGGCGATGATCGTGTGATTGAACCGTGCGGTCATGAGAACTCCTGTCGTGATTGATCTTTCGAGCTCGAGAACAATCACGGCGGAGGAGGCGCCCGCGACCGGGCGCGCGCGGCGCTCAGGTGAGCACCGGGTCACCCGTCTGTGCGTGGCGTGGCGCCGTCCCGGTCATCATCGCCGTCGAGTCTAACCGGCCACCGCCGCGGGCCGCCGGGAGGTCCGCAGGAACATGTAGGCCCCCGAGACCAGCAGCACCGCGAGCGGGAACAGGGGCAGATACGACACCCACACGATCGGCTCCTCCTGCGCGAGCGCGACCACGGTCGCCAGCACGGTCACCACGAACACGACCACCGCGGCCCGGTGGATCCGCCGCACCGGCGAGACCGCCCGCCCCCACCCCCGCACGAACATGACCAACCCGGACACCGCCAGCACGGCCAGCGGCGCGAGCGGCAGATACAACGCCCACTGCGCCCCCACCGCTGCGCCCACCACGGCGACCACGATCGTCACCACGAAAGCGACCGCCGCCCACCGATGTCCCTGCCGGATCCACGCGCTCATCGAATTCTCCTCATCGTCCGGAACCAGTACGGAAACGGTACGGAGAACCCGCCGACCAGCGCTTCTCGATTCCTGACCGGTTACAGCTCCTCGGCGGGCTTGTCGCCCTCGCGCTGGGCCTTCTCGAGTTCGCCGCGGAGGCGGTCGGCGGTTTCGGTGTCGCCGCGGTCCTCGGCGGTGGTGATGTCCTGGCGGAGTTGGGCGAGCACGTCCTGGAAGGTCATATCGGCATCCTTTCTCGTTCGTCGTGTTCGAGGGGTTGCCGGTGGGTCATGATCGAAACTCGCGGTGCTGGACGCGGGCGCTCGCGTAGAGACAGATGGCCGCCGCGGCGGCGAGATTCAGGCTCTCGGCGCGGCCGTGGATGGGGATGCGGACGCGGTGGTCCGCGCGCGCGGCGACCTCGCGGGGCAAGCCGTGCGCCTCGTTGCCGAACAGCCAGGCGACCGGGCCGGAGAGGATCTCGTCGGCGTCGTCGAGATCGACCTCGCCGGTCGCGGTCGTGGCCAGGACGGTGACGCCCGCCTCGGCGAGCGCGTCGAGGACCGCGCCGGTGTCGCGCTCGCGGGCGATCGGGACGTGGAAAAGGCTTCCGGCGCAGGCGCGGACGCATTTGCCGTTGTGCGGGTCGACCGAATCACCGGCCAGCACAACGGCGTTCGCGCCGACGGCGTCGGCGACGCGGATCAGGGTGCCCGCGTTGCCGGGGTCGGCGATCTCCACGGGAACGGCCAGCATCCGCGGCGCGTCCGAAAGAACCTGGGAGAGCGGCACATCCACGCTCTCGCAGACGGCGACCAGGCCGGGCGGGGTGACCGTCTCCCCCAGGTGCTCGGCGGCGCGCTCGCTCACCGGCGTCGCGCGCACCCCCCGGGCGACGGCGCTCGCGACCAGTTCGTGTTCGCGTTCGGCGGCGCGCGCGGTGTAGAACAGTTCCCGCACCCGCTCGGTATCCAGCGCCGCCGCAACGGAATTCGCGCCCTCGGCGAGGAACAGGCCGGTCTTGCGGCGCTGCGGGGCGCGGTGGAGTTTCACCGCGGACACGATCCGCGGATTGCGCCAGTCGATCACGGCGTCGGTCATCGCCGACCCCGGCGCACACCCGACGAAACGACCCGCGGCCGCGCTCTGGGAGCGCTGGCGGCGGGTCGTTCCGAATGCTGTTGTGTCACCTGGTGATTCAGGCGGCCGGGGCGTTGACATCCTCCGGCAGGGCGGCCTTCGCGACCGCGACCAGGCCGGTGAACGCCTCGGCGTCGGAGACGGCGAGCTCGGCGAGGATCTTGCGGTCCACCTCGACACCCGCGAGCTTGAGGCCCTGGATGAAGCGGTTGTAGGTGATGTCGTTGGCGCGGGCCGCCGCGTTGATGCGGGCGATCCACAGCTTGCGGAAGTCACCCTTGCGCGCCCGGCGGTCCCGGAAGGCGTAGGTCAGCGACTTGAGCTGCTGCTCCTTGGCCTTGCGGTACAGCCGCGAACGCTGGCCGCGGTAGCCCTTGCTGGCCTCGAGAACGGTACGGCGCTTCTTCTGAGCGTTGACGGCCCTTTTGACGCGTGCCACTGGTCAGTCCTTGTTTCGATCGAGGGGCGCGCGCGGCGCCCGGGGGATGGTCGGGAAGTAAACGAATCGCGGAGAGCGAACTCAGATACCGAGCAGCTTCTTGACGCGACGGACGTCGGCCTTGGCGACCTCCACCGTGCCGTCCAGACGACGAGTCCGGCGAGTGGGCTTGTGCTCGAACAGGTGACGACGGTTCGCCTGCTGGCGACGCAACTTGCCGCTCCCGGTCACCTTGAATCGCTTCGAGGTGCCGCTGTGGCTCTTCATCTTCGGCATGGATTCCTCAATCTGTCTCGGCCGGCGGGCACGCCGAAAGCGCGCATCCCGCCGGTTGCTGTATCGGGATTACTACGAGGGGGCCCCGTCGGCCTGGGCGGCCGGAGCGTCACCACCGGTGGCGGGCGCGGCATCACGCTGCGACGACGCCGCCTGCTGTGCCTTCGTCCGCGTCTTCGCGCCCTTGTGCGGGGCGAGGACCATGGTCATGTTCCGGCCGTCCTGCTTGGCCGAGGTCTCGACGAAGCCGTAGTCGGCCACATCGGACGCCAGCCGCTGCAACAGGCGGAACCCGAGTTCGGGTCTCGACTGCTCACGACCGCGGAACATGATCGTGACCTTGACCTTCGAGCCGGCTTGCAGGAAGCGAAGGACGTGGCCCTTCTTCGTCTCGTAGTCGTGGTCATCGATCTTGGGGCGGAGCTTCTGCTCCTTGATCACGGTCTGCTGCTGGTTCTTCCGGGACTCGCGCGCCTTCTGCGCGGTCTCGTACTTGAACTTGCCGTAGTCCATGATCTTACAGACCGGTGGGCGCGCATCCGGTGCGACCTCGACCAGGTCGAGGTCTGCCTCCATGGCGACGCGCAGTGCATCTTCAACACGCACGATCCCAACCTGCTCGCCGCCCGGTCCGATGAGCCGGACCTCGGGCACGCGGATGCGATCGTTGATGCGGGTCTCAGTGCTGATGGGGCCTCCTAGGTCAAGCGGTGTCGTCCAACGACCGCAAGCTATAACTGCAACCCCATATCCAACACGAAAGCCCCGGTGCGGTATTTCACCGCCACGGGGCCCGATGTCGACCGATCGCCGACGCGAACGACTCGCGTCGACCCTGTGCGGGGCATATGCCGCACGAGGAACCCATCGCGAACGATGGGCGACCGGACCGTCGAGCCTGGCGTGTCGCCGGCCGGCGGTGGGAGTCGGGCTCCACTTACAGGCCCCGGTACCGGACCGGGGCGGTCGTCGCAGGACAGCTTAACATCCCCCGCGTCGAACCTCCCAATCGCCCGCCCCCGCGACCAGGCACATCGGGTCCGGATGCCATGCTACGGGCCATGAGTGAGGCCCCGCTGAACGAGCCCGAGACCGTGCGCGACCTGGCCGACATCCCGGCCGTCGAGGTGATCAGCCGCGCGGCCGTCATGCTGATGAGCTCGGCCGCCGAGAAGCTGGGCCTGGCCGACGACGACCCCGACACCAGCCCCCGCCGCGACCTGGACGAGGCCCGCCGCGTCATCACCGCCCTCGCCGGCCTGGTCACCGCCTCGGTCGAGTACCTCGGCCCCCACGCCGGCCCGATCCGCGAGGGCCTCCAATCCCTCCAACGCGCCTTCCGCGAATCCTCCGCCCACCCCGACGCCCCCGGCCAGGGCCCCGGCGAAAAGTACACCGGCCCGGTCTACTGACCCCCCCGTACACGAACCCAGCCGCACCCTTTATTGGGATCCGCACCCGTTGTAGAGCCATGCAGGGGGTGCGGATTCGGATAAGGGGTGCGGCTGGGTTGGAGTGCTTTCAGGGGGTGAGGGATGGGAGGAGGGTGGTGATGACGGCGGTGGGGGTGGTGATGGGGTGTGGGGGGCCGCCGGGGAAGAGGGCTGAGAGGACGGCGTCGTGGCAGATGCCGACGAGGAGGGCGGCGGTGGCGTCGAGGTCGGCGGTGGGGGTGATGCGGCCCAGGGCGCGTTCGGCGGTGAGGTGGGTGGTGAGGGCGTCGCGCCAATCCGGTTGGGCGCCGGGGGTTTGCGCGTAGCGGGTGAGGACGGCGGGGTGGGCGAGGAGTTGGGTGAAGACGGGGAGGATGCCGCGGTGCAGGGCCAGGCCGTGGTCGAGCCAGCCGAGCAGGTTCTGGGCGAGGGTGCCCGCGCCCGGCGTCGGGGGCGGGGCGAGTTCGGCGTGGACCGCGTCCACGTGGGCGCGCAGGGCCGCGGCGAGCAGTTCCTCCTTATCGGCGAAGTGGTTGTAGAGCACGCCGTCGGCGACACCGGCAGCGCGCGCGATGGCGCGCACGGTCAGGCCCGCGCCGCCCTGCTCCGCGATGAGCCGCCGGGCGGTGGCGACCAGATGGGCGCGCAGATCCGCGTCGTCGCGATCACGCAGCGCCGCGGCCTTCCTCGGTGACATGCCCTCACGGTAGCGGGACCGACGCGGTGACCAGCAGACCCGCGCCCCGCAGATACACCCCGTCGGGCCGGGCCAGGGGTTCGAGGGCGGCGGACACGGCGGCGCGGACGCGGTCGTCGGTGGCGAAGCCGTTGCGTTCGCGGTGGTAGCGGACCGGACCCCAGCCCATGACGAATTCCGTTGCCGCCGCGACATTCTCGCCCCAGCATCCGGACGATTCCAGCACACGCGCCGTGACATCCCCGAAACCGGCCTCCCCCAACAGCTTCCGAGTACCGTCCGGATCGCCCAGCGCGTCGAACCCGTGACCGATCCCGAACCCGGGCAGATGCTCCCCAGCGGCGGCGAACACCGCGCTGATATCGGTGTCAGCGTCCGCGGGCATGGCGACGTACGCCAGTCGCCCGCCCGGCCGCAGCGCCCGCGCGATATTGGCGAACGCGGCCACGGGATCGGCGAAGAACATGACGCCGAACCGACTCGTCGCGACATCGAAACCGCCTGCGGGAAAGGGAAATACCTGCGCGTCGCCCTGCTCGAACGACACATTGGTCACCCCCTCGGCCGCCGCCCGCTCCCGGGCCCGCGCCAGCATCGGCCCGGACAGGTCGACCCCGGTCGCCGACCGCGCCCGGCGGGCCGCCAGCCGCGTCAATTGCCCGGTGCCACAACCGATATCGAGCACCCGATCCTCGGGCCCGATGCCCGCCGCGGTGAGCAGCGGTTCGTTGTACCCGCCGTTCACCGCGTCGTAGCGGTCGTAATTGTCGGCCCAGTGCGAGCCCTCGTAGCCGTTCCACGCCTGCGACTGCGCGGTGTTGACGATCGGGTTCATGGCACACCTCCCATTATGAACGCTCGTTCATGAACGTACGTTCATACTGTGCCACGAGCCCTCCGCCGTCAACCTCCGCAGCTCACAGCCCCAACTCCGCCAACCGCGCCGAGATCCGCTTGTCCGTACTCGGGATCGGCGACTCCTTGTCCACCCAGCTGTCACCCCCGAAGTAGATCCGGAAGATCCGCTCCGCGGTGCGAGTCGCCAGCGCCTGCGTGGACAGCGTGGGATTTGGACCGCCGAGCGAATTGGCCAGGGCGGAGTTGTCTGCGATGAAAAGCCGCTTCACCCAACGGGATTCGGCATTGACGTCGAGCACCGAATCGTGCGGGGAGGTGCCCATGCGCATGGAGGACTGCACGTGCAACAGCAGCGGCGCCCAATCCATCCGGTACACCGTGCGCGCCCCGGCCGCGCGCATGATCTCCGCGCCGCGGGTGGCGACCCACTCCCGATTCGCGTGCGTGGCGGCGGAGCGGCGGCGGCCGACCACATCGATCTTCGCCGGGGCGCCGTTCTCGTCCGCCGGGAAGAACGACGTGGTGACCCGGCTGTCGGGTTCGACCCGGTCGTCGGTGAGGATCAGGAAGTTGAGCAGGTTGTCGATGCCGGTGCCGAGCAGGTCCATCAGCTCCTGGCCGACGAGGCGGCCGGCCCGGCCGTCCCACGGGCCGGTCGGGCCGCGCCCGTTGTCGTAGACGCCGCGAACCCCGCTGTCGGACAGGTTCATCGAGAACGCCTGGATGGCCGGGGTCAGGCCGACGGGTTCGATGCAGCCGTGGCCGGGGAAGTCCATGCGGGCGGAGGAGTTGGCGCCCTTGGAGTTTCCGGTGTACTCGTCGAACACGCCGACCACCCAGTCGAGGTAATGGTCGGTGTGGCCGCGCCCGACCCAGTCGTTGGGATTGGGCAGGCCGCTGTTGAACCACACCCGCGGGCTGCCCGACGCGCCGCCGGAGAGCACCACCACCGCCGCGTCCTCGGTGAACACCTCCCCGCTGGAGTTGTTCCGCCACGTCACGCCGGTCGCGACGGCCTGGTCCCCGCGCTGCTCCCAGTTGATCGTCGTGACGAAGGAGTCGGCGAGCAGGTGCACCGGACGACCGCCGGGGCGCACCGCGTCGGCGGCCAAACCCAAAGGGACGTAACTGTTGTCGGTGGAGCGCTTGGCGAACTGGTTGCGCGGGGCGCGCACCGGCTGATAGCAGCCCTGGAAACAGTGGCCGCAGAAGGTACATCCGGTCGCGGCCGGGTAGGTCAGCAGGTCCTCGCGGTCGGTGCGCCCGGCATTGCCGCCCGGTTGCAGGATCGCGTTCTGTTGCGGGCGAAAGGAATCCCGATAGCTCGTCCGGGTGGTCTGCACCGGGAGCCCGACGGCCTCGCAGCCGCGGAAGGAGATGCTCTCCTTGGTGCCCATGGCCGCGGTCTGCACCGGCAGCGTCTCCTCGACCCACTCCAGATACGGCACGAATTCCTCATAGGGAAAAGGGAATTCGTGCGCGCGGTCGTAGGCCGCGGCGTCCGGGCCCGAATAGCCCTGGAACACACCGGGAAACGGCCGCGGGCAGTTGCCGAAGTAGTGCTGGGTGGTGCCGCCGACGCCGGACAGCTCCCACACGAACATATTGCCCGCCCACTCCCGGAACCAGGAGGGTTTGCGGCGGTCCTCCGGCCCGAAGCGCAGGAAACCGGTGTTGGGGTTGTTGGCGTCGTTCTCCGCGTGCGACCACTGCGAACGCGGATCCGCGTGGCGCGGACCGCCTTCCAGCAGCAGCACGTCCAGGCCGCGCCCGGCGAGTTCGGCGGCGACGACGGGGCCGCCGCCCCCGGCTCCGATCACGATGACGTCACGCATCGGCGGGCACCTCCGTCCGGCCCTGGTAGTAGCCGATCAGATCGGGTTGCCCGTCGACCAGTCCGGTCGGGCGATAGCCGGTGAGCTCCCACGACGGGGGACGTTGGCGCACATCGCGAGTCGCGGGATCGAACAGGTACAGCTCCGAGTGCACGGCGAAGGCCGCGCCGTCGAGCAGGATGCCGCCGCCGAACTGGAGGAAGCCGCTCGCCGAGCCGTGCAGCGGACCGGGCAGCACCCGATCCACGATCGAAACCAGTTCCGGCAGTGGACGTTCCAGCAATTCCACCACCCGGCACTTGTCGCGCAGGCTCAGCCGCGCGAACGGCGAACCCAGCGGCCCCACCACCGAACCGGGCGCGACCAGCACCGACCCGAAGGTCAGGATCAGCGCCATCAGACCCGACAACGGCAGCCACCGATCGGCGTAGGCGTAGCCCAGCGCCTGATCGACCGTGCGCGCCTGCTCGGGCGAGATCCCGAGGAACGGTGCCACCGGTATGCCCAGATCTTGCAACGCCTCGCCGATGCCGACCGCCACCGGGCGGGTGAGCTGATCGCCCGCGGCCAGATAGTGGTCGAACAGGTCCATCAGGAACTCGCCGCCCCCGAATTCGATGGGCCCCGGGGCGTTTCGGCTCACCCCCTGCGCCCGCGACCAGTCGTCCGCGCCCGGGAACACCATCACCGCGACCGCGCGCATGGTGTCCAGCGCGAACGCGTCCCCCGGGCCCAGCGGCCCGGCCGCGTGCGCGATCGGCGGCGACGCCGCCGGAAGGAGTGGACGTACGCCGAGAATCGCCGCGAGCCAGGCCGTGTAGGTCAGGAAACGCCGACGGCCCACCGCCCCCTCTGCACTGTTACTCATCATGGCCCCCTGCTGGCCGAGTTGTGAATCGAGCGAGACTCACGGTAACGATCAGCGCACCCCCAACCGGTACGTCGCCGCCGCGGCCGAGGGGATGACACAGCGGTCGTGATCATCAACTGTGAAGTCCAACAGGGTCTTTCGATCTTCCTTGCCGAGCACCGCCCGCGGCACGTCCCGTGAGATGGAGCAAACCCGGACGGATTCGCCCCTGGCGTCCCGGCCGGGCTCCTACCATGCGAGACACGGACGAACCAGGAGCAGCATGACCGCGAGATCGGATCTGGAACGGGAACTGGGCGGGCCGCTGGCGGCCCTGGACGAGCTCGGCGATCGGGAGGTCACCGATCTGCTGGTGTTGCTGCATGCCGCGCGGCGGCACGAGACGGCCGCGCTGAACGAGGCCGTCGACGCCATGGTCGGCGCGCTGCCCCGGCCGTTGCGCGGGATCACGAAGAAGATCATGTTCGGCGACCGGCTCGACCGATGAGCGATCTGGTCACCCGCGCGCAGCTGGTCCTGCTCGCCCGCACCCTGCACGTGCCGCCGGAGCGGCTGGCGCATCTGGAACGGCTGGGGGCCGATCGATTGCACGAGATCCAGCAGCGGCTGGCCAACGCGCTGTTCGATCAGCACGCCGAAATGTTCTCGCGGATAAGCAAATTGGTGCCGATCATCCCGTTGACGATCTCACTGCCGCTGGTGCAGCGGCTGGTGCCGCCGATGATGACCGGACGCGCGGCGGGGGCGGTCGGGGTGGATCATCCGAAGAAGGCGGTGGAGACGGTCAGCATGCTGAACCCGTCCTACGCGGCCGACTGCGCGCCGTATCTGGACCCGCGCGCGCTGGGCCTGCTCGCGGATCTGGCGCCGCCCGGACCGGTGGTGCGGGTGGTCAACGAGATCCTGCGCCGTCGCGACTACATCACGGCGGGGCCGTTCCTCGCCTACGCGACACCGGCTCTGATCGAGGCGGTGGAGCACGGTGTCGACGACGACGCGGGGCTGATCTTCTCCGCGGCCTACGCCTTCGAGGCCGACAGCGTGGACGCGATCGTCCGGCACCTGCTGGTCGGTGCGTCGCAACGCATTCCGCGCATGATCCGGACCGTGCTGGCGGGGTCGCCGGAGTTGCAGGCGGCGGCGTTGTCGATCTTCTCCCGCTGTCACCCGGAGACGGTGGCGGCGGTGGGCGAGATCCTGTTCACCATCGGGTCCATCCCGCAGTTGAGCACTTTCGTCGACAACGCCCTCCGGGTCCGCGCGGTCCCCGAATTGCTCACCGTCACAGGGCATCTCGGCCCCGGCGCCCTGGGACGGTTGGCGACCAACCCGATCCTCGCCCACGATCCGGCGCTGCACGCGCTCGTCAGCGGCCTCGACGGCGAGGCGCGCCCGGCGCCCTGGCGGGGCCTGCTCGCGCTGCTCCGCGCCGCCCCCGCCGACATCCGGCAACGCGGCGCGCGGATGCTGGCCGGATTGTCCCCCGCGACGCTGGCCGAATTGCCCGCCCTGGCAACGCAAGCCGACCTCTGGTCGCCCCTGCTGGAATTCCTCGCGAGCGCCGACGCCGAGGTCCGCTCCCACGTCGGCGCGATCTGGGCGACGCTTCCGCCGGAACGCCGCACCGGCTTGCAGTGGCACCTGGCGGAATACCGCGACGACCCGCGGCTCGAGGTGATCGCGGCGGCGATTCCCCACGAGTCGGCGGAGGAGGTGTTCTTCCGTCGACGCCGCGCCGGGCGGCATCGGGGGACGGGGGCGGGGTGGGATCAACAGCAGGCGCGGTGAGTGAGCGGGGCGGCGCTATTCGGCGTCGGCAGCGGGTCGCCGACGGAGGCTCGTGGCCGGGTGGGATCAACAGCGGGCGCGGCGAGCGTACGGGTGGCCAAATCCGGCGTCGGCAGTGGGGCGGCGACGGGGACTCGTGGCGGGGTGGGATAAACAGCGGTGCGAGAACTCTTGTGGGGCAGAGGTTTTGGATAGCCGGGCGGCATACTCGGAGTCGGCGGTGGGCTGCCGATGGAGGCTTGTGGGCGAGGGCGTTGAGGATCAGGAGTCGGGTATCTGGTCGAGTTGTGACCAGAGTTGTTGTGGGCCTGCGATATTCACGCCGAGTGGGGTCAGTCGGGTGCGGAGGCCACGGTCGGCGGTGACTACGGTGATCGGGGCGATGCCGTCCTCGGTGGCGGAGGTTGCCTCCGCGACGATGGTGTCGTCGCCCGAGCCGGGGGCGGCCACTGTGCGGACGGGCGAGAAGTCTTCGGCCGCAACGGGTTTCGTTGCGCCCTCGAGGATGACGAGGATCGTGGACCCGGCGGGGAGGTGTCGGGTCCAGGCGGCGAGGCGGGTGAGCAGGCGGCGGGCGGCGGCGGGGCGGTCGCGCCACCAGCCGTCCGGGCGGGAGCCGATAACATTGGCGGCGTCGATGATCCAGAGGCGAGGGTCGGTGGTCATCGGGCGGTCACCTGGCGGCGGATGTCGAGGAGGTGGTGGTGGAGTTCGTGCTCTGTGTGCAGGGCGATCCAGCGGAGCGAGCGCAGCGATTCGGCGGGGTAGGTGAAGACGAGGGTGCGCTCCCAGTCGGACTCGCCGAGGCGGTTCAGCACAGTGGCCAGGAGCAGGGCGGCGTCGCGGAGTTGCCGGGCCACGTCCTCGGGGCGCTGGTCGGCGTAGCCGTCGTGGTCGACACGCTCGTCGCGGCCCATGGGAGTGGCGGTCGGGGTGTCGGTGCGGCGGGCGGCGAGCACGCGTTCACGCATGACCAGCAGGACGTCACGGACGTGGCAGGCGTATTCGAGGGGCGACCACACGCCCGGATCGGCGTGCCGCCGCAGCAGCGACGGGTCGAGCGCCAGCAGCTCGGCGTAGTCGGCCGCGTAGGCGACGGCGCGATCCGCGACCTCGGCGGCTCGGGCCAGGTCGTAGTCGAATCCGCATTCGGCGCAGGCGTCCACGGGCTCACGGTATGCCAGGGCCCGCGAGCCGCCGCGACGGGGCGGCGCGGGAACGGCTGCGGTACTGTCGGACAACGGTTTTCGTTCGGCTCCCCGATCGCGGGGAGTATGCGAGCATAGTGCCCATGCTCATTGTGGTCACGCGGAGCGGCGGGCTCACCGGTAAGCCGAAGACCGCCGAACTGGACACCGCCGGACGCGACGACGCCGCCGAATGGGAGGACCTCGCCCGGCAGGTGCTCGCCGCCGGGTCGGACACCCCGGCGACGCCGATCCCCGACGGCTACGTGTACCGGATCGCCGTCGACGGGCGAACCGTCGAATGCGCCGATCCGAACCTGACGCCCGAACAGCGCCGGTTGATCACCGGCGTGCTGCAATCGGCGCAGTGACGTCCGATTCGTTCAAGACCTTCCGCGGTCGCGGGCGCTTTACTGAGGCGACCACGAACGGAAGGAGTCTCGTATGCGGATCGGCATCGCCGCCGTCACCCTCGGGGTCGATGATCTGGAACGGTCGGTGCGGTTCTACCGCGACGGCCTGGGCCTGACCACCGAGGGCATCATCGGCACCGAATTCGCCAGGGACGCAACCACTCCCGGCGGCGCGGTGGCCATGTTCACCCTCGCCGACGGGCTCATCCTGTCGCTGTACGGACGCGCGGACCTCGCCCTGGACGCGGGCATCCCCGCCGAACGCGTCGCCGGGTCGCCGATGAGCCTCGGCGTCTTCGTCGACCACCGCGACGACGTCGACCGCACCCTCGAGCGCGCCGAACGGGCGGGCGGGCGGATCGTGCGAGCGCCCCTGGAACGACCGTGGGGCATCTACGCGGGCTACTTCGCCGACCCGGACGACCATCTGTGGGAGGTCGTGCACTTCCTGGGTGGGACGGCGGGTTGACTCACTCCCCCGGCGAGAACAGCTCCTCGCACAGCCGCGCGAACTCCGAGTAGGTGAGCTTGCCGTTGAGGTCGTAGTCCAGCTCGTTCAACAGCTCCCGGATCTGCTCGCCGCTGCGCTTGCCGCCGACCGCCCGCACCATCGCCTCCAGCTCCCCCACCTCGACGGCCCCGCTCCCGTCCTGGTCGAAGACCCGGAACACCGCCTCGAAATCCTGTTGCTCGGCCACGGGTTCACTATCGCAGATCGCGCCCTCACCGCCGATAGCGCGTGGTCCCGGCCGAATCACGGGTATTGCTCACCAGTTTGGCGAAGCATTCATCGGCGACGATGCCGTGGTCGTCGCACCAGCCGTTGGCGGGCGCGGCGTCGGGGAAGGTGACCCCGGCGATGGTGACCCACCAGCCGCGTAGGTCGAAGGTCTGCCATTCGTCGCTCCAGAGCAGCCGGACCTCGGGGTAGCGCAACCGCAGGCGCAGATGCTGATTCAGGATCTCCACGGCGGACCAGGTGACCACGCGGCCGTCCACGTCCGGGGCGACCAGCCCGACCCGCTTGGACGACAGTTGCGGCACCCACCGATCGGCGAGGTCCTGGGCGATCACGGCACGATCGGCGTCGGCCTGCGCGCGCAGGGCGTCCAGCGCGGCGGATTCGGCGTCCCCGGCGGTGGCGGCCGGGGTCCCCGCGCTCGGCGCGTTCCCGGCCGCCGCGTCACGGTATTCGCCTTGTGCGGGACCGTGACTCGTGCCCGCGTCGGCGCATTCGACGAGCACGGTGCGGCCGCCGCCGATCGCCTGCGCGCTCGACCCCGATCGGCCGTCGAGCGAGGTCGGCAGCCGCCAGAAGGCGCCCAGCGGAAACCGGAATTCGTGCTCGACGGAGACGGCGGGGTCCGGGAGGTACAGCGGTGTGCCGGAGAAGTCGAAGACACCCGAGGCGACGGGATGACCGCCGTCGGTGAGGCTGATCCGCAGCGCGTCGGTGGAGACGATATCGCCGTGCGGGCAGCGGGCCCGCAACTCCATGCGGACGACGAGGCCGCTCTGATCGGTGCGATACCCGACCGGCGTCAGCACGGGCGGCTGCCCACATCGGGTAACCGAACGCGTTCCGGCGCTGAGTGTTTCGCCCTCGGTGGGGTAGTTCCACGAGGATGCTGCCGAGTCGCTCATCGGGGTAGTCCGATGGGTAACCCACCAGGTGGCGTCGCCGGACACCACGAGGACACCGACGACTACCAGCACGGGGAACCAAGCCCCGCCGCGCCGTGCGGGTAGGGCCGAATTCGCCTCTCGCGCAGGCAAGCTCAGTTCCGCTTTACGCACAGGCAGAGCCGAATCGGCCCCTTGCGCGGGAAGAGCCGAATCCGCTTCTCGCGCGGGCGGACCCGAATCCGCCTCTCGCGCAGACAGATCCAGGTACATCAGGGTCTGGGCGGCTCGGAACAGGGGGAAGGCTATGGCTGTCGCCAGCAGGAGGTACAGCGGGACGAACACCACGACCGTCGCTGATGGGAGGGTGATGGTGACGAGGCCGATGGGCACGAAGGATATGGCCAGGACGGTTGTCATCAGGATCGCCCACAATATGTGCAGCGCGAGGATGCGGCCGAAGCACTGGCGTACCAGGGCGGCCGAACGGCGCAGGGACGCAACGACTCCCAGGCCCTCTAGGGTCATGACCACCGGGGCCAGACCGAACAGCACCCCGAGGGCGAAGACGGCGATTCCGACGACCGGCAGGACAACCAGATTGCCGCCCGCGAACAGGATCACGGGCAGTGCGAGCCAATCCGGCGCCAGGATCAGGATGTAGAACACGACCATGAGGCGGCACAACGGCAGGAACCTCGGCCGGACCCGCGCGATCACCGCGCCGAGCCCGACGCTCTCCCCTCGGATCGCGTGCTCGGCCGCGACGACGCACACCCCGTTGATCGCCGCGTCCGCGGGAATGCCCACCGCGAACAGCGCCGCCACGAACACGGCCAGCGTCCCGAGCATCGCGGCGACCAGGCCGTTCAGCGAACTCCCGGCCCCCGAGACGGCGAAGCCGATCACGGACGTGCACACCGACCACAGCGCGACCAGCGCCACGACGATCGCCCCGAACGTGAACCCGATCGACACCTTCCAGTTCAGCCGCGTCGCGCCGATCGCGCCGCCGACCAGATCGCCGAACGACATCGGCCGCGAGCCGAACGTGTTGTCCCGCAAGCCCATTGGGTGCCTCCCCAACCGCCGGGCCGCCGCCGCTCATCCGCGGCGATCCCGCGGTTTCGATGCTATCCAGGGTGCGGGCGCGCGTCCGTCGTCCGTTCGGCCGACAGGTGCGCCGGAGCCGTGAGCAGCCGGTCGAGGTGGTCGCGGGACCAGGCGCACAGGCCGTGGACCGTGCGGAGCAGGTCGCGGCCCGGCGCGGTGAGGGTGTAGTCGACGCGCGGGTTGGGGGTGGCGTGGTCGAAACGTGTTATGAGCGCGTGGTTTTCGAGGCGGCGCAGGGTTTGGGTGAGGACCTTGGCGCTGACGCCGGGGAGAGCGCGGTGCAGTTCGCGGAAGCGGTGGTGGCCCGCGGCGATCTGTTCGAGGGTGGCCAGGGCCCACTTCGTGGACAGGACGGTGTGCACGCGGCGGGCGATCGCGTGCGCCGGATGGTCCTCGGCGTTCTCGGGCATGGGCGGTTACCTTCGAGTGCGTACTGTCGGGAGCGGTGCGGTCACCGTAGCGTGCGCGGTGTGCGAATCCTGAAGACCTATGCCCGGTTGTTCGTGGCCGATCTCGACGCGTCGCTGCCGATCTACGAGGAATTGACCGGGGCGGCCGCCGATCTCCGCGTCGATTTCGAGCGCGCCGAACTCGCGGCCGTGGGCGACTTCCTGCTCATCGCGGGCGAACCCGAGCACACCGATCGCTATCGCGGCACCGTGGGCCCGGTGGTGGTCGACGATCTCGATGAGCTGATCGATCGACTCGCCGCCGCGGGGGTCGTCGTGCGCGACGGCCCCCGGGTCAGCCCGACCGGGCGATTCGCCTACCTCCGGCATCCGGACGGGGTCGACATGGAGTACGTCGAATGGTCGCCGGAGGTGCGGGCGCGGGTGCTCGGCGACGACGCCTAACCGACCGCGACCTTGCCGCGGGTGGTCTTGCGGGCCTTGGTCGTCTTGCGGGCCGGTTTCGGATCCGCGGCGGGCGCGGCGGCGAGGACCTCGCGCAGGAACTGACCGGTGTAGCTCTCGCTAACGGCCGCAATGTCTTCCGGGGTGCCCTCGGCCACGACCGTGCCGCCGCCGGAACCGCCCTCGGGGCCCATATCGATCACCCAGTCGGAGGTCTTGATGACGTCCAGGTTGTGTTCGATGACGATGACCGTATTGCCCTTGTCGACCAGACCGTTGATCACGCCGAGCAGTTTGCGGATGTCCTCGAAGTGCAGACCCGTGGTCGGCTCGTCGAGGATGTAGACCGTGCGGCCGGTGGATCGCTTCTGCAGTTCGGCCGCCAGCTTGACGCGCTGGGCCTCGCCGCCCGACAGCGTCGGCGCGCTCTGCCCGAGCCGGACATAACCCAGGCCGACGTCGACGAGGGTCTTGAGGTAGCGGTGGATCGAGGTGACCGGCTCGAAGAACTCGGCCGCCTCCTCGATCGGCATGTCCAGCACCTCGGCGATGGTCTTGCCCTTGTAGTGCACCTCGAGCGTCTCGCGGTTGTAGCGCGCGCCGTGGCAGACCTCGCACGGCACGTACACGTCGGGCAGGAAGTTCATCTCGATCTTCAGCGTGCCGTCGCCCGAACACGCCTCGCAGCGGCCGCCTTTCACGTTGAACGAGAACCGGCCGGGCTGGTAGCCGCGCACCTTCGCCTCGGTGGTCGCCGCGAAGAGGGTGCGGATCTTGTCGAACACGCCGGTGTAGGTGGCCGGATTCGAGCGCGGGGTGCGGCCGATCGGGGACTGGTCCACCTGTACCAGCTTGTCGAGATGGTCGAGGCCGTTGATGCGGGTGTGCCGGCCGGGGACCTGGCGCGCGCCGTTGAGCTTGTTGGCGAGCACCGTCGCGAGGATGTCGTTGACGAGGGTGGACTTGCCCGAGCCCGACACGCCGGTGACGGAGGTGAGCACGCCCAGCGGGAAACTCACGTCGATGCCGCGCAGATTGTGCTCGTTCGCGCCGACGACGGTGAGCTGCTTCTTCTTGTTCACCGGCCGCCGCACCAGCGGCACCTCGATGCGCTCGCGGCCCGAAAGATACGCTCCCGTCAGCGAATTGGGGTCGGCGAGCAGTCCGGGGTACGACCCGCTGTAGACCACTTGGCCGCCGTGCTCACCGGCGAGCGGGCCGATGTCGACCACCCAGTCCGAGGCGTGGATGGTGTCCTCGTCGTGCTCGACGACGATGAGCGTGTTGCCGAGATCCCTCAGGCGCGTGAGGGTTTCGATGAGGCGGCGGTTGTCGCGCTGATGCAGGCCGATGGACGGCTCGTCGAGCACGTACAGCACGCCGACCAGACCCGAACCGATCTGGGTGGCGAGCCGGATGCGTTGCGCCTCACCGCCGGACAGCGTGGCCGCCGCGCGCGAGAGCGTGAGGTACTCGAGGCCGACGTCGAGCAGGAACCCGAGCCGGGCCTGGATCTCCTTGAGCACCTGGCCCGCGATGGCCGCCTCGCGCTCGCCCAGTTCGAGGGAGTTGAGGAACCGGGAGCAGTCGCGGATGGAGAAGTCGCAGACCTCGGCGATGGACTTGCGGCCCCCTTCCGCGTTCAGGGTGACCGCGAGGATCTCCGGGCGCAGGCGGGCGCCGTGGCAGACCGGACACGGGACGTCGCGCATGTAGCCGTCGTAGTGTTCCTTCATCTGCTCGGACTCGGTGTTCTCGAGCCGCCGTTGCAGGAAGGGCATGACGCCCTCGAAGTCGGCGTAGTAGGACCGCTTGCGGCCGTAGCGGTTGGTGTAGGAGACGTGCACCTGATCGGAACTGCCCTCCAGCACGGCCTTTCGCGCCTTGGCGGGCAGCTGGTTCCAGGGGGTGTCCATGGAGAAGCCGATCGCGTCGGCCACGCCTTGGAGGAGGCGGTTGAAGTATTCGGCGGTCTGGCCCCGCGACCACGGCGCGATCGCGCCACCGGCGAGGCTCAGCTCCGGATCGGGCACCACCAGATCCGGGTCGACCTCCTTGCGGATGCCCAGGCCCGCGCAGTCGGGGCAGGCGCCGTAGGGGGAGTTGAACGAGAACGAGCGCGGTTCCAGATCCTCGATGTCGAGGGGGTGCCCGTTGGGGCAGGCCAGCTTCTCGGAGAAGCGGCGTTCGCGGTCGTGGGCGTGCTCGTCGCGGTCGACGAAGTCCAGCACGACGATGCCGTCGGCGAGCCGCAGCGCGGTCTCGATCGAATCGGTCAGGCGCTGTTTGGAACTCGGCTTGACGGCGAGGCGGTCGACCACCACCTCGATGTCGTGCTTCTCCTGCTTCTTCAGCTTGGGCGGGTCGGTGAGCGGATACACCACGCCGTCGACGCGCACGCGTGAGTAGCCCTGGGTGTTGAGCTGGTCGAACAGGTCGACGAATTCGCCCTTGCGCGTGCGCACCACGGGGGCGAGCACCTGGAAGCGGATGCCCTCCTCCATCGCCAGCACCTGGTCCACGATCTGCTGCGGGGTCTGTTTGGCGATCAGCTCGCCGCAGACCGGGCAGTGCGGGGTGCCCGCGCGGGCGTACAGCAGGCGCAGGTAGTCGTAGACCTCGGTGATCGTGCCGACCGTGGACCGCGGGTTGCGGTTGGTCGACTTCTGGTCGATCGACACGGCCGGGGACAGGCCCTCGATGAAGTCCACATCGGGCTTGTCCATCTGGCCGAGGAACTGCCGCGCGTACGCCGACAGCGACTCGACGTACCGGCGCTGCCCCTCGGCGAAGATGGTGTCGAACGCGAGACTCGACTTGCCGGAACCGGACAGCCCGGTGAACACGATGAGGCTGTCGCGGGGCAGGTCGAGATCCACCCCCTTGAGGTTGTGCTCCCGCGCTCCACGCACCGTCAGGCGATCCGCCACAGGCCGTCCCTTCTCACTCGTGTTCGGCATCCAGATTCATCCCGGCCGCCATGCTAGGCACACCCACCGACAAGTTCCGGCGCGCAGGCGCCGACCAGGCGCGAAGCGGGATCTCGGCGGACGCCGACGGATTGCCCGGCCGCACGACAGCGACCGCCCACCCAGAGTACCCACCCAACCCCACCACCCCCAGGCGCACGAACCCAGCCGCACCCTTTATCCGAATCCGCACCCGTTGTAGGGCCCTGTACGGGGTGCGGATTCGAACAAGGGGTGCGGCTGGGTTCGTATACCTGGGTTCGTGGGGCTGGGGACACGCCCGGGGGATGGGCGGGGGTGGAGTGGGCATTCGGCGGGTGTAATGAACGTCGAGCGGTACCCGATGAAGTGCCCGAGCCACGACCGGCTTGATCCATGTCCCGTTGCAGTGACACCGATGATCAGGGGGTACGTGTGGAAGCAGGTGACGAGCGGTACCGATTCCTGGTGGAGCACAGCCCCGACGGGATGATCGTCCACGAACGCGGCGTCATCGTGTACGCGAATCCGGCGATGGCCCGGCTGCTGGGCGCCGACGGGGTGGAGCGGCTCATCGGGCAACCGCTCGCGCGGTTCCTCGATCGCCACGCGGCCCTCATGCTCGATCGCGCTGGCCTGGCCGCCGACACCCCAAACACCGCAACCCAATCGGCCACCACACCAAACACCGCCATGCAGGCAGCCGCCACGCCCGACCACGCCACGCCAGCCGCCGCCACGCCCAACAGCGCTACCCAGCCCGCCACCACGCCCAACGCCGCAACCCGGGCCGCCGCGACACCCGACACCGGTACCCACGCCGCCGCCACACCTGACAGCGCAACCCGGCCCGCCACCGCACCCCGGGCCGCCACGACACCCGACACCGGTACCCAGGCCGCCACACCCGACACCGCAACCCAGGCCCCCACCACACCCACCACACCCAACCTCGTGACCCGGGCCGAGGTCACCCTGCTGTGCTGCGACGGGAGCGCCGTGCCCGTGGAGGCCGTGTCGGTCGCCACGGTGTGGCAGGGGCGCGGGGCGTATCAGGTCGTCGTGCACGATCTCACCGCGCAGCGGCGGGCCGAGGCCGGGCAGCGGCGGGCCGAGCAGCACTACACCACCGTTGTGTCTCAGCTCGAGGAGGGGGTGGTGGTGATCGATCGGGCGGGGCGGATCGAATCGATCAATCCGGCGGCCGCGCGTATCTTCGGGCGTCCCGACGACGATCCGGTGGGCCGGACCATCGACTCGCTCGGGCTGGATCTGCTCGATGCCAACGGGCAGCCGTTGGCGATGTCGCGGCATCCGGTCGCGCGGACGCTGGCCACCGGGGAGACCATCTCGCGGTATGTGTTCGGGATCGATCGGGCCGACGGGCAACGTCGGTGGTTGTCGGGGTCGAGCCGACTGCTCAATCCGGGGGATCCGCACTCGTCGGCGGTGTCGTCGTTCAACGATGTCACCGAATTCCGTGCCAGCAGAAGGCAATTGGAGTATCAGGCCACCCACGATCCGCTCACCGGGCTGGCCAATCGATCGCTGGTGCTGGCGCGGCTCGCGGCGGCGCTGGGGATCAGTGAGGAGCGACCGGTCTCCACGGTGTTGTTCATAGACCTGGACGGGTTCAAGCGAATCAACGACACCCTCGGGCACGCCATCGGCGACACCGTGTTGCAGATCGTCGCGCAGCGCTTGCAGCGCGGGCTGCGGGCCGAGGACGTGGTCGGCCGGATCGGCGGCGACGAGTTCCTGGTGCTGCTGTCGGGCCACACGACGCCCGCCGACCTGGACCGGCTCGTGGCCCGGCTGCGAGCCGCGATGGCCGAGCCGATCATCGCGCGCGGGCATCGCATTCGCGTCGAGGCGTCGATCGGCGTCACCCCGCTGTGCCCCGGCGACGCCCGCAGTCCCGAAGCCGTGCTGCACGATGCGGACGTGGCGATGTACCGTGCGAAACCGAACGGTCATCGTGAGGGCGACGCCCTCGGGCGGAGACCGAACAGCACCCACGCGTCCTGAAAGACCCGCCGATGATTCTCGAACACGCGCTGCTTCCGGTTTCCCCTCATCGCACCGCGGAGTTCGAGGCGGCCTTCGCCGAGGCACGCGCGCTCATCGCCGCGACACCCGGATTCCGCTCGCTCACGCTGTCACGATCGATCGAGAGTCCGGGCACCTATCTGCTGCTGGTGCGATGGGATCGAGTCGAGGATCACACCGCGGGATTTCGCGGCACGCCGCGGTACGAGCGGTGGCGGCGATTACTGCACCACTTCTACGAGCCCTTTCCGGTCGTCGAGCACTTCACCCCGGTTCTCGACACGACACCGCCGAACACCACCGACGCGCACCCCCGCCCCCGGCACCCGACACCGCCGGGCTGACCTCGGGTTACGGCGAGTGCGACGAACCCGAACTAGACTCGACAACTCTGTTTTCTGCTCGCGCGCGGCCCCCATTTCCGGCCGACTGTGGTGACAAGGAGTTCCATTTTGCCCGACCGCCTCACCGAGGACAGACAGGCGAACGACCGCGCGGCGGAAATCGAGCGCGAGCAGGTCCACCTCGCCCGGCTGTACCAGCGGCTCGACGAGATGCGCGCCTACGCGCAGCGCCGACTACGGGAAGTGCTGCTCGAAACCGGCGGCACCCCGCAGGCGCGCAGCGAACGGGAGTCGTTCACCCAGCTCTATTCCGAGGATCTCGCGAAATACGATGCGGCCGAACACGGTTTGTGTTTCGGTCGAATCGATCTGGCCGACACCGAGAACGACGCGCAACGCTATATCGGCCGCCTCGGCATTCTCGACGAGGACCACGATTACGCGACGCTGTTGCTGGATTGGCGTGCCCCGCTGGCGCGTCCGTTCTATCTCGCGACGACCGCCAAACCGGACGGGGTCACCCGGCGACGACACATCCGTTCCCGCAATCGCGAGGTCACCGCGGTCACCGACGAGTACCTCGATCTCGACACCGCCCGGCAGGCCGGGGCCGTGGACTCCGACGAGGGCGGGGTGGGCAGCGAGAGCGCGCTGCTGGCCGCGCTGAACGCCGCCCGCACCGGGCACATGAACGACATCGTCGAGACCATCCAGAGCGAGCAGGACGCCATCATCCGCTCCGAGCACAAGAGCGTGCTCGTGGTGCAGGGCGGTCCGGGCACCGGCAAGACGGCGGTGGCGCTGCATCGCGCGGCGTATCTGCTGTACACCTACCGGCAGCAGCTGGACAAGGCCGGGGTGCTCATCATCGGGCCCAACACCACGTTCCTCGACTACATCGGGCAGGTGCTGCCCTCGCTCGGCGAGACCGGGGTGCTGTTGTCGACCATCGGCAATCTGTATCCGGGAGTGCGTGCGGCACTGGAGGATTCGCTGCGCGCGGGCGAGCTGAAGGGTTCGCTGGACATGCTCGAGGTGCTGAAGAAGGGCGTGCGCGACTGGCAGCAGGTGCCCGGCGAGCCGATCCGGCTGCGCTTCGACGGGTACGACCTCACGCTGGATCGCAAGATCGTCACCAAGGCGCGCGGGCGGGCCCGGTCCTCGCGGCGGCCGCACAATCTGGCGCGGCCCGTGTTCGCGGCCTCGGTGGTCGACGCGCTGACCGAACAGCTGGCCCAGACGATGGGCAAGGATCTCACCGGCGGCCGAAACCTGTTGAGCCAGGCCGATCTCACCGAGATCCGCGACGAGATGCGCGCCGACGCCGAGATCCAGCGCGCGATCGCCGGGCTGTGGCCGATCCTGTCACCGCAGGAGGTGCTCGCCGGGCTGTGGGCCGATCCGAAGCGGCTCGCGCGGGCGGCCGATCAGCTGTCCGAGGAGGATCGCGCGGCGTTGTACCGGCCCGACCACGGCGATTTCAGCGCCGCCGACGCCCCGCTGCTGGACGAGCTGGCCGAGTTGCTGGGCGTCGACGACACCGAGGAGCGCGAGCGGGCCCGGCGGCGCTGGCGCACCCAGCTCGCCGAGGCGCAGGACGCGCTGGACATCCTCACCGGTTCCGCTCCACAGGATCTCGAGGACGAGCTCGATCCGGAGATCCTCATGGCCTACGACCTGATCGACGCGAGTCAGCTGGCCGAGCGCCAGCAGGTGCGTACCCGTCAGACCACCGCCGAACGCGCCGCGGGCGACCGCACCTGGACCTACGGGCACGTCATCGTCGACGAGGCCCAGGAGCTGTCGGAGATGGCGTGGCGAATGGTCATGCGGCGCATACCGAATCGCTGGATGACCGTCGTCGGCGACGTCGCCCAGACCGGCGACCCCGCCGGGGCGTCGTCCTGGCAGCGGATGCTCGAACCGTATGTGGCCAACCGCTGGAAGCTCACCGAGCTGACCGTCAACTACCGCACGCCCGCCGAGATCATGGCCGTCGCCGCCGACGTCCTCGCCGCCATCGACCCCGACGCCACCGTCCCCCGCTCGGTGCGCGAATCCGGTTGCGCGCCCGAGGCTTTCCACGTCTCGGCCACCGACCGCGCCGAGCGGGTCGCGAAGCTGGTGGCCGAGGAGGCCGACCGGCCCGGCATCACGGCCGTACTCGCCCCGCACGCCCTGGTACCCGAATTCGCCGACCTCGCGGGCGATTCCGTGCGCGTGCTGAGCGTGGCGGAGGTCAAGGGTTTGGAATTCGACGCGGTGGTCCTGGTGGAACCGCAGGGGATTCTGGACGAGTCACCTCGGGGGCTCAACGACCTGTATGTCGCGTTGACCCGCGCGACGCAGCGGTTGTCCGTGGTGCACAGCGCGGAGTTGCCGGAGGTGTTGGGGGCGCTGCGGGAGTGAGGAAGCCCTGTGCTCCGGCCCTGGGGGCCGAAGCACAGGGACACAAAGAAGACCCAAGCCCACCCCTGCGCACAACAGACCCAAGCCCACCCCCGCGCACAACAGGCCCGCCCCCGCGCACAAGAGACTCGAGTCCACCCCGCATACGAGAGAAACGACCAGCTCAACCGGCGGGGCGGAACAGCCGAGGCCCGATCGGCGAGGGCAGGGCAAGACGAGGCCCCGAACCTCGGGAGGTTCGGGGCCTGGCGACGGGCCTCAGCGGACGGTGTGGACGATGAGGACGTCGGTGCGGGACTTGCGGGCCACGTCGGAGGGGACGGAGCCGAGGAGGCGGCCGGCGAGGGTGTTGAGGCCGCGGTTGCCGACGACGAGGAGGTCGGCGTCGAGTTCCTTGACGAGGTTGAGCAGGGATTCGACCGGCTCGCCGACGATGGCGCGTTCGACGATGTCGGTGGCGCCCGCGGCGGTCGCGCGGTCGCGGCCGGTGCGCAGGATCTCGTTGGTGGGCGCCGAGCCGCGGACCTGGTAGGCCTCGTCCTTGAGCACATCGGCCGCCGCGGCGACGTCCCGATCATCGGTCGGGTAGTAGGCGCAGGCGATGTAGAGCGTGGCGCCCGCGGCACCCGCGAGTGCCGCGGCCTTCTCGACGGCGACGTACGACGAGTCGGAGCCATCGGTACCGACGACAATGGTCCGATAGGCGGTCATCTGTCCTCCAAACGTCCAAAGGGATCGGATGCCGTCGCGATACGCCCGTACTCCCGGGTAACGCGCGGCAACTGCGCTAGACGATAACCTTTACGGCACCGGAAATATCCCGAATCGCAACACATCACACCGGCGCGTCGAGTAACGCTCGTCACCGCCACCTGCCGGTTTCCGCTCACGAACCGAACGGTCTTGCGCCACTGGGATTTTCGTCACAATCTCTCGCGAGCCGCCGGCCTCGCGCGCGGGAGGGACCGGCGAGTAGTGACGATTCACAATGCTCGCCGGTCCCTCGCGCAAAATGCCTCAGCCGAGATGGAAAAGCGGCCCGGTGATGGTCAACCCCAGATCCCGGGTGTGCGCGAAGAACGCGAACAGCATCAGACACGCACCCGCCAGGGCCACATTCTTGTTGAAATTCACCATCTCCCCCTGCCGCGCCTGCGGATCGGACTCCTTCCAGAACGCGTGCATCAGGAACGCCGTCGGCAGCAGGAACACCAGCAGCAGGAGCGCGCCGAGATCGGCCCAGATCCCCAGCAGCACACTCAACCCGCCGAGCAGCAGCAACACCCCGGTGCCCAACACGGCCAGCCGCGCCGACGGCACACCCTTGCTCGCCGCGTAGCCACCCATGGCCTCGGCCTGGGTGAGGTGGCCGATCGCCGAACTCAGGAACAGCAGGACGAACAGGATCCGCCCGATCAACACCACTACATCCATCGCCAACTCCCGTCGTTGTCGGCAACTCACCTGTCGCCACGGGGAGTACCCGAATTCACGCGGGGCCTATCGAACTCCGCGCGTATTCCAGCGGCGGCATTCCGACCTCGGCGGCGAACTCGCGGGAGAAATGGGCCTGATCGAAGTAGCCGAGGTCCAGCGCGAGCGCGGCCAGATCGCCGGTCCGCCCCTCGGCGAGCAGCTGCGCGCCGTCCTGCAACCGGTAGCGTCGCAGCACCCATTTGGGCCCGGCCCCGACGTATCGGCGGAACAGTCGTTGCAGCGTGCGGACGGGAATGCCGAACCGTTCGGTCACCTGATCGACGCGGGTGAGGTCGCGATCGGCCTCCATCGCCGCGATGACGCGCAGCACCAGCGCATAGGACTCGTCGGCCGGAATGCGCCGCGCCGCGTCGGCGAGGAACCCCTCGACGAGGTCGCGGCGGTCGGTGGCCTCGGTCGCCGACAGCACCTTCTCGGTCAGCCCGACCGCGTCGGGCAGCACGTCGGTCAATTCGACCGCGGTGTCACGGAACGAGCCGACGTCGAGCCCGGTGAAGGCCCCGAACCCGCCGGGCCGGAACTTCACCCCGAACGTCTCCCCCAGCCCGGACAGCTCCCGCGTGTACTTCACCGTGCAGACGCCGTTGACCCAGCCGCCGGAGCGGGAGTGGGTCCGCTCGAAGGTGACGTTGACGCTCGGGAAGGGCAGCACCTCGGCGGTGTAGTCCGGACGCCCGCGCAGATCCCACGCGACGAACCAGTACCACTCCACGAACCGCGCGGTCTCCTCTCCGGCGGGCAACCGGCCGAGACTGCGGTGCCGCTCCTGTTCGCGCGGCCGCAGAATGCCCTTGGCCACCTCGGGCGGCGGCACCGGAACCCGTTCCGGCGCAACGGCTTTCGCGGAATCCTCCCCCGGGGTCACGACGAATTCCCGGCGTGTCGCGTTCTTACAAGATCCGCGCGGCCCGGCCGGGCAGAGTGAGAGCCATGACGAACACAGTGAATCCGATTCCCGAGGGCTACCACTCCATCACCTGCTTCCTCGCCACCTCGGACGCCAACAAGGCGATCGAGTTCTACCGGGCCGTCTTCGGCGCCGAGGTGCTCAGCCGCAACGATCTGCCCGACGGACAGGCCGCGCACGCCGAACTGAAGATCGGCGATTCGACCATCCAGGTCGGCATGCCCGTCCCCGAGCACGGCCTGCGCGCCCCCGCCCACGACTGGGTGCACACCAGCATCGTGCACTACTGCCCCGACGTGGACGCGGTGACCAAGCTGGCCCGCGAACACGGCGCCCGCCACGTCGACGATCCGGCCACCTTCGTCACCGGCGACCGCTACGGCGCGGTCATGGATCCGTTCGGGCACCGCTGGGTGGTGATGACCCGCGTCGAGGACGTGCCGCGCGACGAGGCCGAGCGGCGCGTGAACGAGTGGATGGCCCAACAGGGCTGAGCCGCAACTCATTTCAACCCGGCCGCGTCCATTCCCCGCAGCTCCTTCTTCAGGTCGGCGATCTCGTCGCGCAGGCGACCCGCCAGCTCGAACTGGAGTTCGCGGGCGGCGTTCATCATCTGGGCGGTCAATTCCTTGACCAGATCGGCCAATTCGGCCCGCGGCATGGCCTTGATGTCGCGGCCCTCGTAGACACCGGCGCTCACCGCGCGGCCGGGCTCGCCCTGAGCCCGGCGGCCGCGGCTGGCGTTGCGGCCGGAGCCGCCCACCTCCACCACCTCGGTCTCGTCGGCCTCGCGGTAGACCTGATCGAGGATGTCGGCGATCTTCTTGCGCAACGGCTTCGGGTCGATGCCGTTGGCCTCGTTGTAGGCGATCTGCTTGGCGCGGCGGCGTTCGGTCTCGTCGATCGCCTGGCGCATCGAGTCGGTGATCTTGTCGGCGTACATGTGCACCTCGCCGGACACGTTGCGCGCCGCGCGGCCGATGGTCTGGATGAGGCTTGTCGTCGACCGCAGGAAGCCCTCCTTGTCGGCGTCGAGGATGGCCACCAGCGACACCTCGGGCAGGTCCAGACCCTCGCGCAGCAGGTTGATGCCGACCAGCACGTCGTAGTCGCCCAGCCGCAGCTGCCGCAGCAGCTCGACCCGGCGCAGGGTGTCGATCTCCGAGTGCAGGTAGCGCACCCGCACGCCCATGCCGAGCAGATAGTCGGTGAGGTCCTCGGCCATCTTCTTGGTGAGCGTGGTGACCAGCACCCGCTCGTCGCGCTCGGTGCGCAGCCGGATCTCGTGCACGAGGTCGTCGATCTGGCCCTTGGTCGGCTTGACCACGACGTGCGGGTCGACCAGGCCGGTCGGGCGGATGACCTGCTCGACGAATTCGCCGCCGGTCTGGCCCAATTCGTAGGGACCGGGGGTGGCCGACATGTACACCGTCTGCCCGATGCGGTCGGCGAACTCCTCCCACGTGAGCGGGCGGTTGTCGACCGCGGACGGCAGCCGGAAGCCGTATTCGACCAGGTTGCGCTTGCGCGACATATCGCCCTCGTACATGCCGCCGATCTGCGGGACGGTCACGTGCGACTCGTCGATGATCAGCAGGAAGTCGTCGGGGAAGTAGTCGAGCAGGGTGGCCGGGGCGGATCCGGCGGGGCGGCCGTCGATGTGGCGCGAGTAGTTCTCGATGCCCGAGCAGAATCCGACCTGGCGGATCATCTCCAGGTCGTACTGGGTGCGCATGCGCAGCCGCTGGGCCTCGAGCAGTTTGCCCTGGCGTTCCAGGTCGGCGAGCCGCTCGGCGAGTTCGACCTCGATGTCGCGCACCGCGCGTTCCATCCGCTCCGGCCCGGCGACGTAGTGGGTGGCGGGGAAGATGCGCAGCCGGTCGACCTGCCGCACGACGTCGCCGGTGAGCGGGTGCAGATAGTAGAGCGCCTCGATCTCGTCGCCGAAGAACTCGATGCGGACCGCGAGCTCCTCGTAGGACGGGATGATCTCGACCGTGTCGCCGCGCACCCGGAAGCTGCCGCGGGTGAAGGACATGTCGTTGCGGGTGTACTGCACGTCGACCAGCAGCCGCAGCAGCTTGTCGCGGTCGACCTCGCCGCCGACCTCGAGCGGGACCGAGCGGTCGAGATAGGACTGCGGCGTGCCCAGGCCGTAGATGCACGACACCGAGGCGACCACCACGACGTCGCGGCGCGAGAGCAGATTCTGCGTGGCCGAATGCCGCAGCCGCTCGACGTCGTCGTTGATCGAGCTGTCCTTCTCGATGTAGGTGTCGGTCTGGGCGATGTACGCCTCGGGCTGGTAGTAGTCGTAGTAGGAGACGAAGTACTCGACCGCGTTGTGCGGCAACATCTCTCGCAGTTCGTTGGCCAGCTGGGCGGCCAGCGTCTTGTTGGGGGCCATGACCAGGGTCGGCCGCTGCACGCGCTCGATGAGCCAGGCCGCGGTGGCCGACTTGCCGGTGCCGGTGGCGCCGAGCAACACCACGTCCCTCTCCCCCGCGCGCAGGCGGCGCTCGAGCTCCTCGATCGCGGCGGGCTGATCGCCCGCCGGGCGATGCTCGCTGACCACCTCGAACCGGCCGTCCGCCCGCTCGATCTCGCCGATGGGCCGGAACTCCGAATGCGCCAGCGGTGTGTTCCCCTCGGCGGGAATCTCGGTTGCGAATGCCATGTCACCAAGCCTAGGACGACCCACCGACAACAAACAGGAGCTCGCTCTCCGGGGGGCCGGTCGGAGCGACGCGCCGAGACGAGGGCGTGACTCATCTCACGTTTCAACACGGAGAAGCATGGGTTGCCCACACCTCCCGAAACGCGCGGGACCAGAGCCCGGGAGACCGCCGCCGAGTCCGAAACGGGAACATTCGCTACCCCTGGGCAATTGACACGGCACGGCCGATCCAAGGACGACGGCACGCCGCGAGCCGACGAGCGGCGAATTCCGACACACGAGCCGGTCACACCGAAAAGAACTGCACTCGAACGCCTTTGGAGAAAGCTCCGCGAAACGGGCACGCCGGAACGCCGCATCCGGCACCGCGTTCGGGCCGAACCGTCCTGCGCGGCAATATCTTCGGCCCACTCGCCGGATCATCCCGCCTTTTCCGCCCCACCCTCGATGCCCACCCTCCGACGCCGAAAAACGGCACCCCGACGTACCGGCTCCGGCAGCACGCGAGCAATGCCGCCACACCCGCCTCACCCGAGGTTGCTGGCCCCCGTCGAGCACCACCGCGGCAACGAGAATCGGCCACATCCCCCCCGCAACAGATTGTCCGAATTGTCCGGTGCCCCAAGCCGGCTCACCGGTGATAGCGATTCCGCGACAGGACAATTCCGGTCTGTTCACGTTCACACGGCGGGGGTTGCTGGGGTGTACTCTGATCCGGTCCGAGATTCGGCAAGGATCGAGAAGGGCGGCGCGTCATGGCCGGTTTTCATCTCTCACTTCTCGCGATGCCCGCGCTGGCCGGACTCGTGGGACGCACCCGAGCCCCGCGCAGCACCGCGTCCGATGGAGTAGTACCCATGTTGTTCTCGAAGCGACCCAGTGGTGCCGGTTCCACCGCCGTCACCTCCCCCGCGACGCCCGCTCCCCACCGCCCCCGCGTGGAGTACGTGGATCTGAGCGACCTCACCAGGACCGATGCGCGCGGCTTCGTGCATCCGGTGGACAGTTGCCATGTCGAACCGTTCGGTTTGTATCTGGTGTGTCCCGCCGACATCCCGCCCAACCGCTACACCGAGACCTGGGTGCTGCCCGATCTCTCGCTCCAGGTGACGATGCATCACGTCAACGCGTGTCACGATCGGGATCCCATCTACCACATCTACGTGGGCGAATTCGCGCGCATCGAGCCCAAACGCTGGCGGGCGGTCTACCACTACATCGATATCGTCGCCCGCAACGGCCGCGTCCCCGAACTGCGCGGGGTCGACGAGCTGTTCGCCGCGCACGCCGCCGGGCACGTGGATGCGGCGACCGCTCAGCAAGCCTTCCAGCGCGCGACCGCCGTCGTCGACGGCATCGCCTCCCACGACCACCGCTTCGAGAGCTGGCTCGCCACCCGCGGCGTCACGCTGAGCTGGCTCTGAACCGCGCCGACCGCGCGGGCATAATCGTCTGCGCGGGCGAGGCGTTCGCCGGTGCTGGAACCGGACGCGAGAGGCGGCGTGGATGACGGGGGCAACGGATCAGGCCGGGGTGGATCTGCACCGGCCGAAGGTCGAGTACTTCAACCTCGCCGACATGATCAATATCGACCGCAAGGGTTTCCACCGTCCGGTCGATCGCTACGAGGTCACCCCGTGGGGGCTGTACATGGGCCGCCCCGCCGACCACGTCGAGTTCCGCTACCTCGAGTCGTGGCTGCTGCCCGAACTCGGATTGCGCGCCACGAAGTTCCACCACAATCCCGGGCACGAGCGCGATCAGGACTACTACGTCGACATCGGCGAGTTCCGCGAGCTGGAGCCGGGCCGCTGGCGGTCGATCGATCTGTATCTCGACATCGTGGTCCGCAACGATCGCGACGCGGTCCTGCTCGACGTGGACGAGTTGCTCGTCGCGCACGCCGCGGGCTACCTCGACCTCGCCGAGGCGCAGGGGGCGATCGCCACCGCGACCGCCGCCCTCGACGGCATCGCCGCGCACGGCCACAACTTCGATCGCTGGCTGGCCGCGCGCGGGATCGAACTGACCTGGCTCAGGGATTGAGCGTCGCCCACGCCAGCGCGCGCGGGTAGGCGTCGTCGAACCACGGCGACTTGACGTCGAGATACGCCTGGATCGCCGACTCCCCGGTCAGCCCCGCCGCGGCGGCCTCGGCCTTGCGTTTCACCGCGAGGTACTCCTCGCGGGCGGCCGGTTCGGCGCGCAGCCAGTCCCGGAAGATCAGGCCGAAGCGCTGATTGGGCCAACCGTCCACGCGCACATGGATATTCGCGGGGCGGCCCGGATCGGCGTTGACGTGCAGCCGCTTGCCCCACCGCGCCGGATCGGCGCCGGGCTTCGGATCGTCGCGGTCGTATTCCGGGACGAGGGGAAAACCCGCCCGCTGCAACGGTTCTCGCAACGCGTCGGCGGCGTCGAGATCGGCCACGGTGATCTGGAGGTCGAGCACGTCCTTGGCGGGCAGGCCGGGCACCGCCGTGGAGCCGATGTGGTCGATGCGCCGGGCCGCCGCGCCACACGCCAGCGCCAGACGGGCGATGAGCCGCTGAGCCGCGTCCGCCCAACCCGGATCCGGCGCGACCAGGCGCACCTCGGCGCGCGGGGGCCGGGTATGGGTGCGGAGATTGCGCTCGAACGGCACCAGCCGCCCGTCCCAGAGCGCGGCGACCCGGGGAGCCAGGTCGGCGGGATCACCGTTGTTGTCCAGCAGCACATCCGCCGCGGCCCGGCGCTGATCGTCGGTGGCCTGGGCCTTGATCCGGGCCTGCGCGTCCGCGCGGGAGATACCCCGGAATTCCTCGAGCCGATGGATGCGCGTCTCGACATCGGCCATCACCACGACGACCAGATTCACCAGTGCGCCGATGCCGTTTTCCACCAGCAGCGGAACATCCTGCACCACAATCGAGTCCGCGGGCGCGGCCGCGATGAGTTCGGCGGTGCGCTCACCCACCAGCGGATGGGTGATGGAATTCAGCCGGGTGCGCGATTCGTCGTCGGCGAAAGCCTTGGCCGCCAACGCGGGCCGGTCCAGGCTGCCGTCCGCGGCGAGAATCTCGGGACCGAACGCCTCGACCAGAGCGGCCAGCCCGGGGGTGCCGGGCGCCACCACCTCGCGGGCGATGACGTCGCTGTCCACGAGCACCGCACCCCGTTCGACCAGCAGCCGCGCCACCGTCGACTTGCCCGCGCCCATGCCTCCGGTGAGACCGATTCGCAACATTCGATCAGTCTCGCATCCCGCGCGCGCACCCGTCGCACGCACCCCGCGCGGACCGAAGGCGGCTGGTACCCACGGGGACAGTCACTTTCACGCATTTCCCGATGAATTGCCCATTCCGTGACTGGGGAGTTATCGAACCGACACTTTTTCGTCCGTATCCGGACCGTAGGTTCACAACTTTCCGACACGCCGGGGTCGAAGTTACGCAATATATGGCGCCACACACTTTTGTTCCGCTAATCTTTCGCCGCAGGCGATCCAGGCAGTTCGAGTTAGCAAAGGAAGACCATTGGGCACCAAAAACATCCAGACGGGTCGCCACCGACTGGGTATCCCGGGCAAGGTGCACTGCATCCACCTGCCCGCCGTCGCGACCGCACTCGCGGAGTACCGTCGCCCCTGGCTGACCGCCCTGCTCAGCCCCGCCCGCCACAGCTTCGCCGCCATGCGCCTGCGCGCCCTCGCCCCGAACCGCTGGATTCCCGCCACCGCCAACTGATTTCGCGTGGGGCCAGCGGCCGTCGTGGGCACCGCCATCCCGTTCCGCCGCGCCCTCGACGTGCGGACACGCCGAGCGGATCGGTGGCCCGAAAGGCGCTGCGCCTCAGACGATTCCGCTCGGCCGGCGACGGCTCCCCGGCTCCTGGCTCGGCATCGAGTTCGGCGGCACCGGATACGGGATGCCCTTGTCGGCCGTGCCCAGCGCGAGATTCGGCCCGCACTGTTCCAGTGCGGCGGCCGCACCGGGATTGGGATCGGTGATGCGGGGCGGCACGGCGTCGGGGGTGGCGGCGAAATCGAAGGCCGAGGTCATATCGCCGGTGACCGAGCGCCGCCACGCCGTGAGGTTGGGGACGTCGACGCCGAAACGCCGTTCCAGCAAGCGCAATTGGGAGGTGTGGTCGAAGGTCTCCGAGGCGATCAGGCCGCCGCGCGAGTACGGGGAGATGACGAAACACGGCACCCGATAGCCGAGGCCGATCGGCCCCGCCACGCCCTTCGCGGCCGGGACGCGGGCCAGATCGACGGTGAGGAACTCCCCCGGCGTGCCGGGCGGCGCGGTCGGCGGGGTGACGTGGTCGAAGAAGCCGCCGTTCTCGTCGTAGCTCACGATCAGCGCCGTCTTCTCCCACACCCGCGGATTCGAGGTGAGGATGTCGAGCACCTGCATGATGCCGACCGCGCCCAACGCCGGGGGCAGCGCCGGATGCTCGCAGTTGAACAACGGCGGGATCACCCACGACACCGCGGGCAGCCGGTCCGCGGCCACGTCGGCGGCGAAGTCGCTCGGATACACCGGGGCCTTACCCCGTTGCGCCAGTTCGGAATTCGGATCGGCGGCCTGCTTGAAGCAGCCCATCATGCCGTCCAGGATCACCGACGAGATCGGGCCCACGTCGCGGTTGTTGTAGATCTTCCAGCTCACCCCGCCCTCGGACAGGTTCTCCGGGAAGGTCCGCCAGCTGTAGGCGTTCTGCGGGATCAGCGTGGGCGTCTCGACGAGGGGACCACCGGCCAGTCCGTCCGGGTCGATGGTCGCCGACACCCAGTACAGCCGGTTCGGGTCGGTCGGGCCGAGCACCGAGCAGTGGTAGTGATCGCACAGGGTGAACGCGTCGGCCAGCTCGTGGTGCACCGGGATGTCGGCGCGGGTGTAGTAGCCCATGGCCGCGGGCGCGTTCGCCGGGCCCACACTGGCGATCGACATCGGCATCCAGCCGTCGTTGCGCCCGCCGTTCCAGGACGCGTGCATACCCGCCCAGCTGTGGTCGGGATCGTTGACGCACTCCCCGTCCAGCGTCGCGCCGCGGGTGGTGTCGAGGCGGAACGGCTCGACATAGCCGTCCGGGGTCGGCCCGACGCCCGGCGCCCAGCCGTACTGCCGCCACACCGCCGACCGATCGTCGAATCCCCGTGCGCCCGAAAGCGTTCCGAAGTAGTGGTCGAAGGACCGGTTCTCCTGCATCAGCAGCACGAAGTGCTCGATGTCGCCGAGCCCGCCCGTGCCCGCGGGGTCGGCCGCGTGCGCGCGCTCGATGATCGGATTCGCCCACGACGCCAGCGCCCCCGCCCCACCGGCGGCCAGCGCCTTCGCCAGGAAATCACGCCGGTTGATGCCGTCGAACAGCCCCATACGGTCAGACCCTTTCGCGGAGGTGGGCACGATCGGCGCTGACGCTACCGCAGCGGGCCCCCGGGAGCCACCGGCGTGCCGGGAAACATCGGACAAAGAAATGGCCCCGGTCGGGTGACCGGGGCCATTGTGCCTAGCGTGGCGAATTACGCGTTGCCGGAGAGCTTCTCACGCAGCGCGGCGAGCTGCGCGTCGCTGGCGAGCGAACCACCCGCGGGCTCCGACTGCGCAGACGAGGAACGCTCGCCGCTCTCGGAGGAGTAGTTCGACGGGGCGCCGTTCGCGGCCTCGGCGGCGGCGTCGGCGGCCATCTTCTCCATCTGCGCGGTGTGCATCTTGTGGCGACGCTCCGCCTCGGCGTAGCGGGACTCCCACTCCTCGCGCTGCTTCTCGTAACCCTCGAGCCACTCGTTGGTGTCGGGGTCGAAGCCCTCGGGGAAGATGTAGTTGCCCTGGTCGTCGTAGCTGTCGGCCATGCCGTACTTCGACGGGTCGAACTCGGCGTGGTAGTCCTCGTTGGCCTGCTTCAGCGACAGCGAGATCCGGCGGCGCTCCAGGTCGATGTCGATGACCTTGACCATCGCGTCGTCGCCGACCTGCACGACCTGATCCGGCACCTCCACGTGGCGCTCGGCCAGCTCGGAGATGTGCACCAGGCCCTCGATGCCCTCCTCGACGCGGACGAACGCGCCGAACGGAACGAGCTTGGTGACCTTGCCGGGCACGATCTGGCCGATGGCGTGGGTGCGGGCGAACTGACGCCACGGATCTTCCTGAGTCGCCTTGAGCGACAACGAGACCCGCTCGCGATCCAGGTCGACGTCGAGCACCTCGACGGTGACCTCCATGCCGACCTCGACCACCTCGGAGGGGTGATCGATGTGCTTCCAGGACAGCTCCGACACGTGCACCAGACCGTCGACGCCGCCGAGATCGACGAACGCGCCGAAGTTGACGATCGAGGACACGACGCCCTTGCGGACCTGGCCCTTCTGCAGCTGGTGCAGGAACTCGCTGCGGACCTCGGACTGGGTCTGCTCGAGCCAGGCGCGGCGGGACAGGACCACATTGTTGCGGTTCTTGTCCAGCTCGATGATCTTGGCCTCGATCTCCTTGCCGACGTACGGCTGCAGATCGCGGACGCGGCGCATCTCCACCAGCGAAGCCGGGAGGAAGCCGCGCAGGCCGATGTCCAGGATCAGACCGCCCTTCACGACCTCGATGACGGTGCCCTTGACGGCCTCGTCCTTCTCCTTGAGCTCCTCGATCGTGCCCCACGCCCGCTCGTACTGCGCGCGCTTCTTCGACAGGATCAGGCGGCCTTCCTTGTCCTCCTTGGTGAGGACCAGGGCTTCGACCTCATCGCCCACGGAAACGACCTCGGCCGGGTCGACATCGTGCTTGATGGAAAGCTCACGGGAAGGAATGACACCTTCGGTCTTGTAGCCGATGTCGAGCAGGACCTCGTCCCGATCGACCTTGACGATGGTGCCTTCGACGATGTCGCCGTCGTTGAAGTACTTGATCGTCTTGTCGATCGCGGCGAGGAAATCCTCGGCAGAGCCGATGTCGTTGACGGCAACCTGCGGCGAGGTGGTCGTAGTGGGCATGTGTTGGGTTGCTCCGGACGGATTGTGGTCGGTAGAGGACATTGGAACTTTCGGTTTTGCCGTGAAATCACAGCCAGGGGACTACGTTGGACATGCACAGCACATCGCTGCCGCACTGCACAACGCTGTACTCGACGCATGTAACCTCACAGCACGCGCGGCTCCGGTACGAAATACTGAAGACACTCGCGGGGAACAGCGTACGCGAGGTGCGATGCGACAAGCAAACAAGGGTCCCCCTGGGCAAACTGGATACTCTTACATGATGCCCGAAGATCATCCGGTCGCGCTCGACGAGGATCGGCACGCCCAGGCCAACGCCCTCCTCGGCACCACCGGAGTGACCCGCCGCGAGATCGATTCCCAGGCCAGCCAGCGCGCCAACCGGCGATGGTGGGACGCCGACGCCGCGCAGTATCACGACACGCACGCCGACTTCCTCGGCGTGGACTCCCCCGGCGGCGAATTCGTCTGGTGCCCCGAGGGTCTGCACGAGGGCGACTGGCATCTGCTCGGCGACGTCGCGGGCAAACGCGTGCTGGAGATCGGCTGCGGTTCGGCGCCCTGTTCCCGGTGGCTCGCGGGGCAGGGCGCGCGGCCGGTGGGCCTGGATCTGTCGCGGCGGATGCTCGAGCGCGGCGTGGCGGCCATGGACCGCGGCGGGCCGCGGGTGCCGTTGGTGCAGGCGGGGGCCGAGGCGCTGCCGTTCGCCGACGCGTCGTTCGATCTGGCCTGCTCGGCCTTCGGCGCGATTCCGTTCGTAGCCGATTCGGCGCTGGTGATGCGCGAGGTGGCTCGGGTGCTGCGGCCGGGCGGGCGCTGGGTGTTCTCGGTGAATCATCCGATGCGCTGGGTGTTTCCCGACGACCCCGGCCCGGAGGGGTTGTGCGCGCGCATCTCCTATTTCGATCGCACCCCCTATGTGGAGGTGGACGCGGACGGCGCGCCGACCTACGCCGAACACCACCGCACGATGGGCGACCGGGTGCGCGAGATCGTGGCCGCGGGTCTGGTCCTGCTCGACATCGTCGAACCGGACTGGCCCGAGTGGCTCGACCGCGAGTGGGGTCAGTGGAGTCCGCTGCGCGGCGAGATCTTCCCGGGCACAGCCATTTTCGTGACCGAGCGACCCGAGCGCTAGACCTGCCGCAACGGCATGGTCTCCGCCGGGGCCGCGCCGACGGACACGGCCTCGGGGGTGGACGCGGCGGCCGGACCGGCGAACGCGGGCAGGGCCGCGAAGCGCGGATCGATCCGGGCGGTGCGGCTGGCGTAGGAGATCCAGCCGCGAGCGCGGGTGAGCGGGTGGTCGGGGAACTGCGGATCCCAGCGCGCGTCGTCGGCGGCGTTGTAGGGCAGCTTGCCCTTCACCTCGGGCGCGTACGGATGCGGCGGGAACATGTTCTGGAAGCCGACCTTCGGCACGATCGCCGCCTCGCGGGTCCCGGAGCGGCCGGTCTCCACGCACATGATCTTGAGGATCGCGCTACAGGTCGCCTTCGGCACCACGATGCCCGCGGTGAAGCCCAGCCCGGACCGCTCCGCGAGCGGGAACTTCTCCAGCCGCACCAGGGCGGGCTGCCCGTCGACGGTGACGGCGTGCGCCTCGATGAGGCAACCGAACTCGGCCTGTAGCTCGGTGAGCCTGCGCCGCAAGGTATCCGGGTCGTCCAACGACGCGGGCAGATCCGGCACCTGATCGATATAGGTGAGGGTCACCAGATCGCCGGTGGCCGGGTTGCTCCATCTGGTCTGGTCGAGCTGCTGTAGTCCTTTGGTATCGAACGCGATCGGCACGCGACCACGGTACCGATTCGTGGCCTTTTCGCACTTCCAGTGGTGTTTCGTGCCCAACACGTGACCGTCTGGTAATAAATTCCGGACAAAGCGGGTAGGGGGTCTTTTCTAACCCCTGTTTTTAGGGGACCGACCGGCCTGCTCCAGGGCCATCCGCAACGCGTACTCGATCTGGGCGTTGACGCTGCGCAGGTCGTCGGCCGCCCACTTGGCGATGGCCTCGTGGACGGCCGGGTCGAGCCGCAGCAGCACCTTCTTCGGCTCGCGCTTGACCATCAGGAGTAGAGCGAGCCGGTGTTGACGACGGGCTGGGCGGATCGGTCGCCGCACAGCACGACCAGCAGATTCGACACCATCGCGGCCTTGCGCTCCTCGTCGAGTTCGACCATGCCCTCGCGGGCGAGCCGATCGAGGGCCATGCCGACCATGCCGACCGCGCCCTCCACGATACGGCTGCGCGCGGCGACGATCTGCGACGCCTGCTGGCGGACGAGCATGGCCTGGGCGATCTCGGGCGCGTAGGCGAGGTGGGTGATGCGGGCCTCGAGGATATCGATCCCGGCCAGGGCCGTGCGCTCGCTGAGTTCGGTGGTCAGTTCCTCGGCGACCTCGGTGCCGTTGCGCAGGCTGGTGCGGTTCGGGTCGTCGGAGTCGTAGGGGTGCACGGTCGCCAGGTGCCGGACCGCGGCCTCGGACTGGGTCTGCACGTACTCCTCGTAGTCGTCGACGGCGAAGGCGGCCTTGAAGCTGTCGACCACGCGGTAGACCACGACCGCGGCGATCTCGACGGGGTTGCCGTCGTTGTCGTTGACCTTGAGCTTCTGGGTCTCGAAGTTGCGGACCCGCAACGAGATTCGGCGCTTGTTGGTCAGCGGGACGACCCAGAAGAAGCCGGGATCGCTGACCGAGCCGATGTAGCGGCCGAAGAACTGGACGACCTTGGCCTCGTTCGGGCCGACCGGGGTGAGCCCGGACAGCAGCAGGACCGCCAGCCCGACCACCACGAACAGGATGATCGCGCCCGCGGGCGAGCCGCCGTCACCGTCGGCGGTGGCGGAGGTGACCGCCACGCCCCCGAACAGCCCGGCCCCGCCCACGACGAGCAGAACCAACAACATGAGGAACCCGTTCACCCGAAAGGCCGGACGAAGCTCCATGACATCCTCCCAATATTGAAGTGATATCATGAAGATAGCACGATGTTGCGGTTCGCGCGAAAGAGGTTGGCCGGGTCGTAGGTCGCCTTCAGCGCGGCCAGCCGGGCATAGGTCGACTCGGTGTAGCCCGCCCGGGTCTGTCGCTCGCCGGCCCAGTCGCCCGCGCCGTAGAGGAAGTTCAGGCTGTGCCCGATCGCCCACGGCGACAGGGCTTTTCCGATGCCGTCGTGCAGACCGCGGATCTCGTCGCCGCCGGGTTCGGTGATGAACCGGGCGAGGTGGTCCGCGTCGCGGTGGTCGACGGTGGCGGGTCCGGGCCGGCGCAGCGCGCCGCCGAGGTGGCGCAGGTTGGCGACCACGGGCGCGTCGGCGGTCGCGTCCAGGAACGCTTGCGCCGCATCGGCGTTCAGCTCCGACAGCAGCAGGTTGGTGGCGGTGTAGGCGTGCGGGAAATCGGGATCGCTGTAGATGGTGTGGGTCTCGGTGTAGGGCATGGTCCGCAGGTCGTCCTTCAGGCGAGTCCCGATGCGCCGCAACGGTTCGACCAGGCGGTCGCCGTCCGGACCGACGTGCGCGATATTGATCGTGGCGATGTAGCGGCCGCGCAGCGGAGCGGGAACGGGCGGGATGTCGGGCATGGTCATGAGGGTCAACCCCGAGGTCGTCTCGTCCGGAACGTCCTGGGTCCACAGCCGCCACGCCTCCAGCGCCGGTTCCACCAGATCCGTATCGAAGATCAGCTGCCCGCCGTAGACCGAGGTGAGCGGGACCAGGTCGAGTTCCAGCGCGGTGACCACGCCGAAATTGCCGCCCGTGCCCAGCACCGCGCCGAAGAGTTCGTCGCCGGGCCGCAGCGTGCGCACCCGCCCGTCGGCGGTGACGAGTTCGATCGCGCGCACGCGGTCGGCGGCGTAGCCGAAGGTGCGGGCGAGGATGCCGAGCCCGCCGCCGAGGTGGTAGCCGACCACGCCGACCGACGGCGACGAGCCGTTGAGCGGGGCCAGTCCGTGCGGCGCGGCGGCATCGATGAGCGCGCCCGCCCGCACCCCGGCCGCGACCTTCGCGGTGCGCGCGGCCGGATCGATCTCGATCCCGGTCATGCGGCGGGTGCTGACGAGCACGCCGCCGTCGAGCGGCACCGACAGGCCATGGCCGGTGGCCTGCACGCCGATCGGAAGCCGGTGGCGCGCGGCGTATTCCACGGCGGCGCGGACGTCCTCGGTGTGCCGGGCCCCGACCACGAGGGCGGGGCGGTGGGTGTAGGCGGTCTGGAAGCCCGCGATCTCCGCGGCGTAGCCGTCGTCCCCGGGACGGAGGATCGGGCCGGAGCAGATGAGGTCGTTGTTCGTCATGCCCTCGACGATTCCGCAGTCCGGTCGAGAAGTGAAACAGATAGATCTTCTGGAAACTAGAATGATCGCTTATGGAGCTTCGCCAGTTGCGCTACTTCGTCACCGTCGCCGAGGAGGCCAACTTCACCCGCGCCGCGGCCCGCCTGCATCTGGCCCAGCCCGGCCTGTCGGCGCAGATCCGGCAGCTGGAACGCGAACTGGGACAACCCCTTCTGGACCGCTCCGGCCGCACGGTCACCCTCACCGACGCCGGTGCGGCCGTCCTCCCGCACGCCCGCGCCGCGCTCGCCGCCGCCGATCGGGTCCGCGACACCGTCGACGAGTTCACCGGGCTGTTGCGCGGCCACGTCCGCCTCGGCACGATCTCCGGCGTCGCGTCCGGCGAACTCGACATCGCCCCGGTCCTCGCCGCCTTCCACCACGACCATCCGCAGGTCGAGATCACCCTCACCGAGACGAGTTCGGACGCCATGCTCGACGCTCTCGCGCGCGGCGCGCTCGATATCGCGCTCATCGGATTGACCGGCGCGCCAATCGATTCCAGGATCGAGACCGATATCGTCTACGACGCCGCCGTGCAGGCCGCCGTCCCGATCGACGATCCCGGCGCTCGGGACCGAATCCCCTTGCGCGAGTTGCGGGATCGGCCGCTGATCTGCCTCACCCGCGGCACGGGCATCCGAGGCGTGTTCGAAAGGGCCTGCGCGGCGGCGGGTTTCGAACCGAATGTGGCCTTCGAGGCCGCCGCGCCGCCGCTGTTGCTTCGGCTGGCCGCCCGCGGTCTGGGCACCGCCATCGTCCCCGCGCTCACCCCCGCCGAGGCCGCGACCTTCGCGGTGCGCACGCTGGCGATCACCGAGCCGGAGCTGCGCGGGCGGCTGGCCCTGGCGTGGCGGGCGGACCGCTCGGGATCGCCCGCCACGAAAGTCCTGCTCGGCCAACTGCGTATCGCGCTGGCGCGGTGACTCACAGGATTCGGGACAGGAACGCCTTCGTCCGTTCGTGGCGCGGATTCGCCAGCACCTCGCGCGGATCACCGGATTCGACGACCACGCCGCCGTCCATGAACACCAGCTGATCGGCCACCTCGCGGGCGAAGCCCATCTCGTGGGTCACCACGATCATCGTCATGCCCGAGGCGGCCAGTTCCCGCATGACGCCCAGCACCTCGCCGACCAGTTCGGGGTCCAGCGCCGAGGTCGGCTCGTCGAACAGCATGAGCTTGGGATCCATGGCCAGCGCGCGGGCGATCGCCACGCGCTGCTGCTGGCCGCCGGACAGCTGGGCGGGATAGGTGTCGGCCTTGTCGGCCATGCCCACCCGGTCCAGCAGTTCGCGGGCCCGGGCGCGGGCGTCCTGTTTGCGCAGCCGCTTGACCTGGGTGGGCGCCTCGATGATGTTCTCGATCGCGGTGCGGTGCGGGAACAGGTTGAAGTGCTGGAACACCATGCCGATGTCGCGGCGCTGCGCGGCGGCCTGCCGGGGGCTCAGCTCGTAGAGCTTGCCGTTCTTCTCGCGGTAGCCGATCAGGTCGCCGTCGACGTACAGCCGCCCGGCGTTGACCTGTTCGAGGTGGTTGATGCAGCGCAGGAACGTCGACTTGCCGGAACCGGACGGGCCGATCAGGCACATCACCTCGCCGCGCGGCACCTCCAGCGAGACGCCCTTGAGCACCTGCAACGCGCCGAAGTTCTTGCACACCTGCTGGGCCTGGATCATGGGAGTCGTTGCGGCCGTACTCATTTCCCGACCTCCGAGGGCATCGCCCGGGCCAGGGCCGCCAGTTGTTTGTTGGTCAGCTGACGGCTCGACCCCCGCGCGAAGTACCGCTCCAGATAGAACTGGCCCACCATGAGGATGCTCGTGACCACCAGATACCAGGTGGCCGCGACCAGCAGCAGCGGGATGGGCTGGAAGTTCACGCCGTAGATGTCGCGGGCGCGGCCGTACAGGTCGGTGGTCAGCGGGATGGCGGCCACCAGCGAGGTGGTCTTCAACATGCTGATCAGCTCGTTGCCGGTCGGCGGGATGATCACCCGCATCGCCTGCGGCAGCACGGTCCGGCGCATGGTCTGACTCCACGACATACCCAGCGCGAACGACGCCTCGCGCTGCCCCTCACCCACGGAATTGATTCCCGCGCGGACGATCTCGGCCATGTAGGCGGCCTCGTTCAGGCCCAGGCCGAGCATGGCGAAGAAGAACGCCGCCGACCAGCCCTGAATGTTCAGATGCGCGAAATGCGGTCCGCCGAACGGGATTCCGAGATCGATCGTCTTGTACAGCGAGGGGAACAGCCCCCAGAACACCAACTGCACGTACACCGGCGTCCCGCGGAAGATCCACAGATACACCCAACCCACCGCGCGCAGAACGGGATTCGGCGACAGCCGCATGACCGCGAGGATCATGCCCAGCACCACGCCGATCGCCATGGCCAGCACGGTCAGCTCGAGGGTGACCAGTACGCCCTGACCCGCGATCCGCGAATCGAACAGATACTTGCCGTAGGTGTCCCACCGATAGGCCGGGTTGGTGGCCGCGCCGTAGACGAACAGCGCGACCAGCACCAGGATGATCGCCGCGGCGATCCAGCGGCCGGGATGCCGCAGCGGCACGGCCTTGATCGGGGCGGGCTCGGCGGACTCGTCGAAGTCCTGGGGGCTCACCGGATATCAGCTCTTCGCGCCGTTGATCTCGGACTTGGTGATCGCGCCCTCCTGGACGCCCCAGTTCTCGGCGATCTTGCGGTAGTCACCGGAGTCCATCAGATGCTGCACGGCCTCCTGCAACACGGCCGCCAGCGGGGAGCCCTTCTTCACCGGCCAGCCGTACGGCGCGGATTCGAAGATCGAACCGGCGGGTTCGATCTTGTCCTGATTCTGCTTGATGGCGTACGCGGTCACCGGCGAGTCGGCGGACATGGCGTCGACCTGACCGAGCACCAGCGCGGTCGACGCGGCGCTCTGCTCGTCGAACGGGACCTTCTGGATCTCGGGCTTGCCGGCGTCGGTGCACGCCTTGCTCTTGGCCGGGATCTCGTCGGTGTCCTCGATCGTGGTGCGCTGCACGGCGACCTTCTTGCCGCAGGCGTTGTTCGGGTCGATCGCCTTGCCCTTCTGCTGGGCCCACTGGATGCCCGCGGAGAAGTAGTCGACGAAGTCGACGGTCTTCTGGCGTTCGACGTTGTCGGTGAACGAGGACATGCCCACGTTGTAGGTCCCGGCCTCGATGGCGGGGATGATCTTCTCGAAGTCGGACTCCTTGTAGTCGGCCTGCACGCCGAGCACGGTCGCGACCGCGTCCATCAGGTCGACGTCGAAGCCGACGATCTTGCCGGAGCCCGGATCCTTGTACTCGTTCGGCTGATACGGGATGTTCACGCCGACGACCAGTTTGCCCGACTGCTTGACGTCCGCGGGCAGCTTGGCGGCGATGGCGTCGACCTTCGAGACCTGAACCTTGTCCACCTTCGGACCGTTGTCCTCGGTGTTCTTGGTACAGCCCGTCAACGCCAGCGCGCCACCGGCGACGAGACACGCGGCTCGCAGGAGAAATCCACGACGAACAGACACAGCAGCCCTCCATGTTCGGGTGGGCGACAACCGGGCGTCGCCCGCCGTTCGAAATCTAGGCGATTCGGACCGACTGTGCCGGTCGGTTACCGAAGGTTAATGCGCGCCGGAGGCACGCGTGGCGGTTACCCGCCGAGTTCGGGACCTTATCACCAGCGGTTCAGCCGGGCGCGCACGTGCTCGGTGAATTCGGTGGTCGAGGCCAGGCCGCCGAGGTCGGCGGTCGCCACGCCGGAGGCGAGGGTGGCCGCGATCGCCCGGTCGATGTGGTCGGCGGCCCGGGTCAGGGCCGGGTCGGCGCGACGGGCGCCGAGCAGCCGCAGCAGCATGGCCGCGGACAGTTGCAGCGCGGCCGGATTGGCGCGATTGTGGCCGGCCAGTGTCGGCGCGGCGCCGTGCACGGCCTGGGCCATGGCCTGGGTGGCCGAGCAGTTCAGCGAGGCGGCCAGGCCCAGCGAACCACTCAGTTCGCCCGCGAGGTCGGACAGGATGTCGCCGAACAGGTTCTCGGTGACGAGCACGTCGTAGTCCCCCGGGGCGCGGACCAGATGGGCGGCGGCCGCGTCGACGTGTTCGTCGGTCACGGTCAGCCCCGAATATCCTTGTGCCACTTCGTGACACACGTCCCGGAACAGGCCCATGGTCAGCGGCAGGACATTGGCCTTGTGCACGATGGTGAGCCGCTTGCGCCGGGTCGCGGCGAGGGCGCACGCCTCGTGCGCGATCCGCTCGCACGCCGCGCGGGTCACCACGCCCACCGACAGCGCCACATCCGGGGTCGGGCGGAACTCGCCCGCTCCGGCGACCATATTGCGGTCGGCGTAGAAGCCCTCGCTGTTCTCCCGGACGATCACCAGATCGATATCGGGCGCGGCGGCCCGCACGCCCGGAAACGCCCGCGCCGGACGGATATTCGCGTACAGCCCGAACCGTTTGCGGATCGCGCCGCCGGGCGGGGTGCCGGTGCGATGTTCGGGAGCGTAGGCGGCGTTGTCGTGCGGACCCAGGATCCACCCGTCCAGTCCGGCCAGCGCGTCGAGCGTGAGATCCGGTAGCGGCGAACCGAATTCGTCGATGGCGGCCTGTCCCATCGGCAGCGGCACCCACTCCACGCCCGCGCCCAGCGCGTCGTCGACGACCAGCCGGGTCGCCCGGACCACCTCCGGGCCGATCCCGTCCCCCTCGATCAGCCCCAGTCGTATCGCCGCCCGTTCGCTCACGGGTCCATCCTGACCGGTCCGCCGCGCGGCGCGAACACCGGATACCGCGAACCGCCGCACGGACACTCGGGGGCGGCGTATGTTCGCGAGATCATGGTGCAGTCGGTGGAATTGCTGGTGGACGACGCGACCGACGCGGAGATCCGCCGCCAGTGGTCCCTGCTCACCGAGGCGGGCCTGCCCGGCCCGTCCCCCGACCACCGCCCCCACATCACCCTCGCGGTGGCCCGCCAGATCTGGCCCCGCCTCGAGGAGACCCTCACCACCCTGACCTTCCGCCCGATCCCCCTCCGCCTCGGCGGCCTGCTGATCTTCGGCTCCCGCCACCCCATCCTGGTCCGCCCCCTCGTACCCACCGAACCCCTCCTCGACCTGCAACGCCGAGTCTTCGCCGTGATAGCCCAATGCCCCGGCATCCCCGCCACCGTCCGCCCCGACGCCTGGACCCCGCACATCACCCTGGCCCGCCGCCTCCGCCCACAACAGGTGGGCGAGGCGTTCCACGCGGTGTCGAGCGATCGGGAGTTCGCGGGGGTGGGGGTGGGGGTCAGGCGGTGGGACGGGGATCGGCGGCGGGAGTGGTCGGTGTTGTCATGATCCGGCAGGAGCGCGCGACCCTCGGATCGCCCTGCGCGGTGACGCGGCCGGTATCGATGAGATCGATGAGCCGTTGTTGCAGAACGTAATCCATCACCGGATACGCGTGGGTTCCCATGACCTCGGCGATGACCGCGGTCATGGGCGTGGCCTCGGCGGGAATCGCGGCGAGCAGACGCTCGTCGAAATGGGTGACGGGCGCCGAGCGCAACCCCTGTTCCGACATCACCCGGAACGGGGCGTTCTCCGCCTCGAGGTCCGACCACGAGCGGGCCAGTTCGGCGCGTTCGTCGTCGGTGACCGGGCGCTCGCTTCCCAGCAGCGCCGCGAGCCGTTCGGGCGACATCTCCGCCACCGAATCCGCTTGCGCCGCCGAGACATCGATCGCGTGGAGCGAGCCGCTATCCGCACGGCCTGCCAACATCCGGTGCAACGCGACCTCCTGGGCGCGGCGCCGACCGGTCCACACCACGGCTCTCGCCCCCGACAATCGCTGCCTCAGCCGCTGCTCGGCGTCGGTCACCTCCGCGCGCAGTGCCTCCGCGAAATCGCCGGTGTACGCCTCGGCCCACCACTGTCCGCACATGAACCGTCCGCATGATCGCTCTACTCCCCCTGCTCGGATTGCGTTCCGCTACCAGAGTGCCATCGAACGGCGCGGTCCGCCGCTTACCCCGCTACCGTCCTGGGTACCCGCCAAGGAACGGTGAGCAGCCGACGGAAGAGAACCGGAGTTCGCGACGTTGCATCCGGTACACACAACGAGAGGATCCCATGGCCACCCAGACTCTGACCGAGCAGAACTTCGACGAGATCGTGACCGGTAACGACATCGTTCTGGTCGACTTCTGGGCCGATTGGTGCGGGCCGTGCAAGCAGTTCGCGCCGACCTTCGAGTCGTCCTCGGAGCAGCATCCCGACGTGGTGCACGGCAAGGTCGACACCGAGGCGCAGCAGGGGCTGGCCGCGGCGGCGCAGATCCGGTCCATTCCGACCATCATGGCCTTCAAGGAGGGCGTGCTCGTCTTCGCGCAGCCGGGCGCGTTGCCCGCGGCCGCGCTCGAGGACCTCGTCACGCAGGTGAAGGCGCTCGACATGGACGAGGTGCGCAAGCAGCTGGCCGAGCATCAGCAGCAGGAGCAGTAGTCCCGAAACGGCAAGCGCCGCATCACCTTTCCGGTGATGCGGCGCTGTCGTACGCGGTCAGCGGCCGAGCTGGTTGATGCCCGCGATCATGGCGCGGACGGTCGACTCGGGGCCGTCGTCGGCGAGGGCGGCGCCCCAGCCGCGGCGGCCGTTGGACTCGCACTGCACGAAAGTCGCTGTGCCCGAGGCGGTTCGGCGCTGATGGAACTTGAGGATCTCGACCGGGTAGCCCTCGTCGTAGAGGGCCGAGGTCAGCGCCGCGACCGGGCTACCGGCCGTGATCACGGTCCGTTGCCGGCCCGCGAAGTCGAGGGTGGCGGTGTAGGTCGCCACCGGCAGGCCCTGGTCGAGGCGGGTCCAGTCGCTGAGCTTGATCGGTCCGGTCGGGCCGCAGTAGCGATCGTGGAACTCGGTGGGGGTCAGTCCGGCGCATTCGGCCCGCAGGCCCTTGGGTGCGGCGGAGATGAAGTCGCGCGTGTCTATGGTGATGGTCATTGGACTAGGTCTTCCCGAAGCTTCGTCGTGTCTGATGACAGAGGGAGGGGACCAGCTGGAGCAAATCTGTACGGCCGCAGCGAGGGGGCCGGTCCGAATTCAGACCCCGCTACGGCGAAGTACTACGAGAAGTCGACCGGCAGCCATCATCGCGGTGAGCGAGAGACGCGCGGCGCTGTCGCGGTCGGCGACATCGAGCGCTGCGCTGCGGCTGGCGGCGGGGTTCGGCACGTGAACGAGGATATGGACTCGCCCCCGCGATGGCAACCATTTTCACCCGGAACCCAGGAGTAACTTCGTCACAATCTTCCGTAAACGCCACACCAATGCCCGCTGACCTGCTAGGCAACATCCAGCGCCCCCTCTTCGGGCAGGCCCGAGCCTTGCGACACGCCCACGGCAACTCGCTGGCCAACCGCCGCGTCGGTCCGTTTTCGGGTGATTCCGATCGGGCGGCGCGACCCGCCGTCCACCATCTCCTCGGCGCCCGCCGCCGCTGACGCCACCAGATCCAGGAATGCGCGGCCTACGTCGAGCGGGTCCGCGAGCGAGGCTGAGCGGCACCGTTTGTCGCGCCGCTCGGCGAGCGTCAGGCCGGAGCCGGGCGGGCGCGGTCGGTGGCGAGCAGGACGGCGATCGCGCCGAGGGCGGTGCCCGTGATCCAGCGCTGGGTGCGCACCCAGACGGGGCGACCCGCGAGGAACGCCGCGATCGCGCCCGCACCGAGAACGATCAGGCCGTTGACGGTGAGGGCGATGGCGATCTGGACCGCACCGAGGCAGAGGCTCTGGGCCCAGACGCGCCCGTGGGCCGGATCGACGAATTGCGGGATGAGCGCCATGTACATGATGGCGATCTTGGGATTGAGCAGATTCGTCACCAGCCCCATGGCGAACAGCCTGAGGGTCGGGTCCGGCGGGAGCTCGGACGCCTCGAAGGCGGATACGCCGCCCCGCAACGTCTTCCACGCCAGATATCCCAGATACGCCGCCCCCGCCAACTTCACCGTGAGATAGAGCCCGGGCACCACGGCGAACACAGCGGTGATCCCGGCCGTCGCCGCCAGCAGATAGACCAGAAACCCGACGGCCACCCCCGACAACGACACCAGCCCGGCCCGCCGCCCCTGCGACACCGTCCGCGACACCAGATACATCATGTTCGGCCCGGGCGTCAGTACCATCCCCAACGCGGCCGCCGCGACCCCCAGAACCGCCGTCGTCTCGATCATGAACCCATCCTCACCCCGGCCGCCGACCGTGTCGCGAGCCAGTCGGAAACCGCTGGACGTCCCGAACGGATGCGCCCACACCGGTTCCCGTGGATGATCGGAGACATGAAGACCAGGCTCAGCTGCCCCTGCGGGGAATACATCACCGGCACCGACGAGGACGATCTCGTCGAGAAGACCAAGGCCCACCTCGCCGAGAACCACCCCGGCCACGACTACTCCCGCGACGAGATCCTCTTCATCGCGTACTGATCGCCCGGCTCAGTGGGCCGCCGCGTCCCAGCTGCGGCCCACGCCCACCGACACCTCCAGCGGCACCGACAGGTCGATCGCCTTCGCCATGTGTTCGCGCGCAAGGGTTTCCAGCGCCTCGCGTTCCCCGGCGGCGACCTCGAAGAGGAGTTCGTCGTGGATCTGCAACAGCATCCGCGACTTCAGGCCCGAGGCGTGAATGGCGTTCTGCACGTTGATCATCGCGACCTTGATGATGTCGGCGGCCGTGCCCTGGATGGGGGCGTTGAGGGCCATGCGTTCGGCGGCCTCGCGGCGCTGGCGGTTGCTGGAGTCCAGGTCGGGCAGGTAGCGGCGGCGGCCGAAGAGGGTTTCGGTGTAGCCGACCTTGCGGGCCTGGTCGACGGCGTCGCGCAGGTAGTCGCGAATATTGCCGAACCGGTTGAAGTACACCTCCATCTGGGCCTTGGCCTCCTCGGCGCTGATCTTGAGCTGCTGGGACAGCCCGTACGCCGACAACCCGTAGGCCAGCCCGTAGGACATCGCCTTGATCCGGCGGCGCATCTCCGGATGCACCTCGGAGATCGGGATGTCGAACGCCTTGGACGCGACGAACGTGTGCAGGTCCTCGCCGGAGTTGAACGCCTCGATCAGACCCGCATCCTTGGACAGGTGGGCCATGATGCGCATCTCGATCTGGCTGTAGTCCGCGGTCATCAGCGATTCGAAACCGGGACCGACGACGAAGGTGTCCCGGATGCGGCGTCCGGTGTCGGTGCGGATCGGGATGTTCTGCAGGTTCGGCTCGGTCGAGGACAGGCGTCCGGTCGCGGCGATGGTCTGGTTGAACGTGGTGTGGATGCGCCCGTCGTCGGCGACCGACTTGAGCAGGCCGTCCACGGTCACCTTCAGCCGGGTCGCGTCCCGGTGGGCGAGCAGATGTTCCAGGAACGGATGCTCGGTCTTCTCGAACAGCGATTCCAGCGCGTCGGCGTCGGTGGTGTAGCCGGTCTTGGTGCGCTTGGTCTTCGGCATGTCGAGCTCGTCGAACAACACCACCTGCAACTGCTTGGGCGAACCGAGGTTGATCTGCTTGCCGATCACCTCGTAGGCCGCGTTGGCGGCGTCGGTGACGCGCCCGGCGAATTCGGACTGCAACCGCTCGAGCGCGTCCACGTCGACCGCGATGCCCGCCTCCTCCAGCTCGGCGAGCACGCCCAGCAGCGGAAGTTCCATCTCGGTGAGCAGTTTCGTGGACTCGATGCCCCGCAACTCCTCGTCGAACGCGTCGGCGAGGTCGGAAACCGCTCGCGCGCGCAGGATCTCGCCCTGCGCCAGCTCGGCGTCGACCTGTTCGGAATCGTCGAGCAGCGACAGCTGGGCGTCCTCGGCGGCGTCGATGCGCAGCTCCCGCGACAGGTACCGCAACGACAGATCGTCGAGATTGAACGTGCGCTGCCCGGGCCGGACCAGATACGCCGCCAGCGCGGTATCGCTGGTGAGCCCCGCCAGCGTCCAGCCCCGCGCCCGCAGCGCGTGCATGGCGGCCTTGGCCTCGTGTACCGCCTTGGGCACCGCGGGATCGGCCAGCCACGCCCCCAGCGCCCGCTCGTCCTCGGGCGTCAGCGACACCGCGTCGAAGTAGCCGCCCTCCCCGTCGGCGGCCGCGATGGCGATCGCCCGTACATCACCCTGCACGGGGGTGCAGGTACCGGCGACCGAAACACCGTGGCGCACACCGGCTTTCGCGTGCTCGGCCAGCCAGTCGGCGACAGCGCCGGGTTCGACCGCGCCGCCGCTGATCTCGAAGCCGGACTCGGCCTCCGGCTCCGGCGGCGCGAGGGTCTCGAACAGCCGATCCCGCAGCACCCGGAATTCCAGATCGTCGAACAGCCGATGGATCTTGTCCCGATCCCACGGCTGCTGCGCGAGCTGGTCGGGGGTGTAGGGCAGTGGCACGTCCTTGACCATCTCGGTCAGCTGCCGATTGAGCACCACGCTGGACAGATTGGCGCGCAGCGCGTCGCCGACCTTGCCCTTGACCTGATCGACCCGGTCCACGAGCGTGGCCAGATCGCCGTACTCGCGCACCCATTTGGCGGCCGTCTTCTCCCCCACGCCCGGGATGCCGGGCAGATTGTCGCTCGGGTCGCCGCGCAGCGCCGCGAAATCCGGATACTGCGCGGGGGTGAGCCCGTACTTCTCCTCCACCGCGGCCGGGGTGAACCGGGTCAGCTCCGAGACGCCCTTGCGCGGATACAGCACGGTCACGTCGTCGTTGACCAACTGGATCGCGTCGCGGTCGCCGGAGACGATGAGCACCCGGAACCCTTGCGGCACGGCCTGACTGGTGAGGGTGGCGATGATGTCGTCGGCCTCGTAACCCTCGAGCGCCATGGTCGGGATGCCGAGCGCGCCCAGCACCTCCTGCGTGATCTCGACCTGACCACGGAACTCGTCGGGGGTGGTGATCCGGTTGGCCTTGTACTCCGGGTAGGTCTCGGTGCGGAAGGTCTTGCGGTTCACGTCGAACGCCGCGGCAACGTGCGTGGGTTTCTCGTCGCGCAGCAGGTTGATCAGCATGGCGGTGAACCCGTACACCGCGTTGGTGGTCTGACCGGTGACGGTCTTGAAGTTCTCCGCGGGCAGCGCGTAGAACGCGCGGTAGGCCAGCGAGTGCCCGTCCAGCAGCAGGAGGGTGGGCCGCTCACCCGGGGTCGCTGCGGACGCACTGCTCTGACGCTGATCGGTGGTGGCTGGGGTCACGGCACAGAGTCTAGGGACCGGCACCGACAACCCGTGACGCCACCACCGTCGCGCCTCACGCCACGCCGAGGTAGGCCGACTTGACGGCCGGATCGGTGAGCAGTTCCCGGCCCGTGCCGGTCTTGGTGACCTCGCCGGTCTCCAGGATGTAGGCCCGGTCGCTGCGCACGAGCGCCTGCTGGGCGTTCTGCTCGACCAGCAGCACCGTGGTGCCCTGGGCGTTGATCTCGCCGATGATCCGGAAGATCTGCTGGATCACCATGGGCGCCAACCCCATCGACGGCTCGTCGAGCAGCAGCAGCTTGGGCCGGGCCATCAGCGACCGCCCGATCGCCAGCATCTGCTGTTCGCCGCCGGAGAGCGTGCCACCGACCTGTTTGCGGCGCTCGGCCAGCCGCGGGAACAGCTCGAACACCCACTCCAGGGTCTTGCCGTACTCCGAACGCTCCTGGAACGGCCGGGCGTGGCAGCCCATGTCGAGGTTCTCCTGCACGGTCATCCCCGGGAACACCCCGCGCCCCTCCGGCGCCTGGATCAGCCCGGACTTCACCCGATCATGGGCCTTGACGCGGGTGATGTCGCGGCCCTCGAACAGGATCCGCCCGCCGGTCAACGGCAGCAGCCCCGACAACGCGCGCATGGTGGTGGTCTTGCCCGCGCCGTTGGCGCCCAGCAGCGTCACCAGCTCGCCCTGGTCCACCCGCAGCGAAACCCCGTGCAGCGCTTGGATTCTGCCGTAGTTGACGACCATGTCCTCGATCACCAGCAGCGGTTCGCCGCTGGGCGCGGGGACCGGATGCAGCGGCGGCTGGGCCACCGGCTCGGCGACCTGCGCGGCGATGTCGGCGACCGCCTCGGTCGACCCCGCCTCGGCGATCTGCTCGTCGGCCACGCCCAGGTAGGCGGCGACCACGGCGGGATCGTCGCGGATCTCGGTGGGCAGCCCGTCGGCGATCTTGCGGCCGAACTCGAGCACCACGATCCGGTCGGTCACGCCCATGACCAGCCGCATGTCGTGCTCGATGAGCAGCACGGTGAACCCGTCGTCGCGGATCTTGCGGATCAGATCCATCAGCGCCGACTTCTCGCTGGGATTGAATCCGGCGGCCGGTTCGTCCAGGCACAGCAGCTTCGGTTCGGTGGCGAGCGCGCGGGCGATCTCGAGGCGGCGCTGATCGCCGTAGGAGAGGTTGCGCGCCTTCTCCACCGCGCGCGGCGCGATGCCCACGAATTCCAGCAGCGCCATCCCGCGTTCGATGGCGTCGCGTTCCTCGCGCCGATGCCGCGGACTGCGGAACACGGCCCCCGGCACCGAGGTTCGATGCCGGGCGTCGGTGCCGACCACCACGTTCTCCAGCGCGGTCATCTCGCCGAACAACCGGATGTTCTGGAAGGTGCGGGCGATGCCGAGGCGGGTGATCTCGTTGCGCTTGCTCTTGGTGAGCGGTTTGCCGTCGAAGTACACCGTGCCCGCCGACGGGCGGTACACGCCGCTGATCGCGTTGAAGCAGGTGGTCTTGCCCGCGCCGTTGGGTCCGATGAGGCCGAGGATCTCGCCGCGGCGGATCTCGAAACTCACATCGTCCAGCGCGGTCAGACCACCGAAGCGGACCGTGAGACCCTCGGTGCGCAGCAACGGTTCCCCGACCGCGGTCAGGATCTCCCGTTGCGGCGCAACGAGTTCCGCGACGGTCTCGGCGTCGGCGAACTGGGGCAGCACGGCGGTGACGTCCACATCGCCCGCCGTGGGCGCCGGTTCGGTCTCGCGGTAGCCCGCGGCCATGTCCTCGTTGTCGAACAGCGCGCCACCCGCGCCCGGCCCGGTCATCGGCCCGCTCCGATCGGTTCGGGTTCGGCCGGTCGCCGAACCGCCTGTACCACCTGTCTGCCGTAGGTCAGCAGTTTCTGCCGCACCGGGAACAGGCCCTGCGGCCGCAGGATCATCATGACCACCAGCGCGATACCGAAGTACAGATACTTCAGGTCGCCGAGGGACTGCGCCCCGCCCTTGCGGAACAGCAGCACGCTGCCCAGCAGCAGCGCCGCCAGCACGCCGGTGACGATCATGCCGAGCACCACCCCGCGCCGGGGCCACACCGGCAGCCGCTCGCCGCGGAACCGGTACAGCAGATACAGCGCGGCGAAGATCAGCACGTCGATCAGCAGATAGACATAGCCGGTGGTCTCGTCGGAGACCATCTTCACCGAGGCCAGCCGGGCCGGGAGGTAGGCGATGATGAACGCGCCGACCAGCACGCCGAGCTTGTTGCCCTGCCCGCCGATGACGACCGCGCACAGGAACAGCATCGAGTTGACGACATTGAACTGCGTCGGATTCACGAACTGCACCTGTCCGGCGTACATCGCGCCGGAGATGCCGCCCACGGCCGCGCCGATGGTGAACGCCCACAGCTTGTATTTGAAGGTGGGCACGCCCATGATCTCGGCGGCGTCCTCGTCCTCGCGGATGGCCACCCACGCGCGGCCCACCCGGCTGCGTTCGAGATTGCCCACGACCAGCAGCATGACCACGATCAGGACCATGCCGAACCAGTACCACCAGGTGCCGTAGCCCGCGCGGTCCAGCAGGTTCATGCTGTCGGGGTTGCCGCCGTTGCCCGCGGAGAACCAGCCCTTCGGATGATTGTCCGACTCACCCAGATGCGGGTACGCCACCTCGGACAGGCCGAGGCTGCCGTTGGTGATCTCGTTGAGGTTGTCGGCGAGCAGCCGCACGATCTCACCGAAGCCGAGGGTGACGATGGCCAGGTAGTCCCCGCGCAGCCGCAGCGTCGGCGAGCCGAGGATCAGCCCGGACAGCGCGGTGACCACCACCGCCAGCGGAAGGCACGCCAGCCACGCCCATTTCGGATCCAGCCAGCCGCCCGCGGTCTGGTTCCAGGGGCTGTTCTTGCTGGTGAGCAGCGCGACCGTGTACGCGCCGACCGCGTAGAAGCCGACATAGCCCAGATCCAGCAGACCCGCTTGCCCGACAACGACATTCAGGCCGATGGCGACGAGACAATACATCGCGACCTGGGCCATGACGAGGCCGAAATTGTAACTGGGCGTATCGATTCCGGGCGGCGGGAACAGCGGCAGCAGGGCCAGCAGCGCCAGCACCGGGATGCCGACGCCCCATTGCGCGGGGCGGCTCAGCCCCTCCCACCAACCGCGCAGGGCATCGCCCACGCCGTGCCGCGAAACCGGTTGCGGCGCGGGGGGTTTGGTGACGGTGACGCTCATGCCCGAGCCCTCCCGAGACTTTCGCCGAGGATGCCGGTCGGGCGCACCATCAGCACCAGCACCAGCACCACGAACGCGACTACGTCGCGCCACTGCGTGCCGAACAGGATCTGGCCGTACTGTTCGACCACGCCCAGCAGCAGCCCGCCCAGCAGCGCGCCGCGCAGATTGCCGATGCCGCCGAGCACCGCGGCGCTGAACGCCTTGATGCCCAGGATGAATCCGCCCAGATAGATGATCCCGTTGGGCACCTTGAGGGTGTAGAGCAGCGCCGCGCCGCCCGCGAGCACGCCGCCGATGAGGAAGGTCAGCATGATCACCCGCTCGCGCGACACGCCCATCAGCGTCGCCGTGTCGGGGTCCTGCGCGACCGCGCGAATGGCCCGCCCGAACCGGGTCCGGTTGATCACCACCTCGGTGCCGACCGCCAGGGCCACCGCCGCCAGCACGATGATGATCATGACATTGGTGACCGTCGCGCCGAGGAAGCTGAACTGCGGGGTCTGCTCCACGAGCCGAATCGGTTGCTGCGCATTGGTTCCGCCCAGCTTCGGATTGATCTTGGGCAGAATGAAGTGCACGAATTCCTGCAATACGAACGACATTCCGATCGCCGTGATGAGGAACGCCAGCGGCCGCGCCCCGCGTTTGCGCAACGGCCGATACGCCACCCGTTCCAGCCCGACGGCCGCGCCGCCGGACACCAACATTCCGATGATCATGGCCGCCACCAGATAGACGCACGTCAGCACGACGCCCTGCGTATAGGCGTCGGGCGCGGCGGCGAAGCCCAGCAGCATCAGCCCGATCAGCTGCCCGAACATGCCGAGCATGAACACCTCGGAATGCGCGAAGTTGATCAGGCGCAACACGCCGTAGACCAAGGTGTAGCCGACGGCGACCAACGCGTAGATGGACCCGTAGGTGATGCCGTCGACGGTGAGCCGCCAGAAATTGTCGAACAGCCCCTGGTAGTCGAACCCGATCGAGGCACCCAGTAGGTGCGTCGCATCGGCCAGTGCGGTCGTGGTCATACTCTCCAACCCTCATTCACGCCCGGGACGACAACAGCACGCGCGGGGCAGAATCCGGCAGACGCCCCGCACGTGCTGTCTCCTCGTCGGGCTACTTCACCTGGTAGATCCACACCACCGCGTTGGTCAGCTCACCCGCGTCGTTCCACTTGTAGTGGCGGCCACCCGTGCCGTCACCCTCGTAGCCGCGGACGTAGCCGAGCACGTCCGGCCGGGTCACCTTGCCGCTGTCGATCGCCTTGAGCAGGATCGTGGCCAGGTCGTAGGCCTCGACCGAGTAGACGCCCGACTTCTGGCCGTTGAGCGCCTGGTACTCCTTCTCGAACTGGTCGGGCGCCGGACCGCAGGGGCAGGTCAGCACCGCGTCCTTGGCGGCGCTGCCGGCCTGGGTGAGGAACTGCGGATCGTTGACGCCGTCGGGGCCGACGAAGGTCGCCTTCACCCCACCGGACTTCAGCTGCGCGGCCAGCGGCGCGCCCTCGGCGTAGTAGCCGGAGTAGAACACCGCGTCCGGGTTGGCCGAGGAGATCTTGGTGACCGTGGCCGAGAAGTCCTTGTCGCCGGTCTTCACGCCCGCCGCGCAGGACGGATCGGCGGCCGAGCCGAGGCCCGCGGTGATGGACTTGGCCAGGCCGGTGCCGTAGTCGCTGTCGTCCTGGACGACACAGACCTTCTTGTACTTGGCGGCCAGGTACTTGCCGACCGAGCTGCCCTGCACGTCGTCGTTGGCCAGGCCGCGGAAGAAGGTCTTCCAGCCGTTGGTCGACAGGGTCGCGTTGGTGGCCGAGGAGGTCAGCGCGGCCAGGCCGCTGTCGGAGAGGATCTGGCCGGTCGCCTTGGTCTCACCGGAGAAGGCGGGACCGACCAGGCCGACCACCGACTTGTCGTTGATGACCTGCGGGATGACCGAGGTGGCCTTCTGCGGTTCGCCCTCGGTGTCGAACAGTTTCAGGTCGACCTTGCAGTTCGGGTTGGCCTTGTTGTGCTTGTCGATCGCGAGTTTCGCGCCCATCGAGATATTGATGCCGAGGGCGGCGTTCGGTCCGGTCTGCGCGCCCGCGAAGGCGATCGCGGTGCCGGGGGCGCAGGTGGCCTTGCCGTCACCGGCCGGGTCGGCCGCGGTGGCGCTCGACGACGCCGAACCCAGCTTGCCGCTCGCGTCGACCGGGCCCAGCGGCTGGATCGACAGGCCGCTGCTCCCCCCGCTGGTGCCCGACTCCGTGCCACCGCTGTTGTTCGTGGATTTCGAACTGCATCCGGTCAGCACCAGCGCCGCGGCAGCGGCGATCGCCAACAAACCTCGCGTGGTACGACCGCGCCTTGTCGAACTGAGCACGTTTCACCTCTAATCCTGCCCATCCGCCCGGGATCACCGGGTGGAAGCCGACCAACGTCGGCTCGGGACAGAACTTAGCGGCGCGAGGTTAGCTCCGCATCACATTCGAGTCATTCGCGTGACTTCGAGCCCCAGTATTTACCTCACCGTGTTGCGGGAGCGTTAATTTCCCGCAATCACGACTTCGGGGCCAGGTTCTCCAATACGACCTCGGCGACGGCTTTCATCGTCGTGCGGCGATCCATCGCGGTGCGCTGAATCCACTTGAACGCCTGCGGCTCGGACAGCCCCTGGGTCTGCATCAGCACACCCTTGGCGCGCTCGACCAGTTTCCGGGTCTCGAGCCGGTCGGACAGGTTGGCGACCTCGCTCTCGAGCGCGGTGATCTCGTGGAACCGGCTGGCGGCCAACTCGATCGCGGGCACCAGATCCGATTTGGTGAACGGCTTGACCAGGTACGCCATCGCCCCGGCGTCGCGGGCCCGCTCGACCAGGTCACGTTGGCTGAAGGCGGTCAGAATGACCACGGGCGCAAGGCGTTTCGAGGCGATCTCGGCGGCCGCGTCGATCCCGTCGCGGCGCGGCATCTTCACGTCCATGATGAGCAGATCGGGCCGCAACTCCTCCGCGAGGTCCACCGCCTGCTGGCCGTCCCCGGCCTCGCCCACCACCTGATACCCCTCTTCGGACAGCATCTCCACCAGGTCCATGCGGATGAGAGCCTCGTCCTCGGCCACCACCACGCGCTTCGCGGCGGAGACCGCATCCTTCTTAGCGCCCCCTGCTGACGTTCCCATAGACAGACCCCTCGTGGTTCCGATGCCGACACTCCTCGCCCACCGCGACCACACGCCCACCCACGCCGGCCCGGCACACGCCCGAGTGCCCTAAAGCGTACCGTTCAACCCCGGAAGCAACCCATCTACCCAGCGCAAAGCCCCATGGCCAGACCCGATTGGGTTCCCCCGCCCCCACCCGCTATGCTTTTCCCCCGGTGCGCCGAGTTGGCGGAACTGGCAGACGCGACGGTCTCAAAAACCGTTGTCCGTGAGGACGTGTGGGTTCGAGTCCCACACTCGGCACCAGGGTAGGGGGTTGTTTCCGCTCGGAGCGGACCTGTGCTCGGACATCCGTTGTACCCCTTCGATATTCGCGTGCGCGTCCATCTCCGGTGACCCGGCGGTGTGGCGAAACTCGTGTGGCACATCGCCTTCGGACCGACGACCGGCCGCGCTCCAGTGCTCTGTCGTACGTTGAACGGATACCGGTGAAGACCGGGAATTCATAGCATCGGAAATCGAGTAGTCGCTCGACGCTCGAACTCACCATCACCCCGTCGAAGGAGTGCCTCATGACGTGTACCTGCCAATGCGCCTGGTGCAAGGAAGCGCGTGTGAACCAGTATTCGAACCACAGGTGCAGCCAGATCCCCAAGTGCCCCCAGACGAAGTAGCACCCACACTTCGAACGGGCTCAGCGAAACCGACCGACACCGTATGAATTCGGTTCGCCCGAGGTTTCCACGCGCCCACGACGGATAGGCTCCGACAGACAATTCCCATCGACCCAGGGAGGCGCGTTCGTGACCACACTGACGGAAGTCCTGCGAAACCGCCCCAACCTCCTCCTCGACTTCGACGGCCCGGTATGCGACCTCTTCGCCCACCTGACCGAACGCGAAGCCGCCCGCGAACTCGTCACAGCCCTGGACTCCCCCCTGCTCGACCAGGTCGCCGACGCCGACGACCCCTTCGACGTCCTCGAATACGTCGCCGACCGCGACCCCGACCTCGCGACGAAGATCGAACGACGACTCGCCGACATCGAGGTGCGGGCCGCGGGCTCCGCGCCGCTCGCCCCGGGGGCCGACGAGGTCATTCGACGCGCGGCCGGGCGCGGCGTCGTCGCCATCGTCAGCAACAACGCCCCCGAGGCCATCGACACCTACCTGAAGGCACAGGGGCTGCGCGAGTATGTGGCGGGCGTGTTCGGCCGCACCTCCGCCGATGTCTCGGGCCTGAAACCGAGCACCCGTCTGCTCGACGAGGCGATGCACGAGCTCGGATTGACCTCGGGCACATGCGTTTACGTCGGCGACTCCACCACCGACATCGAGGCCGCCGACGGCGCCGGGATGCCCGCCATCGCCCTCACCGGCGGAAGCGACGATCGCGACGAACTCGCCTCCCACCACCCGACGGCCATCGTCGACTCCATGACGGAACTGCGCGACGCCTTGACCGACTAGCACGGAATGGCAGGATGCTCCGCGTGCTGAAGCGATGGACAGGCGCGGCCATGGTCGCGGCAACGGCCCTACTGACCGGATGCTCCACCGGCGGACATACGGATACCGCCCAACGCTTCACCGACCTCGAAACCAAATACGGTGCCCGCCTGGGCGTTTACGCCACCGACTCCCTCGCCCACCGAGAATCGGAACGCTTCGCCTTCGACTCCACCTTCAAACCCCTGGCCTGCGCCGCCCTCCTCCACGAACACCCCTTGGCCACAGGCTATTTCGACCAAACCATCCACTACACCCACGACGACCTCGTCCCCTACTCCCCCACCACCGAGACCAGACTCGACACCGGCATGACCGTCGCCGAACTCTGCGAGGCCGCCATCACCCGCAGCGACAACACCGCGGGCAACCAGATCCTGAAACTCCTCGGCGGCCCACCCGCCCTCACCGCGTTCCTGCGGACCATCGGCGACGACACCACCCGCTCCGACCGCTGGGAAACCGACCTCAACACCTCGATCCCCGGCGACGACCGCGACACCACCACCCCACGAGCCATCGCCGCCGACTATCGGAAACTCGTCGTCGAGAACACCCTCGGCGCCCCGGAACGCGACCTCCTCGAGTCCTGGCTCATCGCCAATACCACCGGCGCACAACGCATCCGAGCCGGACTCCCGAACACCTGGACCGTCGGCGACAAGACCGGCACCGGCGACTACGCCTCCGCCAACGACATCGCCGTCGCCTGGACCGACCGCGGCGAACCCGTCGTCATCGCCGTCCTCACCGCGAAACCGGACCAACGAGCCCAGCCCGACAACGCCCTGCTCGCCGACGCCGCCCGTATCGTCGCCGACGCCCTGCGCTGAACCTTTCGGATCGAAACCCCGTACATCCGCGTAGGGCGAACGAATAGTGGAGGCACGCGGGACATGCGGGTGAACCGGCTGACGGCGGATCTGTCGGCGTATCCGGATCTGGTCGTCATCTATCTGGGCATGCGGGTGCGCACGCCGCGCGGGATGCTGCGGCTGCTCGGGCTCGGGCCGAAGCTGTATCGGTCGCACAAGGACCGGCCCGACGGGCTGCTGTCGCACGAGGACATCATCTGGTCGCTGATTCCGCCGCACTGGGGCGCGCGGCAGTACTGGCGCGATCTGGACAGCCTCGAGCGGTGGACCCGGTCGGAGCCACACCGGGATTGGTGGCAGCGGTTCCTGCGCGACTCGGGCGGGACCGGGTTCTGGCACGAGGCGTACTTCGCGCGGGGCGGGATCGACGCCATGTACGACGACATGACCACCCCGACCGGACTCGCCCGCTTCGCGCCCACGGTGCCGTCGCGCGGACGGTTGTTCTCCACGCGCGGCCGGGTGCGGGCCACCGATCCGAAAGTCGCCCCCGTCGTCGCGGAAAACGCCATTTACCCGGATAATTCCGGATGAGAAGAAATTGCGGGCAACCATTCGGCCAACGCCGGTACACAACTCGCTACCAATTGATGAACATCTGACCAAAAACGGGCGGGGCAGGCTTATCGCCCTTCATATGGGGTACCCGCGCGGCTTACCGTAGCAGCCATGCACGTCCTGTTCGTCTGCACCGGCAATGTGTGTAGGTCGGTGATCGCCGAGCGTGTCACCCGCGCGCTCGCGGCCGAATACGGACTGACCGACCTTACCGCGGAGAGCGCGGGCACGCGGGCCCTCGTCGGATTCGGCGTGGAACCACTTGCCGCCCAGACCATTACCGGTCTCGGCGCGAACGCCGACGATTTCCGCGCCCGCAAACTCAAAGCGGCGATGATCGAACGCGCCGATCTCGTGCTGGCGATGACCGAGCAAATCCGCGACGAGATCATGAGACTCGTCCCCGCCGCGGCCGGACGCACCTTCACGCTGCTCGAGGCGCATCGCATCGCGAAGGTCAGCGGGGCGCGCACCATCGCCGAGATCGACCGGGCCCGAGACGATCTCGCGCTCGTCGGCCGGGAGAACATCGCCGATCCGGTCGGCCTGTCGGCCGACAAGTTCTGCGAGGTGGGCGACCGGATCGCCGAGGCGGTCGTGCCGCTCATGCTCGCCCTGCACGTGCACCGGGTGCACGAGGACAGCGGATTCGACACCCGCGGCCGCCCGCGGCTGGTGGTCTTACCCGGGGGCCGTGACGAGCGGCCCCCCTACGAACCGTTGCCGCGAATCGGCCGACACGCCTGACGAATTTCGAAACATGCGGGGGGACACGCATGTGTCCTCCCCATTCCGGGTAATGAGGGATTACACTCCCCGCGGAACGATTCCGATGGTCCGACACAAGAACAGGACTCAGACATGCCGAAACGCATTTCGGATGTTTCGCTCCATGTTTATGTGACACCGGAAGCCCTCGAACGCGTCGTCGACACCGTGCGCCGGGTCGTCGACGATCATGTGGCCGACCGGGACGTGTTCGCCTGGCGGTTCACCCTGCCCGTCGACCCCGACCAACCCGACCACACCGTGCTGGAAACCCAATGGCGCCTGGATCATCCGGGCGCCGACCCCGGCGCCCGCCGCACCTACGAGATCGCCCTCAGCCTCGTCGGCGACCAGCGCCTGCTCACCGAGGCCGACCTCGCCACCCTGGAACGGAAACTGATCCTCGGCATCTGCGCGGTCGACGCGGTCCCCCATTCCATCCACGCCCTGCACCGCGAGAGTTTCGATCTCGAGGAGAACCGGGAACTGATCTAGCGGCGCGGCGGGAAGTGCCGGATCACGCCCTCCTGCACGACCGTGGCCAGCAATTCGCCTGCGCGCGAATAGAAGTGGCCCGTGGCCAGCCCCCGCGAGCCCGCCGCCACCGGCGACTGGGTGGCGTAGAGCGCCCAGTCGTCGAAGCGGAACGGGCGGTGGAACCAGATGGAGTGGTTCACGGTGGCGGCGACGATGCGGTCGAAACCCCAGGACAGGCCGTGGGTGGTGATGATCGAGTCCAGCACCGTGGTATCGGACGAATAACCCAGCGTCGCAACGTGAATCAGCGGGTCGTCGGGCAGGTGGCCGTCGGCCTTCATCCACACCCGGTTGTATTCCAGTGTGCCGCCGGTGTTCTTGAGCACCCACGCCGGATCGTTGGTGTAGCGCATATCGATCGGATGCGGCGCGTTGACGAACATCTGCAAGCGGTCCTCGAGCCCGACGAAGGACTCCTCCACGCGCGGCAGCTGTTCGGGGTCGGGGACCTGCGGCTGCGGCGCGGCGTGTTCCAGGCCCTTGGCCCAGTCCTGGAAGGCCGCCAGCATGACGAACAGCTCCTGATCGTCCTGATACGCGGTGACCGTGCGATTGGCGAACGCGCGGCCGTCGCGGTGGCGCTCCACGCGGTACTCGATCGGCTTCTTCACATCGCCGCCGCGCACGAAGTGCGCGTTGACCGCGTGCACCGGGCGCTCCGGTCCGACGGTGCGACCGGCGGCCACGATGGCCTGCGCCACCAGCTGACCGCCGAAGGTGCGGCTCCACACCTTCTCCGGGTGGTGGCCGAGGAAATGGTCCTCCCCCAGCTGCTCCAGGTCCAGCAGACCCAGCAGCACCTCCAGGTCGCTCGTACCGGTCGGAACCGATTCGCCCAGTGACGCGCTGCTCACCTCAGTGGTCCTCCTCGCCGATGCGATGCACGTGGATCAGGTTGGTGGAACCCACGGTACCGGGCGGGGACCCGGCCACGATCACCACCAGGTCGCCCTTCTGATAGCGGTTGAGCGACAACAGCTCCTTGTCGACCTGACCGATCATCTCGTCGGTGGTGCCCACCGGCGGCACGAGGAATGTCTCGGTGCCCCAGGTCAGCGCGAGCTGGCTGCGCACCTCCGGCAGCGGGGTGAACGCCAGCAGCGGCAGCGGCGTGTGCAGCCGGGCCAGGCGGCGCACGGTGTCGCCGGACTGGGTGAACGCGACCAGCGCCTTGGCGTTGAGCCGCTCGCCGATGTCGCGGGCCGCGTAGGAGATGACGCCGCGCTTGGTGCGCGGCACATGCGTCAAAGGCGGTACGCGCGTGGAGGATTCGGACTCCACCGCGTGCACGATGCGGGCCATGGTCCGCACCGCCTCGATCGGGTACGCGCCCACCGAGGTCTCGCCGGACAGCATGACCGCGTCGGCGCCGTCGAGCACCGCGTTGGCCACGTCCGACGCCTCGGCGCGGGTCGGGCGCGAGTTGCCGATCATCGATTCGAGCATCTGGGTGGCCACGATGACCGGTTTGGCGTTCTCGCGGGCCATCTGGATCGCCCGCTTCTGCACCAGCGGCACCTGCTCGAGCGGGAGTTCGACGCCCAGGTCGCCGCGGGCGACCATGATCGCGTCGAAGGCCAGCACGATCGCCTCGAGATTGTCGATGGCCTCGGGCTTCTCCAGCTTGCCGATCACCGGCACGCGGCGGCCGACGCGGTCCATGATGTCGTGCACCAGCTCGACGTCCGACGGCGAGCGCACGAACGACAGCGCGATGAAGTCCACACCCAGGTTCAGCGCGAATTCCAGGTCGGCGATGTCCTTTTCGGACAGGGCGGGCACCGACACGTCCATGCCGGGCAGCGAGACGCCCTTGTTGTTGGAGACCGGGCCGCCCTCGGTGACCCGGCAGACGACGTCGTTGCCCTCGACGCGGGTGACGGTCAGGCCGACCTTGCCGTCGTCGACGAGCAGGCGGTCACCGGCCTTCGCGTCCTGCGCGAGCTGTTTGTAGGTGGTGGAGACGCGGTCGTGGGTGCCCTCGACGTCGTCGACGGTGATGCGCACCTCTTCCCCGGTGGCCCAGGTGGTGCGCTCGTCGATGAAACGGCCGAGGCGGATCTTGGGGCCCTGTAGATCGGCGAGAATGCCGACGGCACGGCTCAATTGGTCCGCGGCCTTGCGGACCTTGCGGTAGTTTTCGGCGTGATCGGCGTGTTCGCCGTGGCTGAAGTTCAACCGGGCCACGTCCATGCCGCTTTCGACAAGTTCGCGGAGCCGGTCCTCGGAGGCGGTCGCCGGTCCGAGGGTGCACACAATCTTTGTCCGTCGCATCACGGGCTCGAGCCTAGTCCTGCCCGGGCCCGGACGCTGAGCGGGCATACCCTTCGCTATCAATCGGGGAAAACATGACGAGCGTCACCGGGCCACGTGCCGCGCGAGCCGGGTTTCCAACCGCGTTTGCGCAAATCCGAGTATCAAACAAATTATCCAGTAGTACACCGCCGCGACACCGTAGAGGGTGAAGTAGTCGAACGTCGGCGCGGCCGCCAATTGCGCCACCCGCAACAGTTCAGTCACCAGAATGGTGGACGCCAGCGAGGTGTCCTTCACCAAGGAGATGAGCGTATTGGACAGCGGTGGCACGGCGATGCGGGCGGCCTGCGGCAGGATGATCGAGGCGAGCGTCTGAACGTGCGAAAGGCCCAGCGCCTGAGCCGCTTCCCACTGCCCCTCGGCCACCGAGAGAATCGACGCGCGGATCACCTCGGCGGCGTAGCCACCCACATTCAGGCTGAAGGCGATGACCGCGGCGGGAAACGGATCGATCACGATGTTCAGTTCGGGCAGCCCGTAGAACACGACGAACAACTGCACGAGCAACGGCGTGCCGCGAATGATCGAGATGTAGAACCGGGCCGCGGCGGACACCGGCCGGATCGGCGACATGCGCGCGAGCGCGACCGCCAGCGCGATCACGAGGCCGACGGCGAAGCTGATCGCGGTGAGCGGCAACGTCTTGGTGACCGTCGCCTCGAGCATCGGCCAGAGGTTGTGCCGGATCAGCGCCCAGGTTGCGGAGTCCATACCCGTTGACAGGGTTACCGATTACTTGCTGACGTCGGTGCCGAAGTACTTCTCCGAGATCTTGGCGAGGGTGCCGTCGGCGCGCAGGGCGTCGAGGGCGCCGTTGATGTCGTCGACGAGTTTGCCCTCGTCCTTGCGGGCGGCGAACGCCTGGTGGCTGGTTTCCCCGGTCTTGCCCGCGACCTTCACGCCCGTGTCGCCGGTCTTCTTGGTGTACTCGGCGACGGCCAGGGTGTCGTTGACGGTCGCATCGACCCGCCCCTGCTTGAGCAGCTGGATCGCCTGCACGAAACCCTCGACGGCCTCGACCTTGCAGCCCGCGCCCGAGGCGACCTTGCTCCAGTTGCTCGTCGAGGACTGCGCGCACGTCTTACCCGACAGATCGGCCAGCGTGGCGATCGACCCGTTGCCTGCGCCGGTGACGAGCACGCCGTCGGAGGTGGTGTACGGCTGCGACAGCGCGTACTTGTTCTGCCGCTCGGCGTTCACCGTCACCTGATTGGCGACCAGATCGAACCGCTTGGACTCGAGCCCCGCGAAGATCGCGTCCCACGGCGTCTGCACGAATTCGACCTTCTTGCCGAGCTTTTCGCCCACCGCCCGCACGACCTCGACGTCGTACCCCGTGAGCTGCCCGTCCCCACCCTGGAAACTGAACGGCGCGTACGTCCCCTCGGTCCCCACCTTCAACACGTTCGGATCATCGCTCCCACACGCGGTGAGCAGTCCCGTGGCGGCGGCGACGACGAACACGGCGGCGAACAGCTTGCGGCGCAATGGGGTACCTCTCTCCGGGGGAGAGGTGAGTGTACGACATGAGGATGCGAAATCCGAGGATTGCGCTCAGCGCGATTCGATCCCCTCGCCCCTCCCCCATGTTTCCGAGCGAAGCGAGGAACTAATTCTCCTGCAACGGCAACCCATGAGGATCGCGAACTTTCCCCGTCAAGATCATCACCCCATCGATGATCCCCCAGATATGCCCCACCCCACAGGTCACCACACTCACCACCAACTGGGCCACCCCGATCCCCGGATACCCCAGATAGAACCGCCCGACCCCGAAGAACCCGAGGAAGAACTGCAACAACGCCGCAACGAGCTTCGACTTGTCGGAGTACGGCTCGCCGTACACGTTGCGCCCGTAGGGCGCCGCCGGATCCACCCCCGGCGGCACGGCCGCGGACGGATACCCGTACTGCGGCTGCGGATAGGGCGCCGGGCCGTACGGCGGCTGGTCGTACGGCGGCGGCGCACCGGGCCCCGTCCCCGCGGGACCGTACTGCGGGCCATAACCGGGCTGTTGCTGATAGGGATCGGTCACTGCTCGTTCTCCTCGCTATTTCGGGCCGGAGTCACCCGCCTTCGCGGGATCGGATTCGGCCGCATCGCTCGCCGATTCATCGCCGTCGGGCTCGGATTCGTTGCCGGAATCGGATTCCTCGATGTCCGGCTCCGGCTCGGTCGCCACCGCGGTCGCCCCCGAGGTCGCCGAATCCACTTGGGGCGCAGCGCTTTCCGCGCCCCGAGCCCGCAACTTCCCGATCTGCCACGGCCACGGCCGATCGGTGGCGGGTTGCAGGGCCGCGGCCGTCTCCCGTCCCTTGGTGGCGAGCAGGAAATAGGCGATGGCGCACACGAATACGATGATCGAGGTGTAGGTGTTGATGCGCAGCCCGAAGACATGCGTGGCCTCGTCGTCGCGCAGCAGCTCCACCCAGAACCGGCCGAAGGTGTACAGCGCCACGTACAGCGCGAACAGACGGCCGTGCCCGATCCGATAGCGCCGGTCCAGCCAGATCAGCACCGCGACGCCCAGCAGATTCCACAGCAGCTCGTACAAAAACGTCGGCTGCACGATCCGCTCCACCACGCCGGTGGACACGCCGTTCATCATGTCGAGCTGCCCGTCGGTGCCGAACCGCTCGTAGATCTCCAGACCCCACGGCAGATCCGTACGCCGCCCGTAGAGCTCCTGATTGAAGTAGTTGCCCAACCGCCCGACGGCCTGCGCCAGCAGGATCGGCGGCGCGATCGCATCACCGAAGGCGGGCAACGGGATTCGATACACCCGGCACCCGATCCACGCCCCGACCCCGCCGAGCAGCACCGCCCCCCAGATCCCGAGACCGCCCTCCCACACCTTCAACGCGTTCAGCGGATGCCCACCGTCACCGAAGTACTTCTGCCAATCGGTCGCCACGTGATACAGCCGCCCCCCGACCAACCCGAACGGCACCGCGAACATGGCCACGTCCAGCACGGCCCCGCCCTGCCCCCCACGCTGCTGCCACCGCTTCTCCCCCCACCAGATCGCGAGCACGATCCCCGCGATGATGCACAGCGCATAGGCCCGCACCGGCAACGGCCCGAGGTTCCAAACCCCCCGCGGCGGACTCGGTATATAGGCCAGCACACCCACCGAACCGGCGTGCGCAACAACACTGTCTGCCAGGACTGCACAAGTCACGCGCCCCACCGTAACGGAATCCGGCCGAGCCGCGGCGCCGGGTCAGGGCTCGTGCGAGTCGAGCTGTTCGAGAGCAGCCGCGTCCGCGACATCCTGCGGACGGCCCGATGCTCTCTTGTTGGCGATCAAGTCGGCCATCGAGAGAAACGGCACGACCTGATCCCCGATCGTCACCTGCACCCGCCGGTCCCAGCAGGGATCGAATTCGACTCCATCCACCGAAGTGAGGATGTCGATGCGCTTCGGCGGATGGCCGAGTTGCACGACCACGCCCTCTTCGAGGAAGTCGTCGGCACGCAGACCCAGCGATCCGAAGCCGAATGCGCGCAGTGCCGCGACGAGGTGATCGGCATTGCCCGGATCCAGCCACACCCAGATGTCCAGATCCTTGGTGAAACGCGGATGCCCATGGGCCGCTACGGCGTAACCACCGACTACGAGGAACCGGACGTCATTTTCGACGCAGGACGCGATGAACTCGCTGAAGTCGCGGTCCAGTTCCATCCGGCCCCCAACCGTAGTAATCGGCTCGAAGTTCCTCCACGTGCGCGACCCGCTCGGAGACCGGACGTTTGCGCCACCACGCCCTGTCCGGATCCTTGTCGTGGAGGCGTCGGCGCACGACGACCTTGGAAATGGAGTCCACGCGCCCAGCTTACCCAGCGATCATCTGGACACCCGGGCAGCGCGCGACCCACGCTGATTTCGCGGTCAGGAGGCGACGGTCGCCGAGCGCACGCCCTCGGCCAATTCGGCCGTCAGCGTCCGCACCGCGTCGAGACTCTCCGCCGCCGCCGAGACCAGGGCCGAACCCACGATCACCCCGTCCGCGTAGGCGGCGATCTCGGCGGCCTGGGTGCCGTTGCGGACGCCGAGGCCGACGCCGATGGGGATGTCGGAGTGGGCGCGGACGCGGGCGCACAGTTCGGGGGCCGTCGAGGAGACGGTGTCGCGGGCTCCCGTGACGCCCATGGTGGAGGCGGCGTAGACGAAACCGCTGGTGGCCTCGAGGGTCGAGACCAGGCGCTCCTCGGTGGAGGAGGGGGCGACGAGGAAGATGCGGTCCAGGTCGTGGGCGCGCGAGGCGGCGAACCAGTCGTCGGCCTCCTCGGGGATGAGATTGGGGGTGATCATGCCGAGGCCACCCGCGGCGGCCAGATCGCGGGCGAAACGGTCGACGCCGTACTGCAACACGGGATTCCAGTACGTCATGACCACCGGCCTGCCGCCCGCCGCGCTGATCGCCTCGACGACGGCGAACACGTCGCGCACCCGCACCCCGCCGCGCAGCGCCTGTTCGGTGGCGGCCTGGATGGTGGGTCCGTCCATCACCGGATCGGAGTAGGCGACGCCGACTTCGATGATGTCGCAACCGGATTCGACCATCGCGGTGCAGGTGGCGATCGAACCGGCCAGATCCGGGAACCCGGCGGGCAGGTAGCCGATCAGCGCGGCCCGGTTCTCGGCACGGCAGGCGGCGAAGGTGTTGCCCAGACGACTCACTGCACGGTCTCCTCGTCGAACAGCCCGAACCAGCGGGCCGCGGTGTCCATGTCCTTGTCGCCGCGACCGGACAGGTTCACCAGCACGATCGCGCCCTCGCCCAGTTCCCGGCCCAGCGCCACCGCGCCCGCGACGGCGTGCGCGGATTCGATGGCCGGGATGATGCCCTCGGTCCGGGACAGCAGCAGCAGCGCGTCCATCGCCTCGACATCGGTGATCGGACGGTACTCGGCGCGGCCGATGTCCTTGAGGTAGGCGTGCTCGGGCCCGACGCCGGGATAGTCCAAACCCGCTGAGATGGAATGGGATTCGATGGTCTGGCCGTCCTCGTCCTGCAACAGGTAGGAGTACGCGCCCTGGAACGCCCCCGGCCGGCCACCCGTGAAAGTGGCCGCGTGCCTTCCGGTTTCGACGCCGTCGCCCGCCGCCTCGAACCCGATCAGCCGCACGCCGGTGTCCTCGAGGAACGGGTGGAAGATGCCGATCGCGTTGGAACCCCCACCGACACAAGCGGTTACGGCATCGGGCAGCCGACCGGTCAGCGCGAGCACCTGGGCGCGCGCCTCCAGCCCGACGACGCGCTGGAAGTCGCGCACCATCAGCGGGAACGGATGCGGCCCCGCGGCCGTACCGAAGCAGTAGTAGGTGTCGTCGGCATTGGTGACCCAGTCGCGCAACGCCTCGTTGATGGCGTCCTTGAGGGTCTGCGACCCGGTGGTCACCGACACGACCCGCGCGCCGAGCAACCGCATCCGGGCCACGTTCAGCGCCTGCCGCGCGGTGTCGACCGCGCCCATGTAGACCACGCAGTCCAGGCCGAGCAGCGCGCACGCGGTCGCGGTGGCGACGCCGTGCTGTCCCGCGCCCGTCTCGGCGATGACCCGCGACTTGCCCATCCGCTTGGCGAGCAGCGCCTGCCCCAGCACATTGTTGATCTTGTGAGATCCGGTGTGGTTCAGGTCTTCCCGCTTGAGCAGGATCCGCGCGCCGCCCGCGTGCTCGGCGAGGCGCGTGCACTCGAAGACCGGCGACGGCCGGCCGGTGTAGTCGCGCTGCAACCGGTCGAGCTCGTTCAGGAAGGCCGGATCGACGCGCACCTTGTCGTACTCGGCGGTGACCTCCTCGATCACCGCCATCAGCGCCTCGGGCACGTGCCTGCCGCCGTAGACGCCGAAGTGACCACCCGGATCGGGTTCGTGGCTGCGCTGGGCGATGCCCGCGCTGGCCTGCGGCAGGGCCGTCGAGGCGTCGGTCATCGGGTGGCTCCCCGGCGCAGCGGGCGCGGGCAGGACGGATGGGTGCCCGCGGTGACCAGTTCGGAGACCGCCACGCGCGGATCGCCGCTGGTGACCAGGCTCTCGCCGACGAGCACGGCGTCCGCGCCCGCGCCCGCGTAGGCGAGCAGGTCGGCGGTGCCGTTGACGCCGGACTCGGCCACCCGGATCACCTCGGTCGGCAGGCCGGGGGCGATGCGGGCGAAGACGTCGCGATCGACCTCGAGGGTCTTGAGGTTGCGGGCGTTGACGCCGATGACCGACGCGCCCGCGGTGAGCGCGCGATCGGCCTCCTCCTCGGTGTGCACCTCGACCAGGGCGGTCATGCCCAGCGATTCGGTGCGATCGATGAGCGAGGACAGCACGTCCTGTTCCAGGGCGGCCACGATCAGCAGGATGACGTCGGCGCCGTGGGCGCGAGCCTCGTGGATCTGGTACGGGCCGACGACGAAGTCCTTGCGCAGGATCGGCACGTCGACCACCGCGCGCACGGCGTCCAGGTCGTCGAGCGAGCCGTGGAAGCGGCGCTGTTCGGTGAGGACGCTGATGATGCGCGCGCCGCCGTCCTCGTACGCCTTGGCCAACTGGGCCGGGTCGGGGATGTCGGCCAGCGAACCCTTCGAGGGGCTGGCGCGCTTGACCTCGGCGATGACTCCGACCCCGTCCTGATGCAGCGCGGCGAGTCCGTTGCGCGGCGGGGGCGTCGCGGCGGCGGCCTTCTTGACGGCCTGGAAATCCAGGAGGGCTTCCCGAGCGGCCACATCCGCACGGACCCCGTCGAGAATCGAGTCGAGTACCGTCATCTGGCTCGAATCCTTTCTGGGGAGACGGACTTGCTGCCTGAGAATCCCCCCAGGCGCTGTCTCACCGATGCTGATAAAGAGTAAATGGCTATGTTTCGCGCACCGAAGGCGGGGTGTTCGGTATGGCGACGGCGTGGCGGGGCGTTCATCGGCGGCCGGGATCGTCGTCGGTGGGGTCGGTTCCGGCGTCCAGCGCGTCCCACAGCACCCGCTCCGACAGCTGCCCCGGCTCGGCGGATTCGCTCGAATCCGCTTGCGGCGCGGCGGCTTTCGCCTGCCGCTGCGCGACCTGCCCGGCCGCGTCGGCCCGCCGGAAGACCGGATTGTCGTACCGGCCCGAGAGCCGGGGCGAGGTCTGCGGCATCCGGGCCAGCAACACTCCCGCAGCGAACGCGGCCAGCGCGCCGAGAACGCTCAGCAGCGCCGGGAACGCGGCCGTGGTGACCTGCTCGACCTGCGCCCGCGCGGGCAGTTCGGCCAGCCGCGCGGCCCGTTCGGCCACCTTGCCGTGGTGGGTGAGCAGGGCGAACCCCGGCACGGCGGCCATCGCCGCCACGACCGCGACCACCACCCCCACCAGCCGCCGCAGCCATCCGCGCGTCGCCAGCACCGCCGCGACCGCCGCGAGCAACACCAGCGCAAGCGGCGTCATGGCCCCGAACCACAAGCCCCCGTTCAACTCCCGCGTCCGCGGCTCGGTCAACCCGTCCGACGACCGCAACGTCACCCACGTCAGCCGCGACGACGCCCACAACGCCCCCGCCGCGATCACCAGCAACACCACCGCCCCCACCGGATACCGTCGCGGCTTCCCGCCCGCCTCGCTCGAATCCCCTTGCGGCGGTTCGGTTCCCGGGGAGCTCATTCGGCCTTGCCGTCGATATCGGGGGCGAAGGTGCGGACGGTGCGGGCGGCGGCGACGGCCTTGAGGACGGCCATGGCCTTGTTGCGGGACTCGGCGTCCTCGTATTCGGCCTTGGAGTCGGCGACGATGCCCGCGCCCGCCTGGACGTAGGCGATGCCGTCCTTGAGCAGGGCGGTGCGAATGGCGATGGCGGTGTCCGCGTCGCCCGCGAAGTCGAGATAGCCGACCACGCCCGCGTAGACGCCGCGCCGGGTGGGCTCGAGTTCCTCGATGAGTTCCATCGCCCGCACCTTCGGCGCGCCCGACAGCGTGCCCGCGGGGAAGCACGCCTGCACCGCGTCGAGCGCGATGCGGCCCTCGGCGAGCGTGCCCGAGACCGTCGAAACCAGATGCATCACATGGCTGTAGCGCTCGACGTGCCGGTAGTCGGTGACGCGCACGGTGCCCGGCCGGCACACCCGGCCCAGATCGTTGCGGCCCAGATCGACGAGCATCAGATGCTCGGCGTTCTCCTTCTCGTCGGCCAGCAGATCCTTCTCGAGCAGCACATCGTCCTCGAGAGTCGTTCCGCGCCAACGGGTTCCGGCGATCGGATGGGTGGTGGCGACGCCCTCCTTCACCGTCACCAGCGATTCCGGGCTGGACCCGACGATGGAGAACGCGGTGCCGCCCGACCCGTCCGGCACGTGCAGCAGATACATGTACGGGCTCGGATTCGACGCCCGCAGCATCCGGTACAGATCCAGCGGGCTGCCGTCGTAGTCCATCTCGAACCGCTGCGACAGCACCACCTGGAACGCCTCGCCCGCCTCGATCTCCTCGACCAGCCGCCGCACCCCCGCGCCGAACTCCTCGGCCGTGCGGCGGCGCCGGTAGTCCGGCTCGGGCCGGTCGAAGATCGACACCGTCGACTCGGCGGGCGCGGCCAGCGCGGCGGTCATCCGGTCCAGGCGCGCGAGCGCGTCGTCGTACGCCTCGTCGACCCGCTCGTCGGTGCCGTTCCAGTTCACGGCGTTGGCGATGAGCGTGATCGCGCCCTCGTGATGGTCGAACGCGGCCAGATCGGTGGCCAGCAGCATCACCATGTCCGGCACGCGCAGATCGTCGGCGGCGTGTTCGGGCAGGCGTTCGAGGCGGCGCACGATGTCGTAGGCGAAGTAGCCGACCAACCCGCCGGTCAGCGGCGGCAGGCCGGGCAGCCGTTCGGTGCGCAGGAGTTCGAGCGTGTCCCGCAGGGCGAGCAGCGGTTCGTCCCCCGACGGCGCGTCGGCGGGCGCCGCGCCGAGCCAGGCCGCCTCCCCGTCCACCACGGTCAACGCGCTGGGACTGCCCGCCCCGATGAACGACCAGCGCGACCACGAGCGCCCGTTCTCCGCGGACTCGAGCAGGAACGTGCCCGCCCGATCGGCGGCCAGCTTGCGATACGTCGACAGCGGAGTCTCCGAGTCCGCCAACACCTTTCGGACCACCGGCACCACGCGGTGCTCGGCCGCCAGCGCTCGGAACTGCTCGCGGGTCGTGGTGGTGGACTCTCCGAGACGGTCGGTTGCGGGGCCGTGCATTTCTTCATCATTCCAGGCACGGACAACCGGGTTTCGGCGGACCCCGCGGCATTCACACACAGCCGAGCCCGGTCCGGCCACGAATAAGTAGGACGAACACAAGCCACCCGAGAGAGGAGTTCCCCGCGATGTACCCCTCGCAGCCGACGTCGAAGGAGGGTCCGCGGCGCGCTGCCGGACAGCCGATGGGCGGCATGCCCACCCAGCCGCCCCGGATGATGAACATGAACCAGGCGCCCCCGCTCGTGCCGGGCAAGCACAACGCGCTCGCCTCGTTCGTCACCTACGTCAAGGCGCTGGAGAGCCTCGATCCCGGCAACTTCCCGCAGGAGTACGCCGAGCACACCGACCGCATCAGGGAACTGAAGCCGTTCCTCAAGGCGCACGGCATCCTCGACGTCATGCAGATCAAGAACCCGGAAGTGGCCGCGCTGCTCGGCGTCTGACCGCCTCTCGCAGCGGTGCCGGGCGCGTCGCGCGCCCGGTACTGTCCCTGTCATGAAGCAAGGCCAGCGCGCTCCCCGGTTCGAACTGCCCGATCAGACGGGCACCGCCCGCTCCCTCGACGCACTACTGGCCGACGGGCCGCTGGTGTTGTTCTTCTATCCGGCCGCCAACACCCCGGTGTGCACGGCCGAGGCGTGCCACTTCCGCGATCTCACGGCCGAATTCGCCGCCCTCGGCGCGTCCTGCGCGGGCATCAGCACCGATTCGGTGGACACCCAGGCGGGCTTCGCCGACAAGCAGGGCCTGGCCTATCCGGTGCTGTCCGACGCCGACGGCACGGTCGCCGAGCAGTTCGGCGTCAAGCGCGGCCTGCTCGGCAAGCTGGCCCCGGTCAAGCGGCAGACGTTCGTCATCGATACGGACGGAACCATTCTCACCGTGATCGCGAGCGAACTGCGGGCGAATCACCATGCGGACGCCGCGCTGGAGTTCCTGCGCCAGCGAAAGGGCTGATCCGAAACGCCATTCGGCACAACGACCCGAGCGGCGGTCGAGCGCATACCCTGTGGGGTATGACGTCGCCGACCGTGGAGCAACCTTCCGGCACCGGATCCGCGCACCCGTGGCGCAACCGGATCATCGGCCTCGGGCTGGTGATCGTGGTGCTGGTCATCGCGTATCTGGTGCTGTCCGCGTTCATTCCGAGGTGGTGGGCGCAGCGCGTCTCGGACATGTCCGGGCACGGCAGTTTCGCCAAGGGCATCTGGTCCGGGCTCGTGCTGGGCTTCGCGGGCACGCTCATACCGCTGCTGCTGTTGCTCGCGGCCGCGCTGATGTGGCGGCGGCGCGGGGGCCGGTTCGTCGCCGGGGCCGCGGCCGTGCTGGCGATCGTCGCCGCGCTCCCCAATCTCATGACGCTGTCGATCGTCGCGGGCGGCAGCAACGCCGCGCACGCCGGTGAGCGCGTCCTCGACGTCGACGCGCCCGGCTTCCGCGGGGCGACGCTCGTCGGCGCGATCGTCGCGGCCGTCTTGTTCGTGCTGCTGCTGTTCCTGCTGACCCGCCGGCGGCTGCGCAAGCGCGGAGGCAAACATCGAGCCGACACCGCAGCGCGCCCGGTCGCGCCCGCGCCGCCACCGGGCGAATACCCCGATCCGGGCGTCTGACCAGTGGTGATAGATGTCACGTCATTCGGAACGGGGTTGCCAGCGAGCGAAACCGTGGCAAACTTGAGGCCGCGAGTGACCGTGAATTGAAGTCTCGATAAGTAGTCAGATTGCCAATGAAATCACGTCACTTGGCTGCAAGAGAGGTCGCGAAGTGACGAAGTGGTTGGATCCCATCGAACAGCAAGCGTGGCGAACACTTGTCGCGCTGACGACGCGGCTGCCCGCGGCGATGGACACGCAGCTACAGCGCGAGTCGGGGGTCACTCACTTCGAATATCTGGTCATGGCAGTGCTTTCCGAAGAGGCCGGTCATCGCCTTCAGTTGAGCGAACTCGCCTATAAGGCAAATGCCTCGCTATCCCGCCTGTCGCATGTCGTGACCAAACTGGAACGGCTCGGCTGGGCCCATCGCGAGGTGCTGCCCGGCCGCCGCGGCGCGCACGCCGTACTCACCGACGCGGGCTTCCGCAAGGTGCAGGAGGCGACGCCCGGCTATCTCGACGCCGTGCGCGGGCTGGTGTTCGACGGGCTGGACGAGAACCAGACCCGGGAGCTGCTCGAACTGGCCACGGCGCTGGTCCGCCAGCTCGAGCTCGGGGTCGAGCGGGGCATCGGGCAGTCCAGCGGACGCCCCAGCCCGCCCGGGGACTGAATCCCGAAGGGCCGCAAGGACTCTCAGCCGAGCAGGACGTCCCCGTCCCAGCAGGTGTGGGTGCCGGTGTGGCAGGCCGCGCCCTCCTGATCGACGATCAGCAGCAGGGCGTCGCCGTCGCAGTCGAGGCGGACCTCGTGCACGTACTGGGTGTGCCCGGACGTCTCGCCCTTGACCCAGTACTGCTGCCGCGAGCGCGAATAGTAGGTGGCCTTGCGGGTGGCCAGCGTGCGCGCGAGGGCCTCGTCGTCCATCCACGCCATCATCAGCACGGCGCCGGTGGCGCGTTCCTGCGCGATGGCCGCGACGAGCCCGGCCTCGTTGCGCTTGAGGCGGGCCGCGATGGCCGGATCCAAACTCGTGGTCACCGTACGACGATACCTTCGGCCCGCATGGCGTCCTTGACCTGCGCAATGGTCAGGTCGCCGAAGTGGAACACGCTCGCGGCCAGCACCGCGTCCGCGCCCGTCCGCACGGCCGGGACGAAATCGCCGACCGCGCCCGCGCCGCCGCTGGCGATGATCGGCACCGACACCGCCGCGCGCACCGCGGTGAGCATGGCCAGATCGAATCCGGCCTTGGTGCCGTCGGCGTCCATCGAGTTCAACAGGATCTCCCCGACCCCCAATTCGGCTCCGCGCGCGGCCCATTCGATCGCGTCGATGCCGGTGCTGCGCTTGCCGCCGTGCGTGGTGACCTCCCAGCCCGACGGGGTCGGCGGATTGCCCTCCGGCACGCGGCGCGCGTCCACCGACAACACGATGCACTGCGAGCCGAACCGCTCCGACATCTCGCGCAGGATCTCCGGCGCGGCGATGGCCGCGGTGTTGACCGAGACCTTGTCCGCGCCCGCGCGCAGCAGCCGGTCCACGTCGTCGACCGTGCGCACGCCACCGCCGACGGTGAGCGGGATGAAGATCTGCTCCGCCGTGCGGGTCACCACATCGATCATGGTGCCGCGGTCGCCGGAGGAGGCGGTGACGTCGAGGAAGGTCAACTCGTCCGCGCCCTGGGCGTCGTAGGCGGCGGCCAGTTCCACCGGATCGCCCGCGTCGCGCAGGTTCTCGAAGTTCACGCCCTTCACCACCCGCCCGGCGTCCACGTCCAGGCACGGAATCACGCGTACGGCGAGGGTCATTCGGTCCTCTCCTCCGCGGCGCTCTCGACCGCGATATCGATCATCTCGAGCAGTTCGGCGTGCACCCCGGGCGCGGCGGCCAGCACGGATTTGGAGTCCAGCGTCCACTCCTCGCCGCGCAGATCGGTGACCACGCCCCCGGCCGCGCGCACCAGCACCACCCCGGCGGCGTTGTCCCAGGGGTGATGGCCGAACACGATCGCGCCGCCGAGCACCCCGGAGGCGGTGAACGCCAGGTCGATGCCGGTCGAGCCGTGCATGCGCATCCGCCCCGACAACCGGCTCAGCGCGCCGAGCAGATCGAAGCGGAACCGCCCGGGGATGCGGCCGTGGCTGTCGATGTTGAACGCCCCGAAGCCGATCATCACATCGGACAGCCGCGCGGAAGCCAAGGGCGGCAACGGTTTTCCGTCCAACAGCACCGGCCCGTCGAGGGTGGCGGCGTAGCGGCGGCCGAGCAGCGGCAGCCAGGTCAGGCCGAGCACCGGTTCGCCGTCGTCGACCAGCGCCAGCAGCATCCCCGACAGCGGATGCCCGTTGGAGTAGTTGAAGGTGCCGTCGATCGGGTCGAGCACCCACGCCGTGCCGGAGCTGAGTTCGGGGCCGCCGAACTCCTCGCCGTGCACCGGGATTCCGGTGTGTTCGCGCAGCCGCGCGGAGAGGGTGCGCTCGAGTTCGAGGTCCAGGGCGGTGGCGAAGTCGCCGCGGCCCTTCTGCACCGCGCTGGGCGCGCCGATCCCCTCGGCGAAACGCGCTGTGGCCGAATCCAAAATCTCGCTCGCCGTGGCGAGCAGCGCGCTGCGGTCCCGGACGGTCATCGCCTCAGCGCACCGCCGCCAGCGCGTCGGGCAACGTGAATCGGCCCGCGTAGAGCGCCTTTCCGACGATCGCGCCCTCCACCCCGTCGTCGGTCAGCTCCGCGATGGCCCGCAGATCGTCGAGGGTGGACACCCCGCCCGACGCGATCACCGGGGCCTCGGCGGCATTGGCGACCTCGCGCAGCAGATCCAGATTGGGGCCGGTGAGGGTGCCGTCCTTGGTGACGTCGGTGACGACGTAGCGGGTGCAGCCGTCGCGTTCGAGGCGTTCGAGCACCTCCCACAGGTCGCCGCCGTCGCTGACCCAGCCGCGCCCGCGCAGCCGGTACTCGCCGTCGATGAGCCGCACGTCGAGACCGACGGCGATCTTGTCGCCGTATTCGCCGATCGCGCGGGCGCACCACGCCGGATCCTCGAGGGCGGCGGTGCCGATGTTGACCCGGGCGCAGCCGGTGGCCAGGGCGGCCTTCAGCGACTCGTCGTCGCGGATGCCGCCGGACAGTTCGACCTTCACGTCGAGTTCGCCGACGACCTCGGCGAGCAGGTCCCGATTGGAGCCGCGCCCGAAGGCGGCGTCGAGGTCCACGAGGTGCACCCACTCGGCCCCGGCCTCCTGCCAGGCGAGCGCGGCGTCGCGCGGCGCGCCGTAGCTGGTTTCGCTCCCGGCCTCCCCCTGGACCAGGCGCACGGCCTCACCATTGGCGACATCGACGGCGGGTAGCAGCACAAGACTCACGTGCGCAGCTTACTGGGCTGACTTCCCGTTTCCCGCATCGGGATGTCCCGTTTGGGACGCCGGTCACGCGGTGCCGGGGGTTTGACGGGCCGGTCGGCGGGAAACAGATGACAGAGGATGTGTCATGGTGCGGGGGCCCGGACACCGAGTCGTTTGTCCACGTCATCGACCACGAGGGGTGAGCCATGTCCCGGATGTGCTTGCGGCGCTTGGCGTTCGCACTGCCATCGGCGTTCGTCGCGACCATCGCCCTGGCGGCCCCGCCCGCCGGCGCCGCGCCCACCGATCCGCTGACCCAGGCGGCCTGCGATTTCGGCTGGCAGTTCACCACCTACGACTACGCCAACTACGACGACTACACCCGCCGCGTCCTGGACCGCTCCACCGGCGAGTTCCGCGGCCAGTTCGAGGGTTCCGCCGAGGACCGCCGCGCCCGCGCCGAGGCCGCGCACACCCGCGCCGAGGCCGTCGCCGTCGAATGCCGCACCGACACCTCCGATCCCGCCCACGCGCAAACCGTCGTCACCGTCGACCAGAACACCCGCAGCGACGCCACCTTCGGCATCCCCCGCCCCAACCGCACGGTCCTGCGCGTAAACCTCGGCAACGTCGACGGCCGCTGGCTCGCCGACCACGTGGATCCGGTCCAGACGTAAGGGGTTACGGCGAGCCGCCTCGCCCTACAGCGACGCCACCCAGTTCCGCAGCAGCGCGGCCCCCGCGTCCCCGGACTTCTCCGGGTGGAACTGGGTCGCGCTCAGGGGCCCGTTCTCGACCGCGGCCAGGAACGGCCCGCCGTGTTCGGCCCAGGTGAGGCGGGCCGGGGACAGCGTGCCCTCGTCGGTCCACTCCCATTTCTGGGCGGCGTAGGAGTGCACGAAGTAGAAGCGGGTGTCGGCGTCCATGCCCGCGAACAGGACGCTGTCGGCGGGCGCGGACACGGTGTTCCAGCCCATGTGCGGCAGGATGGGGGCGGGCAGGCGTTCGACGGTGCCGGGCCATTCGGCGCAGCCCTCGCTCTCCACCCCGAATTCGACGCCGCGCGCGAACAGGATCTGCATCCCCACGCAGATGCCGAGCACCGGCCGCCCCCCGGCCAGCCGCTTGCCGATGATGCGTTCCCCGCGCACCGACCGCAGCCCGTCCATGCAGGCGGCGAACGCGCCGACGCCGGGCACCACCAAACCGTCCGCGGCCAAGGCGATCTCGTGGTCGGCGGTGACGGTGACGTCGGCGCCCGCGCGGATCAGCGCGCGCTGCGCCGAGTGCAGATTGCCCGAGCCGTAGTCGAGCAGCGCGACGGTCTTGCTCACAGCGTTCCCTTCGTCGACGGGACGCCCGACACCCGCGGGTCGTACTCCACCGCCGCGCGCAAAGCCCGTGCCACCGCCTTGTATTCGGCCTCGGTGACGTGATGCTGGTCGCGGCCGTAGAGCACCCGAACGTGCAGGGCGATGCGGGCGTTCAGCGCGATCGACTCGAAGACGTGCCGGTTCAACACGGTCGAATAGGGCGCGCCGGGCCCGTTGGTCGGAATCACGGTGTGCAGCAGGTGTTCCGGCTCGCCGGTGTGCACACAGTAGGGTCGCCCGGAGACGTCGACCGCGGCGTGCGCGAGGGTCTCGTCCATCGGGATGAACGCGTCGCCGAACCGCCGGATGCCCTGCTTGTCGCCGAGCGCCTTACCCAGGGCCTGCCCGAACACGATGGCGGTGTCCTCGACGGTGTGATGCGCCTCGATCTCGATGTCGCCCTCCGCGCGCACCGACAGATCGAAGCTGGCGTGCGCGCCGAGCGCGGTGAGCATGTGGTCGTAGAACGGCACGCCGGTGGCGATGTCGGTCCGCCCGGTGCCGTCGAGATCCAGCTCGACGACGATGCTGGACTCCTTGGTGGTGCGTTCCACCCGCGCGGTCCGGTTCTCACTCATGACACCACCTCCGTCCCGACCAGCTTCGCGCTGACCCGCAGGAATTCGTCGTTCTCGGCGGCGAGGCCGATCGTGGTCCGCAGATAGCCGGGGATGCCGACGTCGCGGATGAGCACGCCCTCGTCCAGGTACTTCTGCCAGGCCGCCGGGGCATCGGCGAACCGGCCGAACAGCAGGAAGTTCGCGTCGCTCGGGGCGACCTCGAAACCCATCTCGCGCAACGCCTTCGCCACCCGGTCGCGCTGGGCGGCGAGTTCGGCGACCGAGGCCAGCGTCTCGTCGGCGTGCCGCAGCGCCGCCCGCGCGGCCGCCTGCGTGACCACCGACAGGTGATAGGGCAGTCGCACCAGCAGCAGCGCGTCGATCACCGCGGGCGCGGCGGCCAGATACCCCAGCCGTCCCCCGGCGAACGCGAACGCCTTCGACATCGTCCGGGTCACAACGAGTTTCGCCGGATAGCGATCGATCAGCTCGATCGCGCTGGGCGCGCCGGAGAATTCGGCGTACGCCTCGTCCACGATCACCAGCCCCGGGGCCGCGTCGAGGACGCGAACCAGATCGGCGAGCGGAATGCTGTGCCCGGTGGGATTGTTGGGGCTGGTCACGAAGACGATGTCGGGGCGGCGTTCACCGATGCAGGCGAGCGCGTAGTCGACGTCGAGGGAGAAGTCCGCGGCGCGCTTGGCCTCGACCCATTCGGTGTCGATGCCCTCGGAGATGATCGGGTGCATCGAGTAGGACGGCACGAAACCCATTGCGCTGCGGCCGCTTCCGCCGAACGCCTGCAACAGCTGTTGCAGGATCTCGTTGGACCCGTTGGCCGCCCACACGTTCGACACGTCCAGCGCCACCCCGGTCTGCCGGGTCAGATACGCCGCGAGGTCACCGCGCAGCGCGACCGCGTCCCGATCCGGGTAACGGTGCAGGTCGGCGGCGGCGGCGCGAATGGCCTCGGCGACATCGTCGATCAGCGCCCGGCTGGGCGGATGCGGATTCTCGTTGGTGTTCAGCTGCACCGGAACCGTCAATTGCGGTGCGCCGTAAGGCTTTTTACCGCGCAGGGCCTCCCGCAGCGGCAGATCGTCGAGGGTGACGGCCGAACCGGGGGCGGTCACGACAGCGCCTCGAATCGGATCCGCACGGCCTGCCCGTGCGCGGGCAGATCCTCGGCGTCGGCGAGCGCGACCACATGTCCGGCAACGTCTTTCAGCGCGGCCTCGCTGTAGTCGACCACGTGGATGCCGCGCAGGAAGGTCTGCACGCTCAGCCCCGAGGAGTGCCGGGCGCAGCCCGCGGTGGGCAGGACGTGATTGGAGCCCGCGCAGTAGTCGCCGAGGCTGACCGGGGACCACGGCCCCACGAAAACCGCTCCGGCACTGCGCACCCGGGCCGCGACGGCGGGCGCGTCGGCGGTCTGGATCTCGAGGTGTTCGGCGGCGTAGGCGTTGACCACGCGCAGGCCCTGCGCGATGTCGTCGACGAGGACGACGCCGGATTGCTTGCCGGACAACGCCTCCGACACGCGCTCACGATGTTTGACGACGTCCAGCTGCGCGTTGATCGCGGCGTCCACGGCATCGGCCAGCTCGACGCTGTCGGTGACCAGCACGCTGGCGGCGAGCACATCGTGTTCGGCCTGGCTGATCAGGTCGGCGGCGACGTGCGCGGGGTCGGCGGTGGCGTCGGCGAGCACGGCGATCTCGGTGGGCCCGGCCTCGGCGTCGATGCCGACCAGGCCGCGGCACAGCCGTTTGGCGGCGGTGACGTAGATGTTGCCGGGGCCGGTGATCATGTCGACCGGATCGAGGCGGGCGCCGTCGGTGTCGGTGCCGCCGTAGGACAGCAGCGCGACGGCCTGCGCGCCGCCGACCGCCCACACCTCCGCGACGCCGAGCAGCCGTGCGGCGGCCAGGATGGTCGGATGCGGCAGCCCGCCGAAGCGCGCCTGCGGAGGCGAGGCGACCACGAGGGATTCGACGCCCGCGGCCTGGGCGGGCACCACGTTCATCACGACGCTGGACGGGTAGACGGCATTGCCGCCGGGCACGTACAGCCCGACCCGTTCGACCGGCACCCAGCGCTCGGTCACCGTGCCGCCGGGCACGACCTGGGTGGTGGTGTCGGTGCGGCGCTGGTCGGCGTGCACGGCGCGGGTGCGGGCGATGGCGACCTCGAGCGCGGCCTGCACGGCCGGATCGAGTTCGGCCAGGGCCCGTTCCAGTTCGGCGGCCGGAACCCGCACCGCGGCGGGCGCGACCCCGTCGAAACGCTCGCTGAACTCGATGGCCGCGGCCACCCCGCGATCGCGCACCGCCTCGACCACCGGCCGCACCCGATGCAGCACCGAGTCGACGTCGACTCCCCCGCGCGGCAGCGCGGCGCGCAGCTCGGCGGCGGTGGGAGTACGACCGCGCAGATCGACGCGGGCGAGCTCGATGCGGGATGTCATGGCGGTGGCGAATCCTTCGTCGGTGCTGGTCATCGGAGGGCTCGAGGGCCAGCTACCAGACTATCGGGTCGGTGCCAATGGTTATTCACCGCCGTCGGCGTGCGGATTCACCCCGGCATGCGCCCGCGCAACGTCTCCAGCCCCTCCCCCTCGAGATCGGCGAGCGCGACCGCCCGCCCGACCATCGCCAGGGCCAGCGCCTCCCCCGGCCCGCGCACCTCCGGCCCGGACCCCTGCGACCACTCCACATCCGTGGCGACCAGCCGAAGCCCCCGGACATACCGCTTGGGCTGGGCGAACGGATCCGGATGGCTCAGCACGAACCGCAACCGCTCGGCCGGAATCTCGCGCGGCTTCCCGAGCGGCCGCCGAATGTCCTGCTGATGAACGAGCATGTCCGCCAGCCCCACCCCCGGCATGAACCGCGTGATGTGCTCCCCGGAGTTCTCCAGCCGATCCACCAACTCCGCCGTCGACAACGACCGGAACCGATCCACGAGCGCGTTGTTGGTCCCATCGAACGACAACCGGCTCCGCACCGACACCCCCGCGTAATCGAGCAGCGAAACCGAGTCGTACAACAGATGCCCCACCACATCCCGCACCCGCCACCCCGCACACAACGACGGCGCCAACCACTCCGCATCCGACAACCCACGCAGCAACGCCACCAACTCGGCGCGCTCCCCCCGCAACATCTCTCGCGTGCTCATACCCGAAGCCTAACGCCACCGCCATGATTCGGGAACGCCGGAAACCGCCCAGCCCCTGCCGGTTTCGCTCAGCGAGTATCGCTATCGATCTGCGGACCTGACTTCGAATTGATTACGCGCAGCGGCACATTCGTCTTGGTCTTGCCGCCGTAGCTGAGACTCGACACCCGCATGTCCACGGAGCCGTCGGAGTTGGGGGTGTTCCGCACGCCCTCGATCTCGGAGTAGTGCGTGATCTGGTGCTGCGACCAGTACGTCTGGAACGCATCCTCACTCCCGTACACCTGCTGAGCCGCAGGGGTGAGATGCGACCACGCCGTGTCGAAGTCGGAGTCCAGAATGGCGTTGTAGAACTGTTTTTCGATCATGGATGCGGCCAAGCCGACATCCGCGTCGCTCACACCCTTGGTCTGCCCAAGCGCGGCGTTCGCCGACGCCGTGCTGCTGGCGCTGGCCGACGCGGCGACCGACGTCGAATTCGTCTGCGCCCCAGACGATCCCGACCCCGAATTACTGAACATCGCCGCCAACACCACAGCCACGATCACCAGCCCCACCGCGAACCCACCCACGAACAACAGCGGTTTGCGGTTGCCCGCCGGGGCCTCCTCCAACACCTGGGACTGCACCGGATGCGACCGCGTCGGATGCGCGCCCGGGGCGGCGGGGCGCACGGGGGCCATCTCCGGCTCGGAAATCGTTGCGGCCGTTGCCATCATCTCGGCCGTGGAGATATCCGCCTGCGCCGCACGGCGATCCAGTGTCCGGGTGGCCTGGCGGCGGGTGGCGGGGCGGCGGGTCGCGAGCATGTGGGTGGGCTCGGAATCGGCGCCGTAGTCGGCGAAATCGGCGAGGTGGTCGCGGACCTCGGTCATGCTCGGGCGATCCTCGGGATCGAAGCTGAGCAGATCCAGCAGCAGATCGGTCAGCGGCCCGGCGTTGCGCGGCTGCTTGAGCTGGCCGTTGGCGGCGGCGTAGAGCAGCGCGAGCGGATTCGGGTTGGTGCCGTAGGGCGGCTCGCCCTCCAGCGCGTGGAAAAGCGTTGCGCCCAAGGCGAAGACGTCGGCGGCGGGGCTCGGCTCCGCGCCGCGGGCCACCTCCGGCGCGAGATACGCCGCGGTGCCGGAGATCAATCCGGTCGCGGTCAGCGTCACGTCGCCCTTGGCCTTGGAGATGCCGAAATCGGTGATCTTGACGGTGTGGTTCTCCCCCAACAGCACGTTGCCCGGCTTGACGTCCCGGTGCACGATGCCCGCCCGATGCGCGGCCACCAGCGCCGAGGCCACCTGCTCGCCGATCCGCGCGACCTGCGGCAGCGGCAGCGTGCCCTGCGAGGCCAGCACCACGGCCAGACTCTGCGACGGCAGGTATTCCATGATCAGGCACGGATCGCCCTCGTGGTCGGTGATGTCGAAAACCACGATGGCATTGGGGTGTTGGAAGCGGGCGGCGTTGCGGGCCTCGCGCGAGGCGCGCTGGCGCACGATGTCCTTCTCACCCGGCGGCAGACTGGGCTGGGTGAGGATCTGTTTGATCGCGACGGATCGTTCCAGACGTTCGTCGACGGCACGCCAAACGACGCCTGTGCCGCCGCTACCAATCCGTTCGACCAGGCGGTAATGCCCTGCGATCACTTGGCCGGTTTCGATGGCACTACTCCGAGTTTCTCCGCGATCCGTGACTTACCGAGGGGCGGTTGCCCGCTTGTTCCCCGGACGAGTGTAGCGGCCCCGACCGGGACCTCCGACGCCGGAGTGAGATCCGAGCGAAATATGTCCGACACCTGTGCGGTGAAGGCGAGATCACTGTGTGACGGGACCGCGACCTCTCGTGACGAAGGTCACTTCTGGTCGCGCAGAAACCGTCCCGCGGCGTCCACGGCCGGACCCGAACCGCCCGCGTCGGAGACGAACACCGCGAGCGCCAGATCACCATCGATGCCGACGAACCAGCCGTGCGCGTGCTTGTCATCGATGTACTCGGCGGTGCCCGTCTTGCCCAACATGCCGGGGATGTCGCGCAATTGGGTGGCGGTGCCGCCGGTGATGGTCTCGCGCATCATCGCCTTCACCTGATCGGCGATCCCGGCCGGGAGCGGGTCCGGATTGTGGTCGGCGACACCAGCTTTCCCGGCGACTATCGTCGGGGCGGGCACCGAACCGCGCGCGATGGCCGCGGCGAGCAACGCCATCCCGAACGGCGACGCCGTCACCTTGCCCTGCCCGATGCCCTCCTCGACCCGCAACGCGGGAGTGTCCGCGGTGGGCACCTTGCCGGTGACGGTCGTCATCCCGGGCGCGGTGTAGTCGACGCCGAGCCCGAGTTGCGCGGCCGCCTTGGTGAGTCCGTCCGGTGGCAGGTTCACCGCGAGCCGCCCCATGGTGGTGTTGCAGGAGCGGGCGAACGCGGTGTGCAGCGGCACCTGCCCCAGATCGAAGTTGTCGTCGTTGGGGATCTGGCGCCCCTCGATGTTCTCGGTGCCCGGGCAGCCGACCACGGTGTCCGGGGTGACCTGCCCGGCCTGCAACGCCGCCGACACGGTGACGGTCTTGAAGGTCGAACCCGGCGGATACAGCCCGGTGAGCGCGATCGGCCCCTGCCCGTCGGCGGGTGCGTTCTGCGCCAGCGCCAACACATTTCCCGTGGAGGGCTGGATGACGACCATGGCCGCGGGCGTCGCGATCGGCGCGAGCGCGGCCTCGGCGGAACGCAGCATCCCCAGATCGAGGGTGCTGGCGATATCGGCGACGGGTTTCGCGTCCTGCCCGCCGACGCGCTGCGTGCCGGTGGCGGTCTGCGCGCGCACCGCCCAGCCCGCCGCGTCGTCCGCGGCGTGCTGCCACAACTCCGACAACCCCGACAGCGTCGGCGAACTGACCGTCTTGTCGGTGGCCAGCAGCCGCGTCTGCGGGGCGAGGGTCACCCCGGGCAGCGCGGCCAGCGGCGCGGAGATCGGGGCGAGATCGGCCTCGCGCAGGGAGATCGCGGTGACGGATTTGCCTTGCGCACCGGACAATTGGGCTTGCAGGGACTCCGGGGTGATACTCGAATCGATCGGATTCAACAGCGCCGCAACGCCGTTCACGTCCGCGCCGGGCGCCACGTTCACCAGCGTGACCACCTGCTGGGTGAGCAACTCCGCCCCGCCCCGATCGAGCACCCGCGCCGCCGGATCGGGATAGACCGGACCGTAACTCAGCGGACCCGCGTCCAGTCCGGGCGCGACGGTCGCCGGATTCCAGTGGATCTTCCACCCCTCGCCCGCGCGCACCGCGGTGCCGGTGGTGGTGTAGGCCCACTCGTTGCCGCCCTGACCGAGTTTCCACGTCGTGTTCAGGGTGAACGTGGCCCCGGCGTCGTTCTTGTCGACCGTGCCCACCTCGACCCGCACATCCTTGCCCAGGCTGTCGAACAGCTTGCCCAGCGTCTCCGACGCCTGCGCGGGATCGCTGGTGACCGCCGCGGCCGCCGCCGGATCCTCCCGGCCCAGCGCGTCGGCGAAGGTGTGCACGGTGCTGTTCAACCGGTCGGTCGTCTTGTCGCCCGAGCAGGCGGCGAGGGCGAGAATCGGGGCGGCGAACAGGGCGACCAGCTTCGTACTCGTGCGCACCCGCCCGACCCTACCGGCCACCCCGAGAAGCCCCCGGAAACGTACGTTTTGTCGGGTGTCATCGCGCTCGCTCACACCGAAATCCGGTGGCCGAACGCTCGGCGTCCGCCGGGGCGAGCCGATCACTCACCCCAACCAAAAGCCGGTAGCCAACCGCTCGGCATCCGCCGGTCCCCGATCAGTCACCCCAACCAAAATCCGGTGGCCAACCGCTCGGCGTCCGCCGGGGCGAGTTCGATGTCGAAGACCTCGGCCACGACCTTGGGCAACTCGGCCGGTTCCAGGTCACGGATATCGGCGGTGCCGTCCGGATATTCGGTGATGAGGGTGGTGTTGTCGAGCACGTAATGGACGTCGGGGTGGAACCGCTGCACGTAGGGCCGGGTCACGAACGGCGAGCGCGGCGAGGTGGCGACGAAGTGGTTGCCGACCACGAAGTCGATGCGGTACTGCGGGTTCAGCGTGAAGCTGTGCCGGTCGACCCACCCGTCCTTGCCGAATTGATGCAGCGTCCACAGTTCGCTGTCCAGTTCCCCGCGCCCGCGCTCGAGCCGGAAGCGCCACTGTCCCGCCGTCACCTCGCCCGCGTCCGGATTCAGTTCGAGCGGCGCCAGCGGCCCCGCCCCGAAACCCACGTCGCACAACCAGACCCGCTCGTCGTCGGCCGTGGTGACCCGCAACAGGGCGTGGGTGGCCGGACGCACCCCGCCCGCACCCATGCTCACCCGCCCCTGCAATCCGGTGACGCCGAACCCGAGTCGTTCCAGCGCAGCCGCGAACAGCCCGACGTTCTCGTAGCAGTAGCCGCCCCGACGACCGCGAATCATCTTGTCCTGCAACGCTTCCAGATCCAACGGCAACGCCCGCCCGAACACCGGCTCGAAGTTCTCGAACGGGATCGTCGTGGTGTGGGCGTACTGCAACGCTCGCAGGGTCGCCACGCTCGCCGTCCGCTCCCCCTCGAAGCCGATGCGCGTGAGATAGCCGTCCAGATCCAGGGCGTCGCCGTCCCAGTGATACGCCGCGTCCGCAGGCTTGTTCATCGTCACCTCCGTTGTCGATCCCTTCGGTCAACCCGTAGCGATCCCGCACTGTTCCCGTGGTCCTCACCAGTACGGATACCGCTTCGCATCCGTATCCGCGACGAAGACCACCGCGTCGGCGCAATCCAGATCGTCGGGCGTGAGAGGGATGTGTCCGGGCACGATCGGCGCGCTCGCGGTGGTGGCGGCGGGCAGCGCGGCGCGCAGTGCCGGTGCGGGGAACAGGGCGCGCCGGGCGGTGACGGCGGCCAATTCGCCTTGGAGCGTGCCGGATTCGCTGTGCGGGTCGGCGTCGGTGGCGACGAAGACGTACCACTCGCCCAGGGCGGTGGCGACGAGCGCCCCGGCGCTGTCCCAGCTCACGTCGGCTGCCCCGACCGTCATGCGGGACCGCGCGCGCCGCAGGTGCGTGTTGTGGGCGAACACCAGGGTCGGTCCCCGGTGCTGCTCCCGGGCGAGGATCGCGAGGAGATTGTCGGCCATCATCTCCGCGCGCAGGCTGAGCAGGAGCGCGATGCGATCGGGACCGCGGCGCGCCAACGCCGTGTGATAGCGCAGCAGCCCCTGGGCGGTACGGGCGTGGGCGGCGGCGAGGTCGTATCCGGCCGGGTCGGCGGCTCGCAGGGCGGCAGCGGCGCGACGCAGGGCGCTGGCGACGTCGTCGGCGAGCACACGCAGGGCGCGGAGGCGGTCGGGGTCGGCGAAGGCCAGTTCCGGATCGTAGGTGGCCCCGGCATTCGTCCACTCCCCGTCGTCACCGAGTAAATCGTCTGCGGCGCAAGCGCTTTCGGGACGCAGCGCGTCGGGCAGACAGGCGATGGCCGCGGTCAGCGACCCGCGCGGGCTCGGAAGTTCGGTCTGGTCGAACGGCGCGTCGAACCCGTAGAAGTGGACGCGGTCCGCGGGCACGCGGTCGGCATTGTGCGCGCGCAACCACTCCACGAGTTCCCGATTGCCCGGCACATTGCCGAAGCGGTGACTGAATCCGCTGCGCAGCACCGTGTCGATGGCGCCCGCGGACCCGTTCACGTAGTCGTCGACGAGCGCGGCCGCGAAGAAGTCGCTCTCCAGCGCGATCGACCGGAAGCCACGCTCGACGAGGTGCGCGAGGATGTCGTTGCGCAGCAACGGAAATGCCGGGATGCCGTGCGTCGGCTCCCCGAGGGCGAACAGGGCGGGCGGCTCCCGACGCGCGCCCAGCAACTCGTCGAGAGCCCGCCCCAGACTCTCCGGATCGTCGAGCGCGCGACCCATCGCACGCAACGCGGTGACTGTGGACATGATCTCCCCTTGGTCGAAGGAACTGCCCTCGACGCTATCGTTGAAGAACCGAGTGAAACTTCCGCGCTATCCACCTGGAGCTTCCGCCGAAAACCCTCAAAGGAGCCCCTCCTGCGACCGATCGACCTGGCCCGCGAACACGGATTGTCCGCCCAGGCGATCCGCAACTACGACGCCGCAGGCGCCCTCCCACCCACCGACCGCGCCGACACCGGCTACCGCCACTACACCCCCCGCCACGCGCACGCCCTACGCGCCTTCCTCACCCTCCGCGAGGGCCACGGCCACCAGCACGCCCTGGCGATCATGCGCGCCGTCCACCGCGACGACCTCCCCGCGGCCTACCGCCTCCTCGACACCACCCACGTCGCCCTCCACAACGAACGCACCACCCACACCGAGGTCGCCACCGCCCTCACCACCCTGACCACGGCACCACACGACCCCGATCCGGCCGCAAGATCGACCTCGCACCACCCCGACCCGGCCGCAAAATCAGCCCCATACGACCCCGACCGGGCCGCGAAATCGACCCCGCACCACCCCAACCCGGCCCCACACGACCCCGACCCGGCCGAAACGTCGGCCCCACCCCTCACCGTGGGCGAACTCGCGCACCGCCTCGGCGTCCACACGGCGACGCTGCGCGCCTGGGAGGCCGCGGGTATTCTCCGCCCCGAACGCGAAAGGTCAACGGGCTACCGGCTTTTCGGCCCGGACTGCGTGCGCGATGCCGAGATCGTCCGGCAACTCCGGCGCGGCGGCCACCCCTTGGACCAGATCGCCCGCTTCCTCGCGTCCCTGCGCGCGGCGGGCGGCGCCGAAGCGCTGCGCGCCTTCCTCGACGCCTGGCAGGACCGGCTCACCGCCCGCGGGCGGGCCCTGCTCGCGGGCGCGGCTCAGCTCGACGCCTATCTGCGCGCGCTCGAGTAGTATTCGCCCATGCGTTCGATCGACACCGCGGAGCGGCGGGCCCGACTCGCGACCCGGCATCTGCTCGCCCCGGCGCGGCGCGTCGACGATCCGGCCGCGATCGCGGCGGCGATGGTCGCTCTGCACGCCACCGATCCGGCGACGGTGTACCTGTCGGCCGCCGCGCGCGGGCGCGCCCTCGAACCAGCGGACATGGAGCGGGCGCTCTACGACGATCGGTCGCTGCTGCGCATGCTGGCCATGCGCCGCACCATGTTCGTCGTCCCGGTGGATCTGGTTCCGGCCCTTCAGGTTTCGGTGGCGGACGCGCTGGCCCACAAGCAGCGCCGCACCTACGGGCGGTATCTGGAGGGCGTGGTCGAGGGCGATGTGCAGGCATGGCTGAGCGAGGTCGAGGCGGAGACCCATCGCGAACTGCTGGCCCGCGGCAGCGCCACCGGCGCCCAGCTCGGCGCGGCGGTGCCGCGGCTGCGCACCCAGGTCGACACCGCGCCGGGCAAGCCGTATTCCAAGCCCACCAACATCACCACCTGGGTGCTGGTCACCCTCGGCTGCGAGGGCGGCATCGTGCGCGGACGCCCGAACGGCGGCTGGACCAGCAGCCAGTACACCTGGGCGCCGATCGAATCCTGGCTGCCCGCGGGCATTCCCACGCTGCCGATCGACGAGGGCCGCACGGAACTGGTCCGGCGCTGGCTGCGCACCTTCGGCCCCGCGCCCGTCGCCGACCTCAAGTGGTGGACCGGCTGGACGCTGGGCGATGTGCGAAAGACGTTGGCGCGGTTGGACATCGCCGAAGTCGATCTCGACGGCACGACCGGCATCGCCCTCGCCGACGACCTCGAGCCCACCCCCGCCGTCGAGCCGTGGGCGGCGCTGCTGCCCGCCCTGGACCCGACGCCGATGGGCTGGCAGGCGCGCGACTGGTTCCTGGGCCCGCACGCTCCCGCGGTCTTCGACACCAACGGCAATATCGGTCCGACGATCTGGTGGGACGGACGAATCGTCGGCGGCTGGGCGCAGCGCAAGGACGGCGAAATAGTCTGGCGCACGCTCGAAGACGTGGGTAGCGATGCGGAGAGCGCGATCGAACGGGAGGCCGAATGCATTCGGGAGTTCTTCGGCGACGTGCGCGCGATTCCGCGCTTTCGCACGCCGCTGGAACGGGAACTCACCGCCTGATAACACGCCCCTGTGGCGGATATCACGCCATGGACCTGCGGGTTCGCGTGTCGCCAGGTCATCGTGGCGATGAAATTGCATCCGTCGTTTGCGATTTCGGACGCGTCCGGACAGTCGATCGTTTCGCGCCGGGCGGGGCGCTGCGTTCTGTTACCGTCGCGCCATCGATTGTCGTATTCGGACGGTAGGCGGCCGCCCGAACAATTCCACCTGTTTGGGGGTAGTTCCTTGTCCTTCGTCGACGATCTCGAAACGACTTCCACGCGCGCGGACACCTTCCGCGACACCATCTTCCGCGACGCGGCCGTCGGGGTCTGCGCCCTGGCGACCACCGCAGGCACCACCGGTGACCCCGAGCGCCGCATCCGCATCGCCGACCGCATCGAGGAATCGACCGTCCTGCATCACTTCTCGCAAGGGGAACTGCGAAATCTGTTCGAGGACAACTGGCTTCGGCTCACCCTCGATCCGGCCTTCGGTCGCGCGTACGTGCTCCAGCAGATCGCCCGCGCCACCGACAGCCCGGATCGCGCCCGCGCGGCGGTGTGGGCCGGAATCGAACTCGCCGGGCGGGTGGACGGCCGGGGCGCCGACGCGCTGCGCGACTGCTGTCGCGTATTGCGTTTGGCCCCGGGCGAATTCGGGCTGTAGCGGTTACATGTCCAAACCGAGGTCGAGGACCCGCACCGAGTGGGTCAGCGCGCCCACCGACAGGTAGTCGACGCCCGTGCGGGCGTAGTCGGCGGCCACGTCGAGGCTCAGTCCGCCGGAGGACTCCAGCTTCGTCCGTGGCGCCCGCGCGTCGCGGCGCTGCACCGCCGCCTGGGTGGCCCAGAGCGGAAAGTTGTCCAGCAGCACCAGTTCCACGTCCTCGGCCAGCACCGCGTCGAGCTGATCGAGATCGTCCACCTCGACCTCGCAGGCGATCTCCGGCGCGGCCGCGCGCACCGCCCGCAGCGCCGCCACCACCGAGCCCGCCGCGACGACGTGATTGTCCTTGATCAGGGCCGCGTCCCCCAGCCCCATCCGGTGATTGACGCCCCCGCCCATCCGCACCGCGTACTTCTGCAACGCCCGCAGCCCCGGCAACGTCTTCCGGCTGTCCCGAATCCGGCACTCCGTCCCCGCCACGGCATCCACCCACGCCGCGGTCGCCGTGGCGATCCCCGACATGTGCGTCACCAGATTCAACAGGGTCCGCTCCGCCACCAGCACCCCCCGAGCGGGCCCCACCACCCCCAACACCGTCTCCCCCGCCCGCACCCGAGTCCCATCCGAAACCCGTTCCGTCACTTCGTAATTCCCCGCCCCGATCACCTCATCGAGGACCACCACCCCCACATCGATCCCGGCCACCGTCCCCGCCTCCCGGGCCACCACCCCCGCCTTGACCACGGCGTCCCCCGAAACCGTCGCATTCGTCGTCACATCGGGCCCGTACCGCAGATCCTCCTCCAGGGCCCGCCGCACGATCCCCACCACTTCATCCCTGTCGAGCCCACCGTCCAGCGTCATCACTACCTCCTGATCGAAAAGTCTTGTCTCGGGCGGCTACGACGCCCTGGGCACGGCCAACCCGGTCCACCGTCCCGGCGGATCGGCCAGCTCCGGAACGATCTGCGGCCGCCCGTCGGCCCCCAAACGGACCGGCAGGCTGCGATGCAACTCCGCGCGCGGCTCCGGATGGTCGGAACGGGTGTGGCAGCCCCGGCTCTCGGTGCGGGCGGCGGCCGCCACCAGCAGCGCCCGGGCCGTGAGGGTCAGAGCGGAATCCTCGATATCCGTAACCGATTTCGCGACAGCGGAATTCGCGTTCTCGCCCCGCAGCAGCTGGACCAGGCCCAGCACCCCGGCCCGCAGTCCCTCCCCGTCGCGGACCACCGACGCGTGATCGGACATCAACGCCTGCAACGATGTTCGATCCGCCCGGGGGAACATCGGAACGGCGGCCGCGGCGATCTCGACACCCTCGTCCCGCCGCTCGATCGCCGCCGCCCCGACTCGCTCACCGACGACCAGCCCCTCCAGCAGACTGTTGGAGGCCAGCCGATTGGCCCCGTGCAGTCCGGTGCGCGCGACCTCGCCCGCCGCGTACAGCCCGGGAACCGTTGTGCGCCCGCAGGTATCGGTCACCACGCCCCCGCACTGGTAATGCGCCGCGGGCGCGACCGGGATCAGATCCCGCCGCGGATCGATCCCCGCCGCCAGGCACGAGGCCGTGATGGTCGGGAACCGCTCCGCGAAACCCTCGATCCCCCGCCCGTCGAGATACACGTGCTCGGTCCCGGTGGCCCGCATCCGCGCGGCCACCGCCCGCGAGACCACGTCTCGCGGCGCCAGATCACCCCGCGGATGCACCCCGTCCATGATCGAATTCCCTTGTCCGTCAACCAGTCTCGCGCTTTCCCCGCGCACGGCCTCGCTGATCAACGGCCGCCGCCCCACCCCGCCCCGCGCGAACAGCACGGTCGGATGGAACTGCACGAACTCGAGATCCGCCACGATCGCCCCGGCCCGCAGCGCCAGCGCCACCCCGTCGGCCGTCGCGCCCGCCGGATTGGTGCTGCACGCGTACAACTGCCCGAGCCCCCCGGTCGCCAGCAGCACCGCGGGCGCGTGCACCACGCCGAAGCCCTCGTCGGACACCGCGAGCACCCCGCGCACCCCGCCCGGCCCGGTCACGACATCGACCGCCGCCGCGCCGAACAACACCGGCAGCCCGGCCGCGTTCAATGCCCGCTGCACCTCCGCGCCCGTCGCGTCCCCGCCCGCGTGGATGATCCGCCGCGTGCTGTGCCCGCCCTCGCGGGTGCGCGAGATCTCCCCGTCGCGCCCGAGATCGAACACCGCCCCGAGGTCGGTCAGAGCCGCCACCGCGCGCCCGCCGCCCTCGACGATCGAGCGCACCGCCTCCGGATCGCACAGCCCCGCCCCGGCGACCACGGTGTCGTGCACATGCGAATCCACCGAATCCCCTTGCGGCGCAACGACGGCGATGCCGCCCTGCGCGTACTGGGTGGCGGTGTCGGTGGGCCCGCCCTTGCTCAGCGTCAGCACCCGCAGCCCGCGCAGCGAGGCGGTGCGCGCCGCGGTCAGGCCCGCGACGCCACCGCCGATCACCACGAGATCGGCCTCGGCCTCCCAGGTGAACGAGGTCATTCCCCGCCGCCGGGATTGCCGATGGCGATCATCCGCTGCACCGATTGCCTTCCGGCGGCGGCGGTTTCGGGATCCACGTGCACCTCGTCGCGCCCCTCGACCAGGCAGCGCAGCAGCGCGGCCGGGGTGATCATCTTCATGTACTTGCACGCGGCGCGGTCGTTGACGGCCTGGAAGTCGATGCCGGGCGCGGCCTTGCGCAGCTGGTGCAGCATGCCCACCTCGGTGGCGACCAGCACCTGATTCGACCGGGCGGCCCGGGCGGCGTCGATCATGCCCCCGGTGGACAGGATGTGCACCCGGTCGGCCGGGAACGCGCCCTCCCCCGCGAGGTACAGAGCCGAAGTGGCGCAACCACATTCGGGATGCACGAACAGTTCGGCATCGGGGTGGCTGCGCGCCTGCTCGGTCAGCTCGTCGCCGTTGATGCCCGCGTGCACGTGGCATTCCCCGGCCCAGATGTGCATGTTCTCCCGGCCGGTCACGCGCTTGACGTGCGCGCCGAGGAACTGGTCCGGCAGGAACAGCACCTCGCGGTCGGGGTCGATCGAGGCCACCACGTCGACCGCGTTGGAGGAGGTGCAGCAGATGTCGGTGAGCGCCTTCACCGCGGCCGTGGTGTTCACGTACGAAACCACCACCGCGTCGGGGTGCTCGGCCTTCCAGGCGCGCAACTCGTCGGCGTCGATGGAGTCCGCGAGGGAACAACCGGCACGTTGGTCCGGGATCAGCACGGTTTTCGCCGGGCTGAGGATCTTCGCCGTCTCCGCCATGAAATGCACTCCGCAGAACACGATCGTGTCCTCGGGCGCGGCCGCCGCGATCCGCGACAGCGCCAGCGAGTCACCGACGTGGTCGGCGACGTCCTGGATCTCCGGCAGCTGATAGTTGTGCGCCAGGACGGTCGCGTTGCGCTCCCGCGCCAGCCGCTTGATCTCCCGGGCCCACTCCGGGGTCGCCTCGACCCCCGTGAACCCCGACGGACCGTCCACTACATGCCCGGCAAGCATCATCGTCGCCATGGCAGGCTCCTTCCTCATGCGCTCGGCAACCGCGCCGATTCGCATACACCCGGTTTTCGACTTAGAATCGAAAACGTGCCCCATAGTAGCACCGTTCACGAATCGCTCACCGCCGTGTTCCAGGTTCGCCGCTTCCCCGACACCATCACCGCAGGTCAGAGCATCAGCGAGGCGATCGATCCCCAGTCGGTACGCAAGACCCCCGGCTGGCACACCGAACTCGCCGTGCTGCTGTGGGAGCGCGCGATGGAGCCGCAGACCGGCACCTGGTCCCTACCCGGCGGCCGCCTGCGCGACGACGAGGACCTCGACGCCTCGGCCCGCCGCCAGCTCGCCGAGAAGGTCGACGTCCGCGAACTCTGGCACCTGGAACAGCTTTCGGTCTTCAGCGACCCGCACCGCGTCCCCGGCCCCCGCCGCATCGCCTCGGCCTACCTCGGCCTGGTCCCCCTCACCGCCGACCCCCGCCTCCCGCCCGACACCCGCTGGCACCCCGTCTCCACCCTGCCCGCCATGTCCTTCGACCACGGCACGGTCGTCCACCACGCCCGCGCCCGCCTCGCCGCCAAACTCTCCTACACCAACATCGCCTTCGCCCTCGCCCCCGCCCGCTTCACCATGTCCACCCTCCGTCAAATCTATTGCGCCGCCCTGGGTTACGACGTGGACACCACCAACCTCCAACGAGTCCTCACCCGCCGCAAGGTCATCACCCCCACCGGCGCCACCGCCGCCCCCGGCAAATCCGGCGGCCGCCCCGCCGCCGTCTACCGCTTCACCGACGACGGCCTCCGCGTCACCGACGAATTCGCCGCATTGCGGCCACCGGGGTGAGCGCAATCGAACCTCGCGGCAGGTAGGCAACGACCCCAGCAGGCACTACACTGCCAGTAGAGTGAAGTTATGACTTCACTTCGGTTGGAGGTGTTGCATGACGGCCGGACGCTGACGTTGTTCGGCGCGGTGATCGGCGGAGCCTGCCGGGCGAGAGACTGGCTGGCGTCCTGCGACGAACGAACCAAGGCGCAGTTCTACGTACGCTTCGAACGTTTGACCACGATCGGATATCTGCGCAGCCCGGAAGAGATGCGCAGATTGCACTGCCCGGTCTCACCCTCCGTATCCGAGATCAAGACGAGGTCCGGTCATCGCTTGTACGTCATCCGCGAAGGTAACGACTGGATTGCCACACACGGAGCAAGAAAGCCTCCGGATCGGAAAGTATGTGAACAGGCGGCCCGTGCAATCGAGATTTGGAAGGAGGCGCACACCCCATGAACACCTGGTTCCCACGTACCCCGGAATCCGATGCGCTCGTCGCCGAGGAGCGCCTTGTCTTGGCGGCCACCGAGATGGTCCATGAAGCGCTGGAGGCGACGAATACCACCAAACGTCAACTCGCCGACATGCTGGGAGTTCGGCCGACAGAGATCAGTCAGCGGCTCAGCGGCCGTCGAAACCTCACCCTTCGGAGCCTGGCCCGAATGATGCATGTGCTCGGCTACGGCGTCGGCCTCGAAGCCATCCAACCCATCGATCGCACGGCGGCGGATGCGCGCGTCGGCACACGAATAGTCAAAGCTATTGAGCCACCGACCGGTTCACGCAACCGAAGTTGGAAGCTCGGTGTACGTGTCCTGATCGGCCCGATCAAAGCCGAGGAACGTGAGTTCGTGGAGCAGCGCATCTCTCGCGTGCTCGACGAACTGCACAACCTCGATCACATTCTCGAAGCCACGGCGACCATCCCGAAGAAGCGGGAAGTGGTGGTCGGACTGACCGTCGAAGCAGAGGATGCCTTGTCCGCGAGTCAAACCGGGATCGCCGCGCTCCGAACAGCGATCCATATTGTCGGCGACAAAACGCCAGGGTGGGAGGAAACGCTCGAACGACTCGTTCGAGACCTCCGCATCGACATCGATCCTTCGGAGCGCGACGAACAGGCCACCACCTGTTCCTGAGCACGAAGGAGTCCTAGCCGCAAGGGAATTGGAGACCACACCGGATCAGCGCGTCCCGTCCAGTTCCTCGATCGTCGCCAGCGACGGCGGGCGGGTTCGCTGGAGTTCGCTCGCGACCGCCTCCGCGTCCCGCAACACTCGAACCGCGTTGTGCCATGTCAGTTTCGCGATGTCACTGTCCGACCACCCGCGAACCAGCAACTCCGCCACCAGATTCGGGTACCCCGACACATCCTCCAACCCCGCCGTCACGAACGCTGTCCCATCGAAGTCACCCCCGATCCCGATGTGCTCGACCCCCGCCACCTCCCGCATATGGTCCAGATGATCCGCGATAGTTCCGACCGTCGGCACCGGCCGGGGATGCTCCGCCTCGAACGCCCGCTGACACGCCATCCCCGCCGGACTCGTATCCAGCGGATGGAACCCGTGTGCCACCATGTTCTCATCGGCCGCCGCGGTCCACCGAACCGCCTCGGGCAGAACGAATTTCGGCACGAACGTCACCATCGCGACGCCACCGTTCCCGGGCAGTACCGCGAGCACATCATCGGGCACATTGCGCGGGTGATCACACAGGGCCCGCGCGGACGAGTGCGAGAAGATTACGGGCGCTTCGGAAGTCGCGAGAGCGTCACGCATCGTCTCCGGGGACACATGCGACAGATCGACCAACATCCCCAGCCGATTCATCTCCCGCACAACCTCTTTCCCGAATGCCGTCAACCCGCCCGCCTTCGGTTCATCGGTCGCCGAATCCGCCCACGGCACATTGTCGTTGTGCGTCAACGTCATATACCGCACCCCCAGCCGATACAACGCCCGCAGTGTCGCCAGCGAACAGTCGATACTGTGCCCACCCTCGGCCCCCAGCAGTGAGGCGATCCGACCGGCCGTCCGCGCGTCCTCCATGTCCTGAGCCGAGTACGCCGCCCGCAACCGATCGGGAAACCGCTCGATCAGCGCCCGCACGAAGTCGATCTGTTCCAGCGTCGCGCTCACCGCGTGATCCCCGGCGAGGTCGCTGCGCACGTACACCGACCAGAACTGCGCCCCCACCCCACCGGCGCGCAGCCGGTCGAGATCGGTGTGCAGCAGCGAACTCTGGTCGGCGGCCAGGTCGACGGCGTTCAGGTCGTAGCGGGCGAGAACCCGCATGGCCCACGGCAGATCGTTGTGACCGTCGACCACGGGGGCGTCTCGCAGCAGGGCGCGGGCGCGCTCGAGTGTCATCGTTCCGTTCTACCCGGCCCCGGCCCGGTCGAACCGGCGACACGTCGGTTACTCCGGATCGCGCTTGCGATGCTTGCTCCCGCGCCGATACGTACGCTTGTTCGAAACAGGTTGCGCCGCATTGGATCTGCGCAGCTCGTGACGGCGACGCCAGGCCGTCAGATCGGCGCGCTCGGATTCGCCGAGCCGTCGGCGCGGTGTCGTGGTCATCGTCTCCCCCTGGTCGTCCTCGCCGAATGACGGTATTCGCGCCGATGCCGGGACCGCCAGCGAATTTCCGGGACCGCGCGATCCGGGTAGCGTGACCGGCATGGACTCGCTGCTGCACCGGATCCTCGACATCCCCCCGGCGTGGGTGTACGTGATCGTCACCCTGCTGGTGTTCGTCGAGGACGCCATCTTCGTCGGCTTCGTCGTTCCCGGCGAGACGGCCGCGGTGCTCGGCGGCGTCGCGGCCAGCCAGCACCACGTCGTGTTGTGGGCGATGATTCTGCTCGTGGTCGCCGCCGCCATCATCGGCGACAGCGTCGGCTACGAGGTCGGCAAGCACGTCGGCACCCGCCTGTTGCAAGCCTCGATTCTGGACCGCCACCGCGCCCGCCTGGACAAGGCTCAGGCGTTCCTGGCCAAACGCGGCGGCTGGGCGGTCTTCCTGGGCCGCTGGACGGCGTTCTTCCGCGCGGTCATGCCCGCCCTCGCGGGCACCGCCCGCATGCCGTACCCGAAGTTCCTGGCGTTCAACGCGACCGGCGGAATCGTCTGGGGCATCACCTTCGTCGTCCTCGGCTTCGTCGCGGGCCAGTCCTACGAGGTCGTCGCCAAGACGGTCGGCCGCTCGGCGGCCGGTGTGGTCGTCGCGCTCCTCGTCATCGGCCTGATCGTGTGGAAGGTCCGCGAACGCCGCCAGGAGCGCAAGCTGGAAACCGAGTACGAGGCCAGTCACCCGGCGGACTGAGTCAGCGAGAGTCGCTGTCCTGGAACGGATTCGCCCGCCCCGGGGAATCGGAGGCCGCGGTCCCGTACGGCCCGTAACTGACATCCGACGCGTACGGCCGTCGCCCGCCGGAACTCTCGGACACCGGCGCCCCCGCCCCCAGATCCTCCGACGTCGACAGCGCCGAGCCCACCAGGATCACCAGCGAGGCGAGCAGCGGCTGCACCACCAGCGCCGTCCACCCCGTCACCGTCGGCGCGAACTCGACGATCGTGTGCACGGCCGGATGATCCGGCCGTGAATGCAGCTGCCCCGCAACGAATTCCCCGCACCGCGCCATCAACCAGGCCCCGGCCAGCGAGCCGAACAGCAAGGCGCACTGCATGATCGGCCCCCGCACGCGCCGCAGCAGCCGCCACACCGCGACCGCCGAGACCAGCCCGACCACCGCCCCGATGCACACGAACACGGCGACCGCGTCGAACCGGTGCACGCTCTCCCCCGTCAGCGCGGCTCCGCGCCCGGGCTCGAGCACCACCACCTTCTCGGTCGGCGCGAGCAGCGCCCACACCACCCCGCCGAGCGCGCTCACCAGCAGCAGCGCGGCCGTGAACCAGCCCGCGACACGCCATTCGGGACTGCGCGCGCGGGTCGGCTCGGCGGTGGATGTGTGGGCCATCAACGATGGTCCAGGCTCGTGGAGTCGATCGTCCCGTGCCGAGAGCATTTCGCCCACCAGCCGTCGGGACTCACCTGCACGATCATCCGGCGGCCGCACTCCTCGCAGAAGCGCGGGGGCTCGAGCCCCAGGGCCGCCGCGGCCGGAACCGATACGGAGACACCGGCGATCACCGGCTCACCCGTGTACGGGTTGTAGCGCTGTTTCGTGTCCACGACCACCTCGATGCGGTATCGGTCCCGTGCCTTCGGCCGAGGAACGACCTTACAGTGTCTCGTTCAGGGCCTTGATCGGCATCTTCAGATCCGCGAGCAGATCCAGATCCTGTTCGGCCGGACGTCCGAGAGTCGTCAGATAGTTGCCCACGATGACGGCGTTGATGCCGCCGAGGATGCCCTGCTTGGCACCGAGATCACCGAGCGTGATCTCGCGCCCGCCCGCGAACCGCAGCATCGTGCGCGGCAGCGCCAGCCGGAACGCGGCGACCGCCTTGAGCGCCTCGGCGGCGGGCAGCACCTCGAGATCGCCGAACGGGGTGCCCGGCCGCGGGTTGAGGAAGTTCAGCGGCACCTCGTCGGGTTCCAGCGCGGCCAGCTGCGCGGCGAATTCGGCGCGCTGTTCGAGGGTTTCGCCCATGCCGAGGATGCCGCCGCTGCACACCTCCATACCCGCCTCGCGCACCATGCGCAGGGTGTCCCAGCGCTCCTCCCAGCTGTGCGTGGTGACCACGTTCGGGAAGTGCGATCGGGCCGTCTCGAGATTGTGGTTGTAGCGGTGCACGCCCATGGCGGCCAGTTGGTCAACCTGCTCCTGGGTGAGCATGCCCAGCGAGCACGCGACCTGGATGTCGACCTCGTTGCGGATCGCCTCCACCCCGGCGGCGACCTGCGCCATCAGCCGCGCGTCCGGCCCGCGCACGGCCGCGACGATGCAGAATTCGGTGGCGCCGGTCTTCGCGGTCTGCTTGGCCGCCTCGACCAGCGAGGGGATGTCGAGCCAGGCCGCGCGCACCGGCGACTGGAAAAGCCCGGACTGCGAACAGAAGTGGCAGTCCTCCGGGCAACCGCCCGTCTTGAGCGAGATGATGCCCTCGACCTCGACCTCCGGACCGCACCAGCGCATGCGCACCTCGTGCGCCAGCGCGAGCAGCTCCTCGAGCCGCTCGTCGCCGAGGCGCAGCACCTCGAGGGTCTGGTCCTGGGTGAGCCCCACGCCGCGATCGAGGACCTGCTCGCGGGCGACGGCGAGAATGTCGCTGTCGACCTCGGTCCGTGCCGGTGCCTGAGTCATGCGCGAATCCCTTCGTTCGGCCGGGTGGCCGGGCAACTTGAACGGTGTTCAGGCTAAGGTAGCGTGGGGTGCGAGTCAAAACGTGAAGGGATACGAATGCAGCTGCATCGCGCGGACGTGGTGGACGGGGCGATCGCGATCCTCGACCAGTACGGCCTGGCAGATCTGACCATGCGGCGGCTGGCGACCTCGCTCGGCGTGCAACCCGGCGCGCTGTACTGGCACTTCCCGAACAAACAGGCGCTGCTGGGCGCGGTGGCCGACCGCATTCTCGCACCCCTGGAAGACGTTGTGGCGGGCGAGAATTGGGCCGATCAGATCGGCGAGCTGGCGCACCGGCTGCGCGAATGCCTGCTGGCCTACCGCGACGGCGCCGAATTGGTCTCGGCCACTTACGCTTCCCGGTTGACCACGAGCAAGGGCCGGGAACGCTTGGCGGGCGCGCTGATTCGCGGCGGGATGACGCGCGAGGAGGCCGATCTGGGCGCGTACACGCTGTTGTACTATGTGCTCGGCGAGACGGTCGACGAGCAGTCGCGCATGCAGATGGATTCGGCCGGAGCGCTGCCCGACGAGTCCTCGCCGTTGTACGAGAACACCAGTGCCACAGAGCGTTTCGACTTCGGCTTGCAGTTGTTCCTGGGCGGGGTGCGGCACCTGCTGGGCGATCGGGTGCGTTAGCGCGAGGCGGCCAGCTGCTCGCCGTTGATCTGGCGGACGAACGGGACGATCTGCTCGCTGATGACCTTGTTGTACTCGCCGGGTTGTTGGCGCGGGTTGGCGTGGCCGGTGGTGCGGGTGAGCACGACCAGCAGGGTGCCGTTGACGCCGCCGACGTAATCGATGAGCACCTGGTGGGTGTAGACGTCGTCGACGATCGGGTCGCGGTCCGGATTGTGCGGGCGGATGAACGCGATGGCCGGGCGCGGTTTCCCGTTCGCCGGTTTGGCCAGCGCGCGCAGGTCGTCGATCGCGCCGCTGGCGACGATCGCCTTGAACTGGGCCTCGATCAGGCCGTTGCTGGCGACGTCGGAGTTGAAGATCTTCTGCTCCAGCACGTCGGAGACGGTGTGGCCGAGCCGCTTCGCCTCGATGCCGGGCGGGATACTGCCGTAGTCGATGAAATCGTTTCTGCGAGCGTAGGTTTCGGCGAGCAGGCGCAGGGTGCGGCTCTCCCGGGTGCCCGGCATCCAGCCCGTCCAGCGCAACAGATCCTCGCCCTGGTCGCGGCTCTCGGGGCGCACGGCGTCGAGGTTCACCGGCGTGCAGTCGAGGATGACCGCTTGTAGTCTCTTCGTACTGCCGGTGTGGATGTGCTTGCCGATCTCGAGCGAGATCACCCCGCCCATGCTGTGCCCGACGAGCACGATGTTGTCGATCCGCGCGGCGTCGGTGACCTTGACGATCAGATCGCTGATGACCTTGGTGTCGATACCGGTGTTGTCGTACCGCACCGCCCACACCGACCCCAGCTGCGTCAGCGACGGCAACGACCGCGCGGTATCGCTGGCATCGAGCGACCCGAGTCCGACCAGGTCGAACACCGCCGTATCCCGCCCCTGAACGTTCGCGGGCCCCGCGATCGGCATCACCGCCGGTTCGGTACGGGCCAACCGAGCCCGCTCGGGCGCGATGTCCCCCGCCCAGTACTGCACGAACAACCCGAGCACGACCAACGGAATCAACCCCACCCGCACCAACACCCGCCGAGTCCGCCGCAACGTCACCCAGTCGTGCCCCCACCGTGTTTCGGCCAGCCGCGCCCGCCGCCGCGCATCGTCGTAATCCGCGACGGTGGACGGGAGCCGGTCCTCGTGAAACATCCCTATCCACTGTAGGAGCTGTCCCCGGGGAAGATCATCCGTCGCATGCGGTGTGTCCCCCCGCTCGGACCCCTGTCAGCCAATGGCTATAGCACCCGATCCAGCTCTCCCCACCCCGAAGACCGGCGAGAAGATTCCCCACTCCTTCCTCCCCTCACCCCCACCCCACACCCTCGCGTGACACTCCACACCCCCGCCGAGATCCCCCTCCCCCGTTTGCGAATCCCCGTGTCCGGTAACCCCTTCCGCCCAGTTCCCTCCCCAGGCGCACGAACCGAGCCGCACGAACACAGGCACACGGACCCAGGCGCACCCTTTATTCGGGTCCCCCTGCCCGGTAAACCCCTCCCCCAAAGCTCGCTACCCCCAGGCGCACGAACACAGCCGCACCCTTTATTCGGATCCGCACCCTTTACATGGCCCCGAAGGGGGTGCGGATTCAAATAAAGGGTGCGGCTGGGGTTGGCGGTCAGGGGAGGATTTCGGCTAGGCCGAGCATGTTGCCCTCGCTGTCGCGGAACCAGGCGGCTCGTTCGCCGGTGCCCTTGCTGGGGTAGTTGCCTTCGATGGTCATGATGCCGTTCTCGGCGCCGTCGTACTCCTCGAAGACGACGCCGCGGGCGCGCAGGTCGCGGACGGTCGCCTCGATGTCGTCGACGTAGAAACCCATCTGGGTGAAGGAGCCGTTCGAGGCGCCCGCCGAGGCGAAGAGGCAGAACACGCCCGACGAGCCTTCGTACCGCAGACCGCCCGGACGTTCCTCGACCGGCTCGAGCCCGAGCTTCTCCGCGTACCAGCGGCGGGCCCGAGCGAGATCCTGCGTGGGGATGCGCGCTTCGACGCGGGCGTTGTTCAGCACGTGCGCATGGTAGCCAGGATCAGAGCCGCGCGGTCCACCCCGGAGCGAACCACGTTCCCGCCTCGGCCGCGAACCGCTCCGGCGCGTACCGCCCCGCACCCTCGGGAATGACCCCGACGATATCGACCCCCGTGACGGCGGGCAGGTCGGTGCGATTGCATTCGGCCGCGAGATCCGGTGCGGCGGGCCAGGATCCGATGACCAGACCCGCGCAGTCGAGCCCGGCGGCGGCGAGGGCTCGGGTCGTGAGCTCGCTGTGATTGAGGGTGCCCAGCCCGGCGGCCGCGACCACGAGCACGGGGGCGGCGAGTTTCCGGGCGAGTTCGAGGAGGGTGAACTCGCCGAGGCGGACCAGCAGACCGCCCGCCCCCTCGACGAGGGTGAGGTCGGCGTCGGCGAGGGAGTCGATGGCGGCGACCGTGTCCCCGAGCGTCAGCAACGGTTGCCCGCAGCGGCGGGCGGCGGTGTCGGGGGCGAGCGGGTCGGGGTAGCGGGCCAGTTCGAGGGTGCGGGTCACACCGGACAGGCGGGCGATCTCGGCGAGGTCGCCGGATTCGCCTGGGGCGACACCGGTTTGGGCGGGTTTGCAGACGGCGACGGAGCGTCCGGCCGCGCGGGCCGCCGCGGCGAGGGCGGCGGTGGTGATGGTCTTGCCGACCTCGGTCGAGGTGCCGGTCACGATCAAGGTGCTCATACCGCGGTGTCCTCCGTTCGGCTCGGGCGGGATCCCATGGCTCGCGCGTCACGTCCTGGTTCCCGCCGGGCGCGCGCTGTGGTCTCGGGCGGGGTGCCCATCCCCCTCGACGTATTCGTGCTGGGTGACGGCCAATACCTCACGACCGCGCGACAATTGGATGTGCTCATGCGGGTGTGCCCATCCCCATCGACGTATTCGTGCTGGGTGACGGCCAGTACCTCACGACCACGCGACAATTCGGTGCGCTCATGCGGGTGCGGCCTCCGCGCGACGAGCGTCGGCCAGCACCTCGGTGAGAACCGTTGCGATGGTGGCCATTTCGGCGTCGCTGAGATCCGCGCGAGCGGTCAGGCGGAGGCGAGAGGTGCCCTCCGGGACCGAGGGCGGGCGGAAGCAGCCGACGCTCAAACCGCGGGCCCGGCAGGCTTGGGCGGCGTCGTAGGCGCGTTGCGCCTCGCCGATGACCACCGAGACGACGGCCGAATCCGGTTGCGGGACTTGGGATATGCGAGCGATCTCGGCGGCTCGGGTGCGAACCCGGATGGCCATCTCGGGATCGCGGCGCAGCAGGCGCAGGGCGGCGCGGGCGGCGCCCACGGCGGCCGGGGCCAAACCGGTGTCGAAGATGAAGGTGCGTGCGGAATCGATGAGGTGGGCGCGCACGCGCTCGTCGGCCAGGACCACACCGCCTTGTGCCGCAAGGGCTTTCGACAAAGTCGCGGTGATCACGAGGTCCGGTTGTCCGGCCAGGCCCAGTTCGTGCACGAGTCCCCGGCCGCCGGTTCCGCGCACGCCGAGCCCGTGCGCCTCGTCGACGACCAGCACCGCGCCGCGGGCCCGCGCCACGCGATGCAGCTCGGTCAGCGGCGCGAGATCGCCGTCGGCGCTGAACACCGAATCGGTGATCACCAGCGCCCGTTCCTCGGTGCGCTCGGCGAGCAGTCGATCGACCGCCTCGACATCGCAATGCGGCGCGATCTCGACCCGCGCCCGCGACAACCGACAGGCGTCGACCAGCGAGGCATGACTCCCCGCGTCCGACACCACCAGCGACCCCCGCCCCGACAACGCGGTGACCACCCCGAGGTTCGCCGCGTACCCCGACGCGAACACCAACCCGGCCCGCGCCCCCACGAACTCCGCCAACTCCGCCTCGAGCTCCTCGTGCTCGAGCGTCGTCCCGGTCACCAACCGCGACCCGGTGGACCCCGTCCCCCACTTCCGCACCGCCTCGATAGCCCCCTCCGCCACCTCCGCCCGCCGCGAAAGCCCCAAATAATCATTCGAAGCAAGATCGATCATCCCCGTCACCGGCCCCCGAGCCCGCAACTCCCGCCGCAGCCCCGCCCGCACCCGCTCCCCGGCCCGCACATCCAACCAGCCCAACGGATCATTCACAGCCAGCAGCATACTTGAACACCGTTCAAGCCCAACCCCCACCCCCAGCCACACCACCCCAGCCGCACCCTTTATTCGAATCCGCACCCCTTGTGTAGCCCTGCAACGGGTGCGGATTCGAATAAAGGGTGCGGCTGTGTTGCCGCGCCTGGGGGTTGTGGGGGCTTTCGAAGCAGGTGCAGCTGGGGGCGTTGCCGGGCGCTCCCTGCGCCTCGGTCAGGGTTGGGGTTTGAATCTGAGGTGGAGGACGCCGTCGCCCTGGATGACCAGGTGGGGGGATTGGAGGAGGTGGTGGGTGGTGGTGTCGGTGAAGTAGCGCTTGCCGGAGCCGAAGACGACGGGAACTACGTCCATTGCTACCTCGTCTATGAGGCCCGCGTTGAAGATTTGGCTGCCTACCTCGCCTGCGTTCACGGCGACGGTTCGGTCGCCTGCGAGGTCGCGGGCCTTGGCGACGGCGGACTTCACGTCGTCGACGAAATGGTAGGAGGCTTCGGGGTGCCAGCCTTCGGGTTTGGGGCGGTGGGAGACGACCACGACGTGGTCTCCGGCCGGGGGGCTGCCCTCCCAGCCGTTCACGAGGTCGAAGAGGTTGCGGCCCATGATGATCGTGCCGATCGAGGCCCACATGGTGCGGACGTAGTCGGCGGAGGCGCGGGAGACCTTGAAGCCGGCGCCCGATCCGGAGTGGTCGAAGCCTTCGTCGCGGTCGGGGGTGATCGGGGTGTCACCGTTGAAGTACCAGTCGTGGAGGGGGCCGACGTCGTCGTTGTCGTCGGCGATGAAGCCGTCCAGGGATACGACGTTGTGCATGATCACGGTGCCCACGGGTGCTCCTCGGGTTCGCTCGGCGCTGCTGGTTCCGATCTTGTCCGGTCGCGAGGGGGGCGGGCTTGTAAAAAATCACTCGGCGGGCATAGGGCCGTTGTCGGGCGGGAAGTCCCGGGCGGCGGGCAGTCGGCGTCGCAGGGCGAGGTATTCGGTGGGGGTGTGGCCGGTGAAGTCCTTGAACTCCTTGGCGAAATGGGCCTGGTCGAAGTAGCCCGCCGCGTGGGCGAGGGCGGACCAGTCGACCGGGCCCAGGGCGTCCACGGAGAGGATCAGACTCGCGAAGCGATAGATCCGCGCCACCCGTTTCGGCGTCACGCCCACATGCGACTTGAATTGCGCCGCAAGGTGATTGACGCTCACGCCGACGGCCTCGGTGAGCGCACCCACCGGCACGGCACCGCGGCAGGTCTCCAACCGAACCCCGGTGTGCCGGACCAGGTCGAGGCCACGCGCCGGTTCGAGGAGCCGTGCCAGCAACTCCTCCTCCACGATCCGTAGCGTCTCCGTAGCCGAGCCGCACTCGCCCACCCGATCGCGAATCCGGTCCGCGGCCCGCGAGCACACGGCATCGACGGGCACCCAGCGGTCCCGCAACTCGGACGCGGGCACTCCCACGAACGGCGAGAGCCCCCACGGCTTGAAATGCACCCCCACCATCCGCACCCGCTCCGGATACTCGAAGAGAAACCGCCGGGTCCACAGCCCCATGACCAATCCACCGGTGAACACCACCGGCGGCACCGCCGCATCCGAATCCCAAATCCGAACCGGCGCACCCAAATTCACGAACAAATGCGCCGACGGCATGGGCGGCACATTCATCCGCCGATACCGCGGCACCCCACTCAAGCAGTAGATGTCATCGACAAACCGATCGAGCGGCGGCCCCGGCACCCGTCCCACATACCGCATCCCCCCAGTCTCACCGCCCCTCCCTTACCCCGCCACAGAAACACGCGCTCGCCGACCACTTTGCCGATGATCTTGGAGATGGTGTCCTTCGACGCACCGTGGATGTCGGCGAAATGGGCGGCGACCTCAACCGGCGTTGCCGCGTGCCCACGATCTGCGAACGACGAGTCCCGGTCACTGTGCTTGATAATCTGGAAGCGGCAAGACGATTCGCCAGTGTGATCGTAGGGGAATTCATGGGGGGCATTTCGGCCGAGGCGGTGGCCGCGTTCGTCGCCGCGCTCGCGTTGGTGGTGACCACGGCGTCGGTGTTCTATCTGGCCCGGCAGACCAAGGCGGTGGCGGAACAGAGCCGGGCGGGAATCGAGCAGGCCAGGATCAGCAACGTGATGGCGGCGATCTCCGCGAACAACACGGTGCTGGGGGCGCTGCGGGAGGTGCATATGCTCATGCTGCGTCGGCCCGGTACCCGTCGCTACTTCTACGAGAACCAACCGTTGCCGAAACGGCACGACGCCCGGGACGAGATCGTCACGATCGCCGAAGCCCTGGCCGACGTGCTGTGCATCGGGATCCACGCGCATCTGCGGATCCCGGCGAGCGAGAGCGCGCTGCCGTGGAACGACTACTGCCGCACCGTGATCGGGACCAGCCCGGTGCTGCGGGAACTGGTGCGCGAACATCCGACGTATTGGCCGTATCTGCCACCGCTGCTTCCGGAATCCACGCTCGCCCCGGAGGCCGTGCCGCCGCCTGCGGTCCCCCGGACGGCAGCGGATCCGGGCGTCCCGAGACGCCGAAATCTCCTCGGCTGGTTCGATCGAGGGGCACTTGGACTGGACCGCGTCCTGTAAGTCACCGTAGCCGGGGGATGAGAGCGGCGATGATGAGTTCGGCCTGTTAGTAGGCGGCTCGATGCGAATACGCCCGGTCGGCGACGACATCGGAGCGGATCCGGGGACGGCCGCGACCGACCCGCCCAACGCTGATGCCATCCGCAGCTTTGCCGCCAGACCCGACCAGCGGTTGGGCCGGAGCTCGAGGTCATCGAGCGGCAGCGGCGGCTCTCGGTACGACTGTGCGGTGAGTGTGGGCCAAACGGCAGAGATCGGCGGGGACGAGGACGTCGGTGCGGGTCCAGGATTCGCTTGGGACGCAGGCTGATTGGGAAATGTGGGCGGCGTTGGAAAAACCGTGGCGGGCCAAGAGGGCGTCCATATCGGACGGTGTGTGGAAGCTCAGCCACGGCTCGCCGTGGTCGGCGGCGGCGGTAAGCGCTATGTCGGCATAGGCGGCGCCTCGGGGGTCTCGATGGGATGGAGGGAGGGCATATTCGAGGATGAGATGGAAAGTGGGCGTCGAGGCGAGCGCTGCACCAGCCCCGCTCAGCCCACCGAGCGAGGCCACCAGACCCTCGACAGCACCCGCACTGAGGTACATCAGCACCCCCAAACACACGATGAGACTCGGCCGGGCGGGGTCGAAACCGGAGGACACGAGGTGCGGAACCAGCGAATCCGTCTCCAGATCCACCGGAAGATAGACCGTCCGACCGAGAGGCTCGATGCCCCGCTCGGACAGCACCCGACGTTTCGCGCCCTGAGTAGCGGGATGATCGACCTCGAAAACGGTGAGACCGGCGGCAAGGGCCGAACGATAGGCAAAGGTGTCCAGCCCGGCACCGAGGATGACGTACTGCTCGAAACCCCCTGTCGCCAAACACTTCTCCGCGTAATAGCTCCGCGTAGTGACCTGCGCCCTCGTCCCCGCCAGCACGATGTGATCCCCACGCACACGGTGATAGGCGATCAGCTCCTCGGCCCGCCCACCGAGCATCACCCCGGCCAGACTGTCACGAAAGAGATACGGCTCATCGTCCACGATCAAATGCGCGGCGCGAGCGGCAGCGGACATGAGGGCGGTAGTGCTGGGCTGAGTATCACGCATCGAAATCCTCGCTCAAAGAGATGGCGAAAACCGATGGTAGACAAGGAATTTCAACCTTGCCGCCATTATATCACGCGAACATAAATTCCCGATAACAGCGAAACAACCGAAACCACAACACTTTCAGGCCGAGGCCGCCGCCACCACCGCCCCCGAGATCCGCGCGATATCCTCCACGGAACTGATATACGGCGGCATCGTGTAGATCAGATTCCGAAACGGCCGCAACCACACCCCAGCCGCGACGGCGGCGTCGGTGGCCCGGCGCATATCCACCGGACGATCCAGCTCCACCACCCCGATCGCCCCGAGCACGCGCACATCCACCACACCCGGAACCGATTGCGCCGCAGCGAGTCCCGCCGTCAGCCCGGCCTCGATCCCCGCGACCTCCGCCCGCCAGTCCCGGGAGAGCAGCAACTCGATCGACGCCACCGCCACCGCACACGCCAACGGATTGCCCATGAACGTCGGCCCGTGCATCAACCCGCCGTGCCCGGCGCTGATCGTCTCCGCGATCCGGCTCGTGCACAGCGCGGCCGCCAGGGTGAGATAACCGCCCGTGAGCGCCTTCCCCACACACATCACATCCGGCGCGACCCCGGCCCGGTCCGCCGCGAAAAGCGTTCCGCTGCGGCCGAATCCGGTCGCGATCTCGTCGAACACCAGCAGCACGCCGTACTCGTCGCAGAGCCTGCGCAGGTCGTTCAGGTAGCGCGGATGATGGAACCGCATCCCGCCCGCGCCCTGCACGATCGGCTCCACGATAACCGCCGCCAGTTCGTCGGCGTGGGCGGCCAGCAGCTGCTCCAGCGTCGAGACGTACTCGGGCACATAGTCTTTCGGGGGGACGGGGGCGAACACCTGCTCGGCCAGCACATCGGTCCACAACGAGTGCATCCCGCCCTCGGGATCGCACACGCTCATCGGCGTGAACGTGTCCCCGTGATAGCCCCCGCGCCAGGTGAACAGCCGCCGCTTCCCGGGCCGTCCCAGCGCCCGCCAGTATTGCAGGCACATCTTCGCCGCCACCTCCACCGACACCGACCCGGAGTCGCAGAGGAACACCTTGTCCAGCCCGGCGGGGGTCAGCTCCACCAGCAGTCGCGCCAACCGCGCCGCGGGCTCGTGGGTCAGGCCGCCGAACATCACGTGGCTCATCCGCCGCGACTGCTCGACCAGCGCCGCGTCCAGCACCGGATGCCGATACCCGTGCACGGCGGCCCACCACGAGCTCATGCCGTCGACGAGTTCGCGCCCGTCGGCGAGCGTCAGGCGGGTGCCGGACGCGCTCGCGACGACCAGCGGTTCGGTCGTGGCCGGGAAGCCGCCGTAGGGATGCCAGACGTGCGCGGCGTCGAGTGCGGTGATCTCGTCGGATTTCACGGAAGTCCTCCACGACAGCGGCCTTGAACGGCGTTCAAGTTACCACCCGCGTCGAGATCCGGTTCCTCCGCAACCCGACAGCGGCTATTCTTTGACCCGGTCAAAGAATAGGAGTGTGATGACCACCGTCACCGACACCGTCGACGCCGACCACATCGCCGCGGTCCGCGAGTTCAACCGCCGCTACACCCGGTTGATCGGCGTGCTACAGGAACATCTCGTCGACAGCGACTACTCCCTCACCGAGGCGCGAATCCTGTTCGAGCTGGCCCACTTCGGGCCGCTGGACGTGGTCGCGCTGCGCGGGGCGCTGGATCTGGATCCGGGCTATCTGAGCCGGATCCTCGCCCGCTTCGAGGAGGCGGGGCTGGTGCGGCGGCAGCGCTCGGACACCGACGGGCGTCGCCAGCGGGTGGAACTCACCGAGCGCGGCCGCGAGGTCTTCACCGAACTCGACCGGCGCTCCGACGCCGGCGTGCGTGACCTGCTCGACCGGCACTCCCCCGACCAGCGCGCCCTGCTGATCAACGCCATGCGCACGATCGCACGCCTCCTCGACGGCCGGGCCGCCGCGCCCTTCACGATCCGCGAGCCGCGACCGGGCGACTACGGCTGGGTCATCGCCCGCAACGCCGCGCTCTACGCCGCGGAATACGGCTGGAACGGCGAGTACGAGGCCCTGGTGGCCCGGATCGTCGCCGACTTCCTCCAGACCCGCGAGCCGCACACCGAGCGGACCTGGATCGCCGAGGTCGACGGCGAACCGGTCGGCAGCGTGTTCTGCGTGCGCGAGGACGATGCCACGGCCCGGCTGCGGCTGCTGCTCGTCGAGCCGTCCGCGCGCGGGCTGGGGGTGGGCAGCGCGCTGGTCGAGGAATGTGTGCGCTTCGCCACGTCGGCCGGGTACACGAGCATGGTGTTGTGGACCAACGACGTGCTCACCGCCGCGCGCCACATCTACATGCGCGCGGGCTTCGAATTGGTCGACACCGAGCCACATCACAGCTTCGGCAAGGATCTCGTCGGGCAGACGTGGCGCAAGGCGTTGTGAATCGCGTCCGCGTTCCGATGCGGTCGCGGAACCGCCACCGAGCGGAACTCCGGTCACATCGGCAGGCGACACGCGCGGGCGGACGGCTACTGTCGATGCCATGGTGCAGCCGGATGTGAGCGAAGACGTGGCCCCCCTCGGTGTGTGGCCGGGCACGCCCTATCCGCTCGGGGCGACCTACGACGGGGCGGGCACCAATTTCTCCCTGTTCTCCGAGGTCGCCGAGCGGGTCGAACTCTGCCTGATCGACGACGCGGGCGCGGAGACGCGAATTCCGCTGGAGGAGGTCGACACCTACGTCTGGCACGCCTACGTGCCGACCATCGCGCCGGGCCAGCACTACGGCTTCCGGGTGCACGGCCCCTACGACCCCGATCGCGGATTGCGCTGCGACGCAAGCAAACTGCTGCTCGACCCGTACGGCAAGGCGTTCGCGGGCACGTTCGACGGGCATTCCTCGCTGCACACCCACGGCGAGGACTCGTTGGGGCACACCATGACCGGGGTGGTGATCAACCCGTTCTTCGACTGGGCCGACGACCGCGCGCCGACCCGCCCCTACCACGAGACGGTCATCTACGAGGCCCACGTCAAGGGCATGACGATGACCAATCCGCAAGTGCCCGAACCGTTGCGCGGCACCTACGCGGGCATCGCGCATCCGGCGATCATCGATCATCTGAAGGCGTTGGGCGTCACCGCGATCGAGCTCATGCCGGTGCATCAGTTCATCCACGATCAGATGCTGCTGGACAAGGGGCTGCGCAACTACTGGGGCTACAACAGCGTCGGCTATCTGGCCCCGCACCAGGACTACGCCTCCGATCCCCGCCCCGGCGCGGCGGTCACCGAGTTCAAGGCGATGGTGCGCGCGCTGCACGCCGAGGGCATCGAGGTGATCCTCGACGTGGTCTACAACCACACCGGCGAGGGCAACCACCTCGGCCCCACCATCGGGCTGCGCGGCATCGACAACGCCGCCTACTACCGGCTGGTGGAGGACGAGCCCGCGTGCTACATGGACTACACCGGCACCGGCAACAGCCTCAACGTGCGCCATCCGCACACCTTGCAGCTGATCATGGACTCGCTGCGGTACTGGGTGCTCGACATGCACGTCGACGGCTTCCGCTTCGACCTCGCCGCCACGCTGGCGCGCGAATTGCACGATGTGGACCGGCTTTCCACGTTCTTCGATCTGGTGCAGCAGGATCCGGTGGTGAGCCAGGTCAAGCTCATCGCCGAACCGTGGGACGTCGGCGAGGGCGGCTACCAGGTCGGCAACTTCCCCGGCCTGTGGACCGAGTGGAACGGCAAGTACCGCGACACCGTGCGCGACTACTGGCGCGGCGAACCGGCGACGCTGGGCGAGTTCGCCTCCCGGCTCACCGGATCGTCGGACCTGTACGAGGCCACCGGCCGCCGCCCCAGCGCGAGCATCAACTTCGTCACCGCCCACGACGGATTCACGCTGCGGGACCTGGTGTCCTACAACGACAAACACAACGAGGCCAACGGCGAGGACAACCGCGACGGCGAGAGCTACAACCGCTCCTGGAACTGCGGCGTGGAGGGCCCCACCGACGATCCGGAGGTGCTGGCGCTGCGAGAACGCCAGAGCCGCAACATGATCGCCACCTTGGTGCTGTCGCAGGGTACCCCGATGCTGCTCTACGGCGACGAGATGGGCCGCACCCAGAACGGCAACAACAACGCCTACTGTCAGGACTCGCCGCTGGCGTGGATGGATTGGACGCTGGCGCAGAAGAATTCGGATCTGCTGGAGTTCACCCGCGCGGCCATCGCCTTGCGCACCGACCATCCGGTGTTCCGCCGCCGCCGCTTCTTCGACGGGCGCCCGGTGCCCGAGGGCGGCCCGCTCGGCGACATCGCCTGGTTCACCCCGGCCGGGAAGGAGATGACCGCCGCCGACTGGGACTCCGGGTTCGGGCGCTCGCTCACGGTGTTCCTCAACGGGGACGCCATCAAGGAACCGGGCCCGCGCGGGGAACGCGTCACCGACGACTCGTTCCTGCTGTGCTTCAATGCCCACGACGCACCGATCGACTTCACGCTGCCGGGCGGCAGGTTCGGCCAGGAGTGGACGGTCGTGCTGGATTGTTCGACACCCACCGGGGAATCGGAGGCGAGCTATCCGCCCGCGGCGACCGTCGGGGTACCCGCGCGGTGTCTGCTCGTCCTGCGCCGGACCGCGTAGCAACTGACAGCGAGATGACAGACACACACCAGCCCGACGACATCACCGGGCCGATCGCCCGCCGGACCTCGGTCCGCAGCACCTATCGCCTCCAGCTGCGGCCCGACGTGCTCACCTTCGCCGATGCCCGCGCGATCGCGGAATACCTCCAGCAGCTGGGCATCTCGCATCTGTACCTGTCGCCGATCCTGACCGCGGCGCGCGGTTCGCTGCACGGCTACGACGTCACCGACCCGACCACGGTGTCGGCGGCGCTCGGCGGGCCCGGCGGACTCAAGGCGCTCGCCGACGAGGTGCGCGGGCGCGGCATGGGCCTGATCGTGGATCTGGTGCCCAACCATGTGGGCGTGGCCGATCCGCGGCAGAACCCGTGGTGGTGGGATGTGCTGCGCAACGGCAAGGGGTCGCAGTTCGCGCACTTCTTCGACATCGACTGGAGTCCCGGCAACGGCGCGGGCGGGCGGCTGGCGCTGCCGGTGTTGCAGAGCGAGAACGATCCGGCCGCGCTCACCGTCGACCGCGGCGGCCCCGAACCGATGCTCGCGCTGCACGATCTGCGCTTCCCCATCGCGCCCGGCACCGACGGCGAGAACGCGCTGCGCATCCACGACAAGCAGCACTACCGGCTGGTGAGCTGGAAGGCGGGGATCGGCACCTATCGGCGCTTCTTCGCGGTCTCGGAGCTGGCCGCGATCCGCCAGGAGGATCCGGCGGTGTTCGAGGTGACCCATCGCGAACTCGCCGCGTGGTGCGAGCACGATCTGATCGACGGCGTGCGCATCGACCACCCCGACGGATTGGCCGATCCCGCGGGCTATCTCGCGCGGCTGCGCCGGTTGATCGGGCCGAAGCGGCTGCTGCTGGTGGAGAAGATCCTGTCCGGGAGCGAACCGCTGGACGCCACCCTGCCCGTCGACGGCACCACCGGCTACGACGCGCTGGCCGTGCTGGGCGGGGTGTTCGTCGATCCGGCCGGGGAGCGGGCGCTGACCGAACTGTCGCGGGAGTTCTGCGGGCACGGCAGCGACGCTGCCTGGTTCGCCGACACCGAACACCGCATCAAGCGCGCGGTGGCCGAGAAACTGCTGGTGCCCGAGGTGCGGCGGCTGGTGGCCGCAGTCAAACGCGACGCGGGCGCCGAGGATTTCGACACCATGGCGCTGACCAACGCCACCATCGAGGCGCTGTCGTTCGTGCCGTACTACCGCACCGACTACGCGCCGCTCGCGGGCGTACTGGGCACGGTGATGGCCGAGATCGAGCGCCGCAACGGCGAATTGGCCGCGCCCCTGGGCGTTCTGGTGCGGGCGCTGGCGGTCGCGGGCGAGGCGGCGGTGCGCTTCCAGCAGGTGTGCGGGGCGATCACCGCGAAGTCGGTGGAGGACACCATGTTCTACCAGGCGGCGCGGCTGGTGTCGTTGCAGGAGGTAGGCGGCGATCCGGGCCGATTCTCCCGCACGCCACTGGAATTCCATCTCGCCAACGCCGAGCGCGCCCGCCGCTGGCCCGCCGCCATGACCACGCTGTCCACTCACGACACCAAGCGCGGCGAGGACGTGCGCGCGCGCATCACGGTGCTGTCGCAGATCGCCGAGACGTGGGCCGACGCGGTGCGCGCCTGGAACGACATCACCCCGCCGCCGGACGGGGCGACCTCGTTGTTCCTGTTGCAGAACATGTTCGGGGTGTGGCCCGCCGACGGGCGCGGGGTGGCGGCGGTGCCGGAGCTGCGCGAGCGACTGCATCGGTTCGCGGAGAAGGCCGTTCGCGAGGCCGGCACCCGAACCTCTTGGGAGGAGCCCGATTCCGAGTTCGAATCCGAGCTGCACGCGTGGATCGACGCGGTGATCGACGGACCGGTGGGGGTGGAACTCGGCGAGCTCGTCGCCCGGACGGCCCCGCACGCGTGGTCGGACGCGTTGGGGCAGAAGCTGTTACAGCTGTGCGGGCCCGGCATCCCGGACATCTACCAGGGCTGTGAGCTGTGGGAGGATTCGCTCGTCGATCCCGACAACCGCCGCCCGGTGGACTTCGGCGCGCGGCTGGCGATGCTGCAATCGCTCACGGGCACACCGGAATTGGACACCTCGGGCGCGGCGAAGATGTGGGTGGTCGCCTACGCGCTGTGGCTGCGCCGGGAACGGCCGGACTGCTTCGTCGGCGGCGCCTATCTCCCGTTGCAGGCCACGGGCGAGCGGGCCGAGCATGTGCTCGCCTACGCGCGCGGCAAGGCCGGTGAGCCGCCGCAGGTGATCGTCGCGGTCACCCGGCACAGCGTCGCGCTCGCCGACGCCGGGTGGGGGGACACGACACTCGCGCTGCCGGAGGGCAATTGGACCGACCGGTTGACCGGACACGTGTGCACCGGATCGGCGCGGGTGGAGAAGCTGTTCGCCCGGCTGCCGGTGGCGCTGCTCGTACGCTGACACGCCCGGCCGCCCGACACGCTGGAGAACTGCTTGGTCCCTTTTGGGACGGATGAGACATAGCATCATCGGCTGCATCCGCACGATCATCGCGTTTCGTCAGGAGGCAGCTCGATGGAGTTCGGTTCCCGCGCGCGCCGGGTGGCATTGGGGTGTTGCGTCGCGGTCACGGTGATCGGGTCCCTCGCCGTCCCGGCCCCGGCGGCGCCGCCGCCCGCCGAGCTCCCGCCGGACCTCGTGTCGGCCCTGCGCCGGGACCTGAGAATCGATGCGGCCCAATACCTTCAGCGCATCCGGACCGCCGAGCGGCTGGACGCCTTCGCCCGCACCGCCCGCGCGGCCCACCCGCGCGCCTTCGCCGGAGTCCGCATGGACGGCGACCGCGGGGTCGTCGCGCTCGCCGAGGACGTGACCACCGCGCCCGCCCGCGCCGCCGCCGAGCGGGAGGGCTTCGCGGTGGAGTCCGTCGCCGACAGCGAGGCCACCCTGCGCGGGCGGCGCGTCGCCTTCGAGCAGTGGCTCACCCGCCAGCCGCGCGACGTGGCGGGCCGCGTGGTGAGCTACGGCATCGACGTGACCCACAACAGCCTCACCGTGCGCGTGACCGAGGGAACGACCCTGCCCGAGGAGGCGGGCCGGGTCCGCGCGATCGCCGCGGCCATGCCGGTCGCCCGCCCCCAGGAGTCCGACGGCTCCGACATCGCCGAGCCCGGTCCCGGGGTGACCGAGTCCCTGCCGGACCCACACCCCGCCCCCGGGACCACCGAGCCCCAACCAGGCACACATCCCGACCCCGGGGTGACCGAGTCCCAACCGGCCCCCCACCGCGAACCCGGGGTGAGCGAGCCCCTGCCCGAGGGCACCGGGGCGGCGGCCGTGCTGGGTGGGCAGCCCTACGCGTTCGACTACGCGGGTCGGACCGGCAAGTGCTCGTTCGGGTTCAACGGCGTCGACGCGGCGGGGAACACCGTGAATATCACGGCGGGACACTGTGATCCGGACAATCTGATCGATCCGGGGGAGCGCGGGACGGGGCCGCAGCACATCTTCGAGACGGCCTTCGACGCGCACGACAAGCGGCGCGGCGCGGCGCTCGGCTGGTTCGAGGTGTCCGAACTCGGCCCGCAGGACTACTCGGTGATCCGCATCGACGAGAACGCCGCCCCGCGCTTCCGCAACAACCTCGTCACCAGCCGCCGCGTCACCGTGCCGGGCCCGCTGCCGGGCGGTTCGGCCGCGGGCGCGCACCTGCCGACCAGCAGCACCGAGGGCGAGGCGGGCAAGCCGCCGAGCGGGGACGTCGCCATCACGGGCACGGCCGATCCGGTGGTCGGCGGGGTGGTGTGCAAGGCGGGGCTGCGCACCGGCTACACCTGCGGGCAGGTCCTCGACGTGGACATGGAACTGAACGTCAAGGAGAGCCCGGACGACGACCACGTCACCCGCCTGCGGCACATGTTCGCGGCCAATGTGTGCGGCCAGCACGGCGACAGCGGCGGCCCGGTCTTCGCCGGCGCCAGCGCGGTCGGCATCAGCAGCGCCGTCGCCATGGACGTCACCTCGCCCGAGGACGGCTGCGGCCTGCTCCCGCTGCTCATCGGGCAGCCCATCAACGCTGTGCTGCAAGCCAATCCGGGGTTGCGGATCCGGACCAGCTGAGTTCACGCTCCCATCGGCTCCAAAGTCGGTGTGGGCGTGGCCTTCTCGGTCGGCTCGTAGGGCAGCGAGCCCTCCAGTTCCCGCTCCCAGCGCAGGACGTTGGGCGGCTGGAACTGCGAGGTCGGCTGGGCGGTCGGCGACAGGTAGACCATATTCGTCGCGGGCTTGCCCAGGCGGCGCCAGGAATCCCGGTAGAACCGCGCGCTGCGCGGGCGGACCAGCTTGCCCGCGAGGTTGAGCAGGCGGTAGGCGGTGGTCAGGGAGTCGTGCGGGACCACGGCGTTGTCGAAGACCTGCGAGCGAGAGATCAACTGCTCCAACCGATCCCGGTCGAAGACCAGGCCCTGGCGTTCGGCCTCGCCGACCATCCAGCGCAGCGTCACATCCGACAACCGGCTGTCGGGATAACCGCCGCCGATATCGGTGTGCACACCCTTGAACCACACCTGCTTGACGCGTTCGGGATCGCGCTGCTCGGCCTCGGTCACCTCCCACAGGCAGGGGGCGAAGATGCGGCGGCGCTCGTTGATGGCCAGCGCCTGCCGGGCGCACCGCACCGCCGGGGACAGCCGGACGTCGTGGAAACGGTAACGCCACGAGGTGATCCCGGGCACGCCCATCGCGCCGACCGTGTCGAACACGCCCATGAACTTGATCGGCACGTCCGCGTGGCAGTGCTGCTCCCGGAAGCGCACCCACTCCTGCGGATCGGGCGCGTCGGGATCCTTGCGCTGCCGATAGATTCGCAGCGCCTCCGGGTACTTGCGGTCGATCATGGCCTCCGGCGTCAACAGGCCCAGGCGGTTGATCATCCCGGCCAGGCTGCGCGCGGTGTACGCGCCGCGGCTGAACCCGAAGATGAAGATCTCGTCGCCCGGCTCCCAGTTCAAAGCCAGCTGCCAGTACATCGTGGACAGATTGGCGTCCAGGCCGAGCCCGAACGCGCCGCCGAGCACCTTGTCGGCGAGATAACCGCGCGAACCGGGTCCGTCGATGTAGAACACGCGCTGCCCCACGACGCCGGACGGCGAACTCGTGCGCATCCGGACCGATTCGGCGATCTTGACGATATTCGACACCGAGGGGTTGCACTCCGCGCCCCACGTGCCGTCACAGCAGACCACCAGTCGTTTCATGGGTGAAATCCTCCCGCCCCGTTCGTCCCCGGCCCCGCGTAGCCGACTACTCGAATCATCGCCGCCCGGCTACGCGAGTGTTAATGGTCGCACGGGAACCTGTCAGACTGGGGCCGTGACCCAGCGAACGGACGAATCGGACACCGCCGGAGCGGATCGGGGAACGGTCATCGGCAACGGGCTGCTCTGGCTGGCCAAGTGGTCGGTCTGCATCGTCGCCATCGCGGCCGCGGGGTGGGTGCTCAGCTTCCTGCTGGCGAAGGTGTGGGTCGCGGTGCTGCCGGTGCTGCTGGCATTGATCGTGGCGACCGTGTTGTGGCCGCCGACGCGCTGGCTCACCGGGCGCGGACTGCCCCCGGCCGCGGCGGCCGCGATCACCATGATCGGCTTCCTCGGCGTGTTCGCGGGCATCGTGGCGCTGATCGTGCCCTCGGTGGTCGATCAGGTGCCGGAGCTGGCCGACCGCTCCACCGACGGCATCAACACCGTGCGCGACTGGCTGCGCGGGCCGCCGTTCAATGTCCGTGACGAGCAACTGAATTCGGCCACCGACGCGATCGTGTCACGGCTGCAATCGAGTTCGGAGCGGATCGCCTCGGGGGTCTTCAGCGGGGTCAGCACCGCGACCAACGCGCTCGTCACGCTGTTCCTGGTGCTGGTGCTGACGTTCTTCTTCGTCAAGGACGGGCCCCGGTTCGTGCCGTGGACGCGGACGCTGTTCGGGCGGCGCGGCGCGGCGCACGTCGAGGAGGTGCTCGACCGGATCTGGAGCACGCTGGGCGGATTCATCCGCACGCAGGCCGTGGTCAGCATGATCGACGCGGTGTTCATCGGGGCGGGCCTGGTGATCCTGCACGTGCCGCTGGCGCTGGTCCTCGCGGTGATCACGTTCCTGGGCGGATTCGTCCCGATGGTCGGCGCGTTCGTCGCGGGCGCGCTCGCGGTGCTGGTCGCGTTGGTGGGCAACGGTTTCACCACCGCGCTGATCGTGCTCGGCATCATCATCGCGGTGCAGCAGTTGGAGGGCAATGTGCTGCAACCGGTGTTGCAGAGCCGGAGCATGAAGCTGCACGCGGTCGTGGTGCTGCTGGCGGTGACCGCGGGCGGGTCGCTGTTCGGCATCGTCGGCGCGTTCCTGGCGGTGCCCGTGGCGGCCGTGGTCGCGGTGGTCGTGCGCTACCTCGGCGAGCAGATCGACGCGGCCACCGCGCCGCCGGAGCGGGCCGCGCCCGACCCCGCCGACGAGAGCGTGGCCACCGACTGAGGACACCGGCGACGCGCCGCGCGAATTCCCGCGCCCACCAGCGGTTTTCGATCGCCCTCGGCGTGCCTTCTTGCCCTGTCGGAGGCACCTAATATGATTCCACGGGTGTCAGCCTCGGGATCATTCGTCCATCTCCACAACCACACCGAGTACTCGATGCTCGACGGCGCGGCGAAGATCACGCCTCTGTTCAAGGAGGCCGAGCGGCTGGGCATGAGCGCGGTCGGCATGACCGACCACGGCAACATGTACGGCGCCTCGGAGTTCTACAACTCCGCCAAGAAACAGGGCATCAAGCCCATCATCGGCATCGAGGCCTACATCGCGCCCGAGTCGCGGTTCAACACCAAGCGCGTGCAGTGGGGTGACCCCAGCCAGAAGTCCGACGACGTCTCCGGTTCCGGCGCGTACACGCACATGACGATGGTCGCCGAGAACGCGACCGGCCTGCGCAACCTGTTCAAACTGTCCTCGCTCGCCTCTATCGAGGGCCAGCTGGGCAAGTGGGCGCGCATGGACGCCGACATCATCGCCCAGCACGCCGAGGGCATCATCGCCACCACCGGCTGCCCCTCGGGCGAGGTCCAGACCCGGCTGCGCCTGGGCCACGAGCGCGAGGCGCTGGAGGCCGCGGCCAAATGGCAGGAGATCTTCGGCAAGGAGAACTTCTTCCTCGAGATCATGGACCACGGCCTGTCCATCGAGCGCCGGGTGCGCGAGGGCCTGCTCGAGGTCGGCCGCAAACTCGACATCCCGCCGCTGGCCACCAACGACTGCCACTACGTCTTCGAATCGGATTCGGCCAACCACGAGGCGCTGCTGTGCGTGCAGACCGGTAAGACGCTGTCCGATCCCACCCGCTTCAAATTCGACGGCTCCGGCTACTACCTCAAGTCCGCCGCCGAGATGCGCGCGCTGTGGGACGCGGAAGTGCCCGGCGCCTGCGACAATACGGAGCTCATCGGCGAGCGGGTGCAGTCCTACGAGGAGGTCTGGACCCACCGCGACCGGATGCCGATCTTCCCCGTCCCCGAGGGCGAGACGCAGGCCAGCTGGCTGCACAAGGAGGTCATGCGCGGGCTCGAGCGCCGCTTCCCGAACGGCGTGCCCGGCGAGTACATCGATCGCGCGAAGTACGAGCTCGACGTCATCATCCAGATGGGCTTCCCCGCCTACTTCCTCGTCGTCGGCGACCTGATCAGCCACGCCCGCTCGGTCGGCATCAGCGTCGGCCCGGGCCGCGGTTCGGCCGCCGGATCGCTGGTGGCCTACGCGATGGGCATCACGAACATCGACCCGATCCCGCACGGGCTGCTGTTCGAGCGCTTCCTCAACCCCGAGCGCGTGTCCATGCCCGATATCGATATCGACTTCGACGATCGCCGCCGCGGTGAGATGGTCCGCTACGCGACCGAGAAGTGGGGCACCGACAAGGTCGCCCAGGTGATCACCTTCGGCACCATTAAAACCAAAGCGGCGCTGAAGGATTCGGCCCGCGTGCAGTTCGGCCAGCCGGGCTTCGCGATCGCCGACCAGATCTCCAAGGCGCTGCCGCCGCCGATCATGGCCAAGGACATTCCGCTGTCGGGCATCATGGATCCCGAGCACGAGCGGTACAAGGAGGCCACCGAGGTCCGGGAGCTGATCAACACCAACCCGGACGTCGCCAAGATCTACGAGACCGCCCGCGGGCTCGAGGGCCTGATCCGCAACGCGGGCGTGCACGCGTGCGCGGTCATCATGTCCTCCGAACCGCTCATGGACGCGATCCCGCTGTGGAAGCGCGCCCAGGACGGGGCGATCATCACCGGCTGGGACTATCCGTCGTGTGAGGCCATCGGCCTGTTGAAGATGGACTTCCTGGGCCTGCGCAACCTCACCGTCATCGGGGACGCGCTGGAGAACATCAAGGCCAATCGCGGCATCGACCTCGATCTGGACACGCTGCCGCTGGCCGATCCGCCGACCTACGAATTGCTCGCGCGCGGAGACACTCTCGGCGTGTTCCAGCTCGACGGCGGCGCCATGCGCGATCTGCTGCGCCGCATGCAGCCCACCGGCTTCGAGGACATCGTCGCGGTGCTCGCGCTGTACCGCCCGGGCCCGATGGGCATGAACGCCCACAACGACTACGCCGACCGCAAGAACGGGCGGCAAGAGGTCAAGCCCATCCACCCCGAGCTCGAGGAGCCGCTGCGCGACATCCTGGCCGACACCTACGGGTTGATCGTGTACCAGGAGCAGATCATGCAGATCGCGCAGAAGGTGGCCGGGTACTCGCTCGGTCGAGCCGACATCCTGCGCCGCGCGATGGGCAAGAAGAAGGCCGAGGTGCTCGAGGCCGAGTTCGAGGGCTTCGAGAAGGGCATGCTGGAGAACGGCTTCTCCAAGCCCGCCATCAAGGCGTTGTGGGACACCATCCTTCCCTTCGCCGGATACGCGTTCAACAAATCGCACGCCGCGGGCTACGGCCTGGTGTCGTTCTGGACCGCCTACCTCAAGGCCAACTACAAGGCCGAGTACATGGCCGCGCTGCTCACCTCGGTCGGGGACGACAAGGACAAGGCCGCGGTGTACCTGGCCGACTGCCGCCGCCTCAACATCCAGGTGCTGCCGCCCGACGTCAACGAGTCCGAGCACAACTTCGCCTCGGTCGGCAACGACATCCGCTTCGGTCTGGGCGCGGTGCGCAACGTGGGTGCGAACGTGGTGGCCTCGATCATCGCCGCGCGCAAGGAGAAGTCGAAGTTCACCGACTTCTCCGACTACCTCAACAAGATCGACACCGTGGCCTGCACCAAGAAGGTCACCGAATCGTTGATCAAGGCGGGGGCGTTCGACTCGCTGGGCCATCCGCGCAAGGGTCTGCTGCTGGTGCACTCCGACGCGATCGACGCGGTGATGGCCACCAAGAAGGCCGAGGCCATGGGCCAGTTCGACCTGTTCGGCGGGCTCGACGACAGCGACGAGTCGATGGCGTCGGTGTTCAATGTGAAGGTGCCCGACGAGGAATGGGACACCAAGCACAAGCTGGCGCTGGAACGGGAGATGCTGGGCCTGTACGTGTCCGGGCATCCGCTCGACGGCGTGGCGCACGTGCTGGCCGCGCAGTCCGACACCGCGATCCCGAACATCCTGGAGGGCAACCTCTCCGACGGCGCGCAGGTGACCGTCGGCGGCATCCTCGCCTCGGTCACCCGGCGCATCAACAAGAACGGAATGCCCTGGGCCTCGGCACAATTGGAGGATCTGTCCGGTGGCATCGAGGTGCTGTTCTTCCCGCAGGCGTACTCGGTCTACGGCATGGACGTCGTGGAGGACGCGGTCGTGCTGGTCAAGGCCCGCGTCTCCGCCCGCGACGACCGGATCTCGCTGATCGCCAACGATCTCGTGGTGCCGGACCTGTCGGCCATCGGGATGGAGAAGCCGCTCGCGGTCACCATGCCGACCCGGCTGTGCACCCCCGACAAGGTCGACGCCCTCAAGCGGGTCCTGCGCAGCCACCCCGGCAGCGCCGACGTCCACATCCGCCACGTCGGCGCCCGCGACAAGACCACCCTGCTGAAACTCGATGCGAGCCTACGGGTTTCGCCCTCCTCGGCACTCATGGGCGACCTCAAGGCCCTGCTCGGACCGGGCTGCCTGGCCAGCTGAGCCGCTACAGCACCCACATCTCGTCGCCGAAGACCGCTCCGCTGTCGTCCACATCGGCGGAGCGGGCGTAGACGTAGGTGTACTGGCGCACCGAGACCGGACCGGTGCAGTCGTTCACGGACAAACGGAAGTCCCGCACGACGATCTGCACGGTATGGCCCGGGGCCATCTCCTTCTCGCCGAGCGGGATCTCCTTGACCTCCCCCGGATTCACCTTCAGGTCCAGGGTGGGACGCATCTGAGCCTGAATCTGCGGCATCCCGTCGGGTCCGGGCGGCCCGCTCAGGGTGATGTCCGGGGTGACGTTCGCGATGCCGCCATCGATATCGATCGCGCAGGCAACGTGATACCCGGTCTTCAACACCCCGGTGGCGGGCCCGTTGATCCGCCCGTAGGCGACGCCACTGAGCAGCGCCTCCCGAGTCGGGTGCACGAGATTCACCGAGATGTGCCGATCGATGGTCGCGAACCGAGAGCCGACGGTGAAACTGCCGAACGCCGAGGCAAAGGTCATCTCGTGCGGTGCCGTCTCCTCACTCTCGGCCCGCGCGAAGGGCGCGCAACACACGACGACCCCGGTCACAACCGCCCACACCCGCCACAGACCAGACCTCATGGTCGGAAAGATTAGTAGCCGATCGCTATTCGGCCATAGCGGACACGCTAGCGCGGCGGCGCAGAGCTTGCTCGTACCACCAGGGTCGGTACCACGGGTGGCGGGGCGGGTGCGGGGGCGTCGGCCTCGAGCAGTTGCAGCAGTAGGCGCATGCTGCGGCGGCCTACCTCGTCGAAGTCCTGGCGCACGGTCGTCAGCGGCGGTGACAGGTAGGCGGCCTCGGGGATGTCGTCGAAGCCGACCACCGACACCCGGTCGGGGACCGCGATCCCGCGCTCGGCGTAGGCGCGCAGCAGGCCGAGGGCCATCTGGTCGTTGGCCGCGAAAACGGCTGTGACATCCGGGTTTTCGGCCAGTACCCGGCCCGCCTCGTAGCCGGAACGGGCGCTCCAGTCGCCGAATACGGGTTCGGGGACGGGCGCGCCCGCCGCGGTGAGCGTGCGCCGCCAGCCCTCGCGGCGGTCGCGCGCCTCCCACCAGCCCTCGGGTCCGGCCAGGTGCCAGACGGTCTCGTGGCCGAGGTCGAGCAGATGCCGCACGGCCAGGCGGGTGCCCTCGAACTGGTCCACCGAGGCCGAGGGCAGGCCGACCTCCTGACCCGCCTCGACCACCACCGCGGCCACGGGTGTGGGCAGGCTGTGCAGGGCGGTGGCGGCGGCCTGCTGGGGCGCGATCACGATGACGCCGTCCACACCCTGATCGGTCAGGGTGTTCACCGCGGCCAGCACGCCCTCGCGGTCGACCCGCTCCAGCGTGACGATGCCCACCCCGTAACCCGCTGCGCGCGCGGCCCTTTCGATGCCCAGCAGCATGCAGGCGGGGCCGTAGAGGATGGTGTCGAAGGTGACCACGCCGAGCACCTTCGAGCGGCGGCTGACCAGGCCGCGGGCCATGGCGTTGGGGCGATAGCCGAGTTCGGCCACCGCGGCGAGCACGCGCTCGCGCGTCTCGGGTCGTACCTGCGGGCTGTCGTTGAGCACCCGCGACACGGTCTGATGCGAAACCCCCGCGAGTTTCGCCACGTCCGTCATCACCGCCGGTCGTCGTCTGTCCGTCACATCCCGCCTTCCGTTCCCGCTCCCAGATTAGCCTTGCCCGGCGATCGCCCGACGGCGGCGAAGGGGCCGCGGAGCGGAACGACCTGTCGCGCAACGGGTTACGGCCGGTGTGCCAGGACCGCGACCAGGGTGACCGCGACGTGGTGATCGCCCGTGGCGATCCCGGCGTCCAGTCCGGCGAGGAAACGCTCGCGCTGGGCCGCGTCGATCACGCCCGCGGCCACCGCGCGGCGGCTCAATTCGACGTAGGGCGGGCGGAATTGGTCGGGTTCCCAGACCCCGGCCGCCGCGGTGACCCCGTCCACCACGCAGCCCGCCGCGGCGAGCAGTCCGCGCAATCGGCGGCCGGCGGCCGGGTTGGGGATTCCGGCGAGCAGGAAGTCGTGCAGGGCGGTCAGGATCATCGGATCGGCGGGATGAACGATCGCGGTGTGCCAGTCGGTGTCGATCAGCACGACCCGCCCGCCGGGGCGCAGCACGCGGATGATCTCGGCCGTCGCCCGGCGCGGATCCTCGAGGTGCTGGTAGACGCGTTCACAGCGCACGGCGTCGAAGGAGTGGTCCGGGAACGGCAGGCGATAGGCCGAGCCGGGGACGAACGACACCGCCGCCCCGGCCGCGCGGGCGCGGGCGAGTTCGATCATGCCCGGATTGGGGTCCACGCCGACGGCCGTGCCGGTCGGGCCGACGCGGGCGGCCGCGGCCAGCACCTCGGTGCCGGTGCCGCTGCCGACGTCGAGGACGCGGTCACCGGGCCGCGGGTCCAGCGCCGCGTGCGACCAGTCGCGCAGCTGCCGGATGCCGGGGACGTGGTCCTGGACGTCTAGCAGCCACACCTGTTCGTCGAGGCGACCGGTGTCGGCGCTCGCGTGGAAGCTCAGGGCGTGCTCGGACATGGTTTCGAGTGCTCGCCGGAGGGATTGCGCGGGAGTGTCGTTACCTCGCGCGCCCGGCCGCGACGATCCAGCGCAGGGCCGCGACCAGGGTCGCCGACAGGACGGCCACCTGCGCGGACCCGGTGACCAACAGCAGGACCAGACAGGTCAGCAGCGCGAGGGCGAGGGCCTCGAGCTTGTAGACGGGCCACGCCGATCCGGCGATATCGACGCTCGCCGTCCGGGAAGTGGGGTTGACCGCTGCCATATGGTCAGGGTACTCGGATCCCGGAGTTCGGCAAGACGAACTTTTCCGGCGGAGCAGCCGGGAATAGTCGGCCCGTTGCCGGGAATTGTCTGGAACATGCCACTCACCGGAGAGTATGAGCCCAGCCCCGCGAGCTGGGCGCGCGAACACGCCGAGAAGTACGAGTCCAGCAACGGCGCCGAGGGCGACACCATGCAGGGCAAGCCGATCATCCTGCTCACCACCAAGGGCGCGAAGACCGGCAAGCTGCGCAAGACCCCGCTCATGCGCGTCGAGCACGACGGGGAGTACGCCGTGGTCGCCTCGCTCGGCGGCGCGCCGAAGCATCCCGTCTGGTACCACAACATCAAGGCCCATCCGCACGTCGAGCTGCGCGACAAGGACGTGGTCAAGGACTACACCGCGCGCGAGGTGACCGGTGACGAGAAGGCCGTGTGGTGGGAGCGGGCGGTCGAGGCGTGGCCCGATTACGCCGAGTACCAGAAGAAGACCGAGCGGGAGATTCCGGTCTTCGTGCTCACCCCGCGGTAGGACGCCATGCGGGCGGGGAGGCGATCGGCCTCCCCGATAGCATGATCCGGTGTCCGAACCGCTTGAAGTCGCAGAGAAGGTGTCCGGTCCGTTGCCCGAGTTGAGCGCGGACGCGATCGATGCTGCCGCCGAGCGAATTTCGGAGATCATCGAGCCGACGCCGCTGCAACGGATCGAGCGGTTGTCGGCTCTCACGGGCGCCGAGGTCTACGTCAAGCGCGAGGATCTCACCGCGGTGCGGTCCTACAAACTGCGCGGCGCCTACAACCTCATCGTGCAGTTGACCGCCGCCGAGCGGGCCGCCGGGGTGGTGACCGCGAGCGCGGGCAATCACGCGCAGGGCGTGGCGTTCGCGTGCCGGGCGATGGGGATCAAGGGCCGCATCTACGTTCCGACGACCACGCCCAAGCAGAAGCGCGACCGCATCCGCGCGCACGGCGGTGAGTTCGTGCAGCTCATCGCGACCGGCGACACCTACGACGCGGCGGCCGCCGCGGCCTACGAGGACGTCGCCCGCACCGGCGCGACGATGGTCCCGCCCTTCGACGATCCGCGCACCGCGGCCGGGCAGGGGACGATCGCGGCGGAGTTCCTCGAGCAGCTCGGCCACTCCCCCGATCTGGTCATCGTGCCGGTCGGCGGCGGGGGCTGCCTGGCCGGGATCGCGACGTACCTGCGCGAGAGGTCGCCCGGCACGGCCATTCTCGGCGTGGAGCCCGCCGGGGCCGCGTCGATGACGGCCGCGCTGGTGGCCGGGGGCCCGGTGACGCTGCCGGAGATCGATCCGTTCGTGGACGGCGCGGCGGTCCGCCGCATCGGCGACCTGCCCTACTCGATGGTCGCCAAATTCGGCGGCCGCGCCATCTCGCACGCCTCCCTCCCCCTCCTGACCGCCACCGAAATGCCCAGGGGCACAGCCTCTTTCCGCATCTCCCAGGTCGACGAGGGCGCGATCTGCACCACGATGCTCGAGCTCTACCAGAACGAGGGCATCATCGCCGAACCCGCCGGGGCCCTCGCGGTCGCCGCCCTCCCCCACGCCACCATCACCCCCGGCTCGACGGTCGTCTGCCTCATCTCCGGCGGCAACAACGACGTCTCCCGCTACGGCGAGATCATCGAACGCTCCCTCGTCCACCAGGGCCTCAAGCACTACTTCCTGGTCGACTTCCCCCAGGAACCCGGCGCCCTCCGCCGCTTCCTGGACGAGGTCCTCGGCCCCGAGGACGACGTCACCCTGTTCGAATACGTCAAACGCAACAACCGCGAAACCGGCGCCGCCCTGGTCGGCATCGAACTTGGTTCCCCGGACGGTCTGGATCCCTTGCTGAAGCGGATGCACGATTCGCCGATCCAGTGCGAGCGGTTGGATCCGGATTCGCCTGCTTATCGGTATCTCACGTAGGGACCCTGCCCCGGCGCCCTAGGGGGCGCCGGGGCAGGGACATGGGGAGAGGCGCGCCCTCGAAAGAGATTGAGGCTGGGCCTTTTTCGCGAAGGGGCTCCGACGCCCCGCCCGAGTGCGCATTCCCTTTGCCCCGCCCGGTGGCGGCCTCCTCTGAACCCCGAGGCGGCCTCCTCTGTACCCCCGTGGGGGCCTCTTCTGAATCCCGAGGCGGCCTCCTCTGTAGCCCGAGGCAGCCACCTCTGTAGCCCGAGGCAGCCACCTCTGTAGCCCGAGGCAGCCACCTCTGTAGCCCAAGACGGCCACCTCTGTAGCCGGAGGCAGCCACCTCTGTACCCCGTGGCGGCCACCTCTGTAGCCCGAGGCAGCCACCTCTGAACCCCGTGGCGGCCACCTCTGAACCCCGTGGCGGCCACCTCTGAACCCCGTGGCGGCCTCCTCTATAGCCCGAGGGGGCCTCCATGTACCCCGCCCGAGCGGAGCGAGGGCGGGGTCAGGCGGCTTTGGGGAGGGGGCGGGAGGTGGGGCTGGGGGTGTGGGCGCAGTGGACTGCGAGGGGTAGTACCCACGTGGCGGCTAGTTGGTCCCAGGCGAATTTGTTGAGGGTGAGGCGGTTGTGGACGTAGGCGACGGAGAGGCCCTGGGTGGGGTCGGTCCAGCCGAAGGAGCCGCCCAGGCCGATGTGGCCGAAGCCGGTGGGGGCGCCGGGGACGGGGAGGGAGTGGTAGCCCAGGTGCCAGAGCATGGGGAGGTAGAACAGGGCGTGGTCCAGGTGGTAGGTCTGGATCTTGGTGAGGGCGCGGACCGTTCGGGCCGAGAGGTAGGGGCGGCCGTCGGGGGTGGTGCCGCAGGCGATGGCGTTGTACATGCGGGCCAGGGACTCGGCGGTGCAGACGCCGTTGGCGGCGGCCATCTCCGCGGCGAGGATGGGCGGCTCGTCGCCCTCGAGCATGGCCTCGAGACCGGGGATGAACAGGGCCCGGGTGACCGCGCCCGCCGCGCCGGGAACGCTGGAGAGGCGACCCAGGAGCAGCGAGCCCAAGGCCGAACCCGCGAGGGCCAGGCGCGAACCCGACAGCGACGCGACCGCGGTGGACGCCCCGGCGGGCGGCAGGCCCAGGTACAGGCCGTCGATGCCGAGGGGCTCGGTGACCTCCGTGCGGAACAGCTCGCTCATATCGCGCCCGGTGACCGACCGCGCGAGCCCGGACATCAACCACCCGAACGTCAACGCGTGATAGGTCGGAACCCCCAGCAGCCGATCGGGTTTCGCCGCGGCCAGCCGCTGTTCCATCAGACGATGGTCGAGCACCTCGTCCATCGCCGTCGCGACGAGCCCGAGCCCGGACAGCCCGGCACGATGAGTCAGCAACTGCCGCACCGTGATTCGGTCCTTGCCCTCGACCCCGAATTCGGGCCAGTACTCCGCGACCGGCGCGTCGTAATCGATGAGACCACGATCGGCGAGCCGATGGATGACCGTCGCGGCCACGCCCTTCGTCGCCGAGAACACGATGGCCCCGGTATCGCGCGTCCACGGCACCCCCGCCGACGCCTCCCCGGTCCAGACCTCGACCAGCGGCTCCCCGTACCGGTGCACCGACAGCGCCCCGCCCGCACCCCGCCGATTGCCGACCAATCGGGAGAACGCCCGAACCAGCGGTTCGAATTCGGCGGCGGCGTGTCCGCCCACATCGGCGGGCAGACGCCCGCGACCGGTAACTGAAGCCTCGTTGCTCACCTTCTCACGGTACTGGCGAACAATAGCGGTCGGCAATGACCTTGGCCCACTGGTGATTTCCCCACCACCGGCCCCGCTCGCGCCGCCGAACCCACCGCAACGGACCTGACCTGCGGAGATTCGGACAAATCACCCCGCCGCGCCACCCCGAAACCCCACCCCGCACCCCCTCCCGTGTATACGCTGGGTTATGCGATCGTTGCGATCAGTGGCCGTCGTGGTGTTCCTGCTGACCCTGGTAGCGGGCTGCTCGTCGACGAAGACGCCCCGGGCGACCCCGACCACCGCCACCGACCAGGCGGTGCTCGGCGACTGGCACGGCACCCTCCCGCTGCCGAACCACGAACTGCCGTTCGGCGTGACCTTCGTCATCGGCGGCGCCACCGTCTCCATCCCCGAACAGGGCATCCTCGACAAACCCGCCGCCCAGGTCACCACCGCCCCGGACAGCGTCGGCTTCACCGTCCCCGACCTGCCCGGCCTGCCGACCTACCACGGCCGCCTCGACAACGACACGATCACCGGCACCTTCAGCCAGTCCGGCCACGATCTCCCGCTCACCCTGACCCGCGGCAAGGTCCCCGCGCCCCCGCGACCCCAGGAACCGAAGCCCCCGTTCCCGTACAAATCCGAGGACGTGACCTACCCCAGCGGCACGATCACCATCGCGGGCACCCTCACCCTGCCCGACTCCCCCGGCCCGCACCCCGCGGTCATCCTGATCAGCGGCAGCGGCGCCCAGGACCGCGACGAACAGATCCTCGGTCACAAGCCGTTCCTGCTGCTGGCCGACACCCTCACCAAGGCCGGATACGCCGTGCTGCGCACCGACGATCGCGGCGTCGGCGGCACCGGCGGCGACCTCGCGCACGCCGACTACCGCGATCTGTCCGGCGATGTCGCCGCCGGAATCGACTTCCTGCGCGGCCGCCCCGAGATCGACCGCGCCCGCATCGGCCTGCTCGGCCACAGCGAGGGCGGCTATCTCGCCCCGCTGGTCGCCGAGCGCCCCGACAGCGGCGTGGCCTTCGTGATCATGCTCGCGGGCCCGGCGGTCCCCGGCGACGAGGTCCTCATGGAACAGAACCGCGCCATGCTCACCGCGTCCGGCGCGACCCCCGAGGAACTGCGCAAGCAGGTCGAATTCATCGGCACCCTCACCACATTGGTGCGCGCGGGCGATCCGGAGCAGACCCGCCAGTACCTCGAGAGCCACAACGCCACGCTGCCTCCCGAGCAACAGGCCAGCCCCGGCGCCATCACCGACTACACCTCGCCGAACTTCGGCGCGCTGGTCACCTACGATCCGGCTCCCGCGCTGCGGGCGCTGCGGGTGCCGGTGCTCGCGCTCTACGGCACCAAGGATCTCCAGGTGCTCGCCGCCCAGAACGCCCCCGCGGCGCAGGCGAATCTGGCCGGGGACCCCGACGTCGACGTGCACGTCGTCGACGGCGTGAACCACCTCATGCAGCCCGCGAACACCGGCCTGCCCAGCGAGTACGCGGGCATCGAGACCACCGTGGACCCGCGGGTGCTGGACTATGTGACCGGCTGGCTCACAGCGCGAATCCCGCCCTCTCACTGACGGATTCGAGCACGGCGAACGAGTGCGCGGGCAGCGCGGTGCCCGTGGGCGTCACCGTCACCTCACCCCAGCCCGCCAGGATCTCGCCGATCTGCGGCAGCGTGACGGGTTCGTCGGCGAGGTTGCACAGCAGGTGGATCCGGTTGCGGTGCACGATGATCCAGCGCCGCTCCTCGTCGTAGTCCACCGCCACCCGGGGCAGCCAGGGATCGGTGACGTCGGAATGGGCGCGCCGCAGCCGCAGCAGCGTCCGATAGCAGTCGAGCAGCGCGGCCCGTTCGATCGGTTCGCGCCAATCCAGTTTGGAGCGTTGGAATGTCGCGGGATCCTGCGGGTCGGGGATGTCGGCGGCGGGCCACCCGTGTTCGGCGAATTCGGCCTTGCGGCCCTCGCCCACGGCGGCGGCCAGCTCGGGTTCGGGGTGGGAGGTGAAGAACAGGAACGGGGTTCGCGCGCCCCACTCCTCGCCCATGAACAGCATCGGCGTGTAGGGCGACAGCAGCACCAGCGCCGCCTTGATCGCCAGCTGTCCCTCGGTGAGGTACGCGGCGGGCCGGTCGCCGAGCGCCCGGTTGCCGATCTGGTCGTGGTCGCAGGTGTAGGCGAGCAGCGAACTGCCCGGTACCACAGCGGTATTCAGCGGCCGGCCGTGGACGCGGCCGCGGAAACTCGAGTACGTCCCGGCGTGGAAGTATCCCCGCCGCAGCGTGTCGGCCAGGCAGCGCAGCGAGCCGAAATCGGCGTAGTAGCCCTGTCTTTCGCGCGAGACGGCGGCGTGCACGGCGTGGTGGACGTCGTCGTTCCACTGGGCGTCGAGGCCGTAGCCGCCGCCCGCGCGCGGGGTGATCAGGCGGGGATCGTTGAGGTCGCTCTCCGCGATGAGCGTGAGCGGGCGGCCCAGATGCGCTGCGAGCGTTCGGGTTTCGACCGCGAGTTGTTCGAGCAGGTGGACCGCCCGGTGGTCGACCAGGGCGTGCACCGCGTCCAGGCGCAGGGCGTCGATGTGGAATTCGTCGAACCAGCGCAGCGCGTTGTCGATGACGAATCGGCGCACCGTATCCGATTGCGGGCCATCGAGATTCAGGCTCTGTCCCCAGGTGTTGCGGCCCTCGCTGAGGTACGGCCCGAAGCGGGGCAGATAGTTGCCGGACGGGCCGAGGTGGTTGTAGACCACGTCGAGCGCGACCGCCAGACCCTTGGCGTGGCAGGCGTTCACGAAGCGCTGCAACGCGTCCGGGCCGCCGTACGCCTCGTGCACGGCGTACCAGAGCACCCCGTCGTAACCCCAGTTGTGCACGCCGTTGAACGCGTTGACCGGCATCAGTTCGACCGTGGTGACGCCAAGATCGACCAGGTGGTCCAGCCGTTCGACGGCCGCGTCCAGCGTGCCCTCGGGGGTGAACGTCCCGATGTGCAGTTCGTAGAGCACCGATCCGGCCAGCTGCCGCCCGGTCCACCCGTCGTCGGTCCACCTCCCCGGATGGAGGGTGTGCAGCGCCGAGCGCCCGTGCACCCCGTCGGGCTGCCGCGCCGACCGCGGATCGGGCAGCACGGCCGGATCGTCGTCGAGCAGATACCCGTAGCGCGCCCCGTCCCCCGCCGCGAGTTCGGCTCGCCACCAACCCCGCTCGTCACCCGCCATGGCGTGAACGTCGCCGTCCACCTCGATCCGCACCCGCCGCGCCCGCGGCGCCCATACCTCGAACAAGGTCACCGCACCAGCATGGCATCAGGGGGGACGGTGCGCGCTACTCGCGCCCTCGCTTCAGGTACCGCCCCTCGGGCTTCGTCTCTCGCGCTCCGGGGGCCCGGGGCCCGGACTCGGCCATGGGCTTCGCCCACTAGCGCCCCCGGTCCAGAGTCAGCCTCGACGGCTTCCTCTCTCCCGCCCCGGGGTCCAAATTCGGCCCTGGGCTTTGCCCACTCGCGCCCGGGTCCGGAATCGGCCCAGGAGCTTCCCCTACTCGCGCCCCCGGTCCAGCAGATGGCGCAACTGCTCGAAGTAGGGCAGGCGGGAGCTGTCGAGCCGGACCTTGCCCGCTTCGACCAGGACGGCGAGGGCCTCGGCCTTGCGGGGGCAGTCGTCGGCGTTGCAGCGCCGGTGTTCCTGCCAGATCAGGTGGGCGGTGTCGAGGGTGAGCACGCCCGCGCTCGCGTGGCGGTTCATGACGCCTCCGCCATCCGCGCGCTCCGGCGCGCCGCGCGCCGACCCTGATTCGCGCCCGCGCAGAACGCGCAGATCTTGGTGAACCGTCGTACTCTCGAATCCCGTCGAGACCGCCCGAAACGTTGCGCCCCGGACTCTTCCGATGGACTCATCGTCAACCGCCTCTTGCCGCCGCTAATCTTGGGCATTCGGTACATCCGGAACATCCGACCGTTCGGTCAGCCCGAATCGAGACCTGCTCTTCACACCAAATGCACGTGCAATTGTGCTTGCAGGTGTGCTTGTTCCTGTAGCGTTGCGGTGTTGCCAATAGTTGCCATGGCGACGCAACGGGCGGTGGAAGTTGTTGTACTGAAACGGATTGTTGGCGGTATGAACGACTGGCAGGCATTCGGTGGAGAGTTGCGGCGGCTGCGCCTGCAACAGGACAGGTCGCTACGCAGCCTGGCCAAGAGCATTCGCTACGACGCGGGCGCGCTGTCGCGCATCGAGAACGGGTTGCGCAGACCCCCGGTGCAGATCGCGCAGGACCTCGACGCGGAGCTGAATGCCGGGGGCTCGCTGGTGGCCCTCGCCAACGAGTGCGGCGCGCTCGCGCCCGACGGCATCAGCGCGGCGGCCGCCCGCTCGCTCGCCTTCGCGGACTGGGCGACCGGCGACGACGCGGACCAATTGAGCGTCGACAGCATCTATTACGAGCTCTCCCGGATCGCCACCAGCTATGTGCACGCCGCGCCGCAACCGTTGTTCACCGAACTCCAGTTGCTGCGCGATCAGGTGTGGCAGCTGCTGCGCCGCGGCCCGGCCCCCGAGCGCGCCCGCGAACTGATGTTCCTCGGCGGGGTGGCCATCGTGCTACTGGCGCAGGTGACCGACAATCTGGGCAATTCGATCGCCGCCATGCAGCACGCCCTCGCCGCCGAACGCCTGGCCCAGCGCGCCCGGCACAACGCGCTGCTGGGCTGGGCCGCCGGGGCGAAGGGGCTGATCGCCGAGTGGAGCGGAAATCCTTCGCGCGCAATCGAATTCGCCCGCCAGGGCGCGGCGGTCGCACCGCCCGGCGAGCAGCGGATCCGGCTCGCCGCCCTGGAGGCCCGGTGCGCGGCCCGGCTCGGTCGCGCCGAGGAAGCCCGCGCCGCGGTCGGCCGGGCCCTCGCCGCCGCGGAACAGGCGGGAACCACCGACGACGTCACCGAATTCGGTGGGGTGCTGCGGTTCTCGACGACGAAGGCGGCCTACTACGCGGGCAGCGCCTTCCGGCTCATCGGCGACCACGACGAGGCCGAGCGCTGGGCCGACGAGGCCATCACCGCCTACCGGTGTGGCCCGAGCCACGAACGCAGTTATGGTGACGAGGCATTGGCCCGCATGGACGTGGCCATCGCCCGGATCTCCCGCGGCGCCGTCGACGGCGCGAGCGAGATCCTGGGCCCGGTCCTGGCGCTGCCGCCGGGGCAGCGTATCCGACCGGTGCTCGAGGGTATGCGCCAAGTGGACGCGCATCTGCGCGGCCTGCCCGGCTCCGGGCGCCGACTTCGTGACGAAATCTCCGACTTCAGAACTCCCGAGACATGGACACAGCACTGACCGGTCGCTTCGCCGACCCGATTCTCGACCTCGCCTGCCGCAGTGTGGGTTTGACCGCGCGCTCGGCCCGGCTGCTGCACGCGCATTCCAATACCGTCTACGTCCTGGACCGCGAACGGGTGGTGGTCCGGATCAGCTGTTCGAGCGATCACGGGCTGCGCGCGCGGTCCTCGCTCGCCATCACCCGCTGGCTGGCCGATCGCGGCCTCGCGGTCACCGAACCCGTGGTGGACGAGGCGATCGAGATCGACGGCGCCACCGTCACGTTCTGGCGCTACTACCCGCAGCCCGACGGAAACCGCCCGCCCGCACGGGAACTCGGCGCGATCCTGCGCGATCTGCACGGGCTGGGCGATCCGCCGTTCGAGTTGCCGCGCTACCAGCCGCTGGCCGGGCTGGGGCAGGTGCTCGAGGCGGCGCCCGACGTGTTGCCCGATTCGGATCGGCGATGGCTCGCCGAACGGCGGCGCACGCTCGTCGACCGCTACGAGCGGCTGCCCTCGCGCCTGGGCGTGGGCATGGTGCACGGCGACGCGTACCCGGGCAACACGCTGTGGGACGAGGGGCGGGCGCTGCTCGGCGACTGGGACGAGGTCGCGATCGCGCCCCGGGAACTGGACCTGGTCAACATCTATCAGGGCGGAGTGCGGTTCGGCCGTTCGGCCACCGAACTGCACGAGTTCGGCCTGGCCTACGGCTGGGACGTCCGCGAGTGGCCCGGCTTCGAGGTCCTGCGCGAGATCCGCGACCTGCACACCCTCACCTCCTACATCCGCCGCGCCGAGGCCGGCGACCCAGCGGCCGGAGCCGAACTACGCCACCGCACCCGCAGCCTCCGCGACCCCCGCAGCGGAGACGGCCGCTGGCACGCGGTCGCGTGAGCCGATGCGGCCGGGGGCGACCTGACGCGAGACAGGCGCGGGCACCCGGTCGCGCGAGCCAATGGGACCGCGCGTGGCCTCACACGGGACGGGCGCTGGCACCCGATCGCGTTAGCTGTTGGGACCGGGGGCAGCCTCACTCGGGCGCTGCGGAGTACTCCTGTTCGGGGCGGCCGGTGCTGCCGTAGCGCAGCCGCATGCGCAGGGCGCCCGTCGCCACGAGGGTGGCGAGGTAGCGCTGGGCGGTCGCGCGGGAGACGCCGGTGGCGGCGGAGACCTCGGCGGCCGACATCGGTGTGGATGCGCTTCGGACCGCTTGCAGGACAAGGTCTTTCGTTGGGGACGCCGTCGCCGGGCCGGGGGTGGGCGCCGGGCGGAGCGCGTCCATGGCGGCGTCGATGTCGCGGGCGGTGACGACCGCGGCCGACAGCAGTCGCCGGTAGCGCGCGTATCCCGCCAGCCGGGCCGTCAGCGCCGCCCGATCGAAGGGCTTGACCAGATACGCCAGGGCGCCCGCGGCGAGCGCCGCGCGCACGGTCTCGGCCTCGGTCGCGGCGGTGAGCATCATGGCGTCGAAGCGGATCTCCCGGACCAGGTCCACGCCCGACCCGTCCGGCAGATACACATCGACCAGCGCCAGATCGAACCGTTGCGCGGCGATCGCCGACCGCGCCGCGGCCACCGTGTTCACCACCGCGCCCACCGCGAAACCCGGTGCGGCCGAGGCGATTCCGGCATGCAGATTCGCCACCCGGAAGTCGTCGTCGACCACCAGCACCGTCAGCTCGGCCGCGCCCATGCCGCCTCTCCCTCCACCAGCACGCCCGGCAAGCGGGCGAGGAACTCCGCGCCGCCGAGCCCTTCTCCCCCACCGGACTCCGCCAGCACCACATCCCCGCCCACGGCCCGCGCCGTCTGCCGCGCCAGGGCCAGCCCCACCCCGCGCCCGCCCGGCACGCCGTCACCCGGCTTGGTGGACACCCCCTCGGCGAAGATCGCCGCGCGCGACTCCGGCGGCACCCCGCCCCCGCTGTCGGCCACCGCGAGGTGCAGCGTGGTCCCCTCCTGCACCAGCTCGATCTCCACAATCCGCTCCCTCGCGCCGCGGGCGGCCTCGATGGCGTTGTCGAGCAGATTGCCCATGACGGTCGTGACCTCCACGGGCGCAACGAGATTCGCGTCCACCCAGGTGTTCGGGCCGAGACGCAGGGTGACGTCGCTCTCGCGGGCGTGGGCGGCCTTGGCGGCGAGGAAGGCCTGCAGGTACGGATCGCGCAGGGCGTCCATACCGGGGAGGGCGGCGCCGAGCGGGCCGGAGCCGAGCAGCTCGTCGACGTAGCGGGTGGCCTCGGCCGGGCGGTCGGTGTGCAGCAGGCCGCTGAGCAGGTGCAGGCGGTTGGCGAACTCGTGGCGCTGGGCGCGCAGGACGGTGCTCAGCGACCGGACGGCGTCGAGCTGGCGGGTGAGGGTTTCGACATCGGTGCGGTCGCGCACGCTCAGCACCGCGCCGAGCGGGCGGCCGTCGCGGGTGACCCGGCGGGCGGTGAGCACGACGAGCCGGTCGCCGACCGCCGCGGGCACCGGTCTCTCCTCGGCGGCGCGGAAGACCTCGAGGGTCCGCTCGGTGAGGCCGATCTCGTCGACCGCGCGGCCGCTCACCGCGTCCACGCCCAGCAGGCGGCGCGCCTCGTCGTTGACAACCGTTGTGCGCCAACGATTGTCGACGGCCACAACACCCTCCCCGATGCCGTGCAGCACCGCGTCCTGCTCGCGGACCAGCTCGGCCAGTTCGGCGGGTTGCAGCCCGAGGGTCAGGCCGTGCCAGCGCCGGGCCAGCAGCAGCGATCCGGCGACCCCGGCGAGCAGGGCGACGGCGGCGAACACCGCGCCCCGGCGCAGATCCCGCATCAGCTGCTCGCGCACGGCGGCGGTGGAGATGCCCACGCTCACCTCGCCCACCACGCGCTCGCCGTCCGGTCGCAGCACCGGCACCTTCGCGCGCACCGACTCGCCGAGGGTGCCGCGCTCGGAGATCACCACCTCCGCCCCGCCCAGCGCCGCCGACGGATCGGTGCTCACCCGCTCCCCGAGTCGCCCGATGTCGGGATGCGCCAAGCGAATTCCCGCGTCGTCGGTCACCACCACGTACAGCGCGCCGGTCCGCGTCCGGGTCTGCTCGGCGACCCGCTCGAGCGGCCCGCCCGCGAGTTCGGCCGCCGACTCGGGACCCACCGCGATAGCCGACGAGTAACCGGCGGTCTCGGCCCGGACCGCGGGATCGGCCGCCACCGTGCGCGCGATCGCCAGCGCGCGCTGCCCGTACTCGCCGGACAGGCGCTGCTCACCCACGTACGCGAACACGCCGAACGCGATACCCAGCGTCAGCGCGACGAGCACGACCTGCAGCAACACGATCTGGGTCCGCAGCCGCACGGCACGGCCGAACACCTTCATCGGGACACTTTGTAGCACCGCGCACAGAATGATCACAACGGCTGAGCAGAACGAGCACAACGCGGAGATCGCGAGTTGCGGAGGTTGTGCGCACAACCGTACCGCGGTGACCGCGCTCACTTACGGTCGGTCGCATGACGCTCGACACGACCCACCCCCTCATCGAGTTGCGGGGCGCGACCAAGCGCTTCCCCGGCTCGGGCGGCGGCATCCACACCGCCGTGCGCGATCTCCGATTCACCGTCGCCCCCGGCGAATTCGTCGCCGTCGTCGGCCCCACCGGCTGCGGCAAGTCCACCACCCTGTCGCTGGTGTCCGGGCTGGCGAGGACCTCCGCCGGGCGAACCCTGGTGCGCGGCAAGGACGTCGAGGGCATCCCGCCCGGCATCGGCTACATGTTCCAGCAGGACGCCGTGTTGCCGTGGCGGACCGTGCTCGACAACGTCGCGCTGGGCCCGCGCTTCCAGGGCGCGTCCAGGAGCGAGGCGCGGCGGCGGGCCGCCGAGTGGGTGCGCAAGGTCGGCCTCGCCGGAGTCGAGCGGTACTACCCGCATCAGCTCTCCGGCGGGATGCGCAAGCGCGTGGCGCTGGCCCAGACCCTGGTCAACGAGCCCGAGATCCTGCTCATGGACGAACCGTTCAGCGCGCTGGACGTGCAGACCCGCCAGCTCATGCAGGACGAGTTGCTGCGGGTGTGGACGGGAACCGGCGCGGGGGTCGTCTTCGTGACCCACGATCTCGAGGAGGCGATCGTGCTGGCCGATCGCGTGGTCGTGATGACCGCGAGCCCGGCCACGGTGTGCGGCGACTTCCGGGTGACCCTGGACCGGCCGCGCGATGTCGAACGGGTGCGGCTCACCGACGAGTTCCGCGGCCTGTACGGCGAGATCTGGGGCACGCTGCGCGATCAGGTCGAGGCCGCCCGCGCGAAGGGAGCCCGTCGTGTCGCATGACGTCGTCGACCGGATCGACACGGCCGAAGCGGAACCGGAGGCGGAGTCCGAGGCGGACATCCTCGGGCGGGCGCGCAGGCAGGCCCGCCGCGCGGCGCTGCGCACCTGGGGGCTGCGGCTGGCGCTGGTGGCGCTGTGGTTGGGCGCGTGGGAGCTGACCGCGACGGTGTGGATCGACCCGTTCGTCTACTCCAAGCCGTCCAGGATCTGGGACCGGCTCGTCGAATGGTTCACGCGCGGAACGCAATTCGGCTCGATCTGGGAACAGCTCCTCACCACCGTGGAGGAGGCGGTGCTGGGCTTTGTGATAGGCAGCGTCGCCGGGGTGGTGCTGGGTGTGCTGCTCGGGCGCAGCCGGTACTTCGCGGAGGTGCTGGCGCCGTTCGTCAAGGCGCTCAACGCGGTTCCGCGCATCGTGCTGGCGTCGCTGTTCATCATCTGGTTCGGGCTGGGGCTGGAGTCGAAGGTGGCCACGGTGGTGGTGCTGACCTTCTTCGCCGTGTTCTTCAACGCCTTCACCGGCGCCCGCGAGGTGGACGGCAACGTCATCGACAATGCCCGCATCCTGGGCGCGAGCCGTGGACAGGTGCTGACCCGGATCGTGCTGCCCAGCGCCACCACCTGGATTCTGTCCAGCCTGCACACCGCCTTCGGCTTCGCGCTCATCGGCGCGGTGGTCGGCGAGTACGCGGGCGCGGCCAAGGGCCTGGGTCTGCTGATCTCCAACGCGCAGAACACCTTCGACGCGGCCGGGATCTACGCGGGCATGATCATCATCACGGTGGTCGCGCTGCTGGCGGAGTGGGGTATCGGCGCGGCCGAGGCCCGTCTGCTGAAATGGCGTCCCGCGCAGGCCCGTTCGGCCGGGGAGGTGTGAGACATGCGCTCCCGCAAGCCCTTCGCGCTGATCCTGCTCGCCGTCTGCGCGCTGCTGCTGACCACCGGCTGCCGTGACTCGAGGCGTATCCCGATGGTCGATGGGCATCCCCGGATCACCATCATCGTCGGCGGTCTGGAGAAGGTGATCTACCTGCCCGCCATGCTCACCGAGCGGCTGGGCGGCTTCGCCCGCAATGGCGTCGACGTGAAACTCATCGGGCAGCAGTCCGGGTCCAGCGCCGAGCTGGCGCTGCTGACCGGGGAGGCGCAGGGTGTGGTCGGGTTCTACGACCACACCATCGATCTCCAGGCCAAGGACCAATGTCTGCGCACCGTGGTGCAATTCGCCGACGTCCCCGGCGAGGTGGAGATGGTGTCGAAGGCGGCCGCCGAATCCGTCACCTCCCCCGCCGACTTCCGGGGCCGCAAACTGGGCGTGACGTCGCTGGGCTCGTCCACCGACTTCCTCACCCAGGCGCTCGCCGGGCAGGCGGGCCTGGGCACCGCGGACTACTCGACGGTGAACGCCGGTGCGGGACAGACCTTCATCGCCGCCCTGAACCACGGCGGCATCGACGCGGGCATGACCACCGACCCGACGGTGGCGCAGCTGGTGCGCTCCGGCGAGGGAAAGGTGCTGCTGGACATGCGCACCGAGGCCGGGACGCGGGCCGCGCTGGGCGGGCTGTATCCGGCGTCGTCGCTGTACCTGCGCTGCGACATGGTCGACGCCCACCCCGATATCGTGCAGCGGCTGGCCACGGCGTTCGTGCAGACCTTGCAGTGGATCAGGACCCACAGCGCCGAGGAGATCGCCGCCGTGATGCCGTCGCAGTACGCCTCGGGCGGCAAGGATCTCTACGTCCAGTCCCTGCGCGACTCGATCGGCATGTTCAACGCCGACGGCCTCATGAAACCCGAAGGGGCCCAGAACGTTCTGGCCATCTTGGGCAAGTACTCCCGCTCGGTGCGCCCCGCCCGCGACCGCATCGACCTGTCCCGCACCTACACCAACGAGTTCGCGCGACGGGCGCTGGCGAATCCTCAGTAGGTCCGGGGGCCCGCTCGCGCGAGGCATACAGGGCGGTGCGATCGGGTCCGGACCGCTCGCGAGGGCGTACAAGGCGCGCGATCAGGCCCGGGCCCGCCTCCGCGAGGCGTACAGGGCGTGCGCGGTGAACACCGCCAGCGCCAGCCAGATGAGGCCGAAGCCCGCCCAGCGCGAGGCGGGCATCGGCTCGTGGCCGACCAGGACGCCCCACGCCATTTGCAGTGCGGGCGTGAGGTATTGGAGGATGCCGATGGTCGAGAGCGGGACGCGGGCGGCGGCGAGGGCGAACAGCAGCAGCGGGACCAGCGTCACCGGGCCGGTCGAGACGAGCAGGGCGGTGTGGCCGAGGCCGTGCCCGAAGGTGGCGTGCCCGGTGACGGCGAAGGCGATGACGACGGCCAGCGCGAAGGGGGCCGACACCAGGCCCTCGGCCGCGACGCTGCGCATGGCGTCGAGCCGGATCACCTTCTTCACCAGGCCGTAGGTGGCGAACGAACAGGCCAGCACCAGCGCGATCCACGGCGGTTTGCCGTAGTCCACGGTCAGCACGATCACCGCGACCGCGCCGAGGGCCAGCGCCAGCCACTGCGGCCAGGCCAGCCGCTCCCGGAAGATCACCACCCCGAACAGCACGGTCACCAGCGGATTGATGAAATAGCCCAGCGCGCACTCGACCACATGCCCGGAGGTGACGCCGTAGACGTACACGCCCCAGTTCGTCGCGATCGCGGCAGCGGCCACCGCGGCGAGCCGCCAGGTGGCCGCGTCGATCGTCCGCAGTTCGCGCAGCCGCCCGGTGACCAGCAGCAGCGCCAACACCACGACCAGGGTCCACCAGATCCGCTGGGCGAGAATCTCGACGGGCCCGGCGAATTCGAGCAGGCCGAAGAACGCGGGGAACAGCCCCCAGATCAGATAGGCGCCCGCCCCGAAGACCACCCCGCCCGGCGCGGCGCGCACCGCCGGACCGGCCTCCGTTGGAGACTCACGTAACCGCACCGCAATGACGCTAGTTCCGCCCGGTAATGGTTGTCGAGCGGAATTGCCCGGCCGCCCGGCGCGTCTCACACCCGGATCGCGCACCGTGTGAGGTCCGGGCAATAGCACTGCTACGGGGGGAAATGGCTTGGCCACCACGGAGTGATAGCCACGCAACAGCGCGGTGTTGTCCTGGACACATGAAACTCCCCTCCCTGTTCAAGCCGAAGGCGGTCGCCACCGACGACCGGCCCATCTACGACAAGATCGGCGGCCACGAGGCGCTCGAGACCGTGGTCGAGGATTTCTACACGCGGGTGCTCGCCGACCCCGAACTCGCCCCGTTCTTCACCGGCACCAACATGTCCCGGCTGAAGGGCAAGCAGGTCGAGTTCTTCGCCGCCGCGCTCGGCGGCCCCGAGCCCTACACCGGCGCGCCGATGAAGCAGGTGCATCAGGGCCGCGGCATCACCCTGCACCACTTCGGTCTCGTCGCCGGTCACCTCACCGAGTCCCTGAAGGCCGCCGGGGTCCCGGATGACATTGTCGCCCAGATCATTTCGGCGGTCGCGCCGTTGGCCGACGACATCGCGAGCCCGGCCGCGACCGGCTAGACCGGATCGGCGAGGGTGACCACGCCGTCGAGGTAGCGGTGGCAGCGGCCGACCAGCAGCACCCGGTCCCCGGCCAGGGTGCAGCGCAGGCGGCCGCCGCGCGCGGAGAGCTGGCGCGCGGTCAGATCCGCGCGGCCGAGATCGCGGGCCCAGAGCGGAACCAGCTGGGCGTGGGCGGAACCGGTGACCGGATCCTCGGGCACCGCACCGGGTTTGAAGAAGCGGGAGACGAAATCGGCGGTGTCCCCGGGCGCGGTGAGGACGACGCCGCGCGGAAGTGCCGGGAACGCCGCCACATTCGGCCGGGCCGCGCGCACCTCCGCCTCGGAGGCCACCACCAGCACCTCGTCCTGTCCGGTGAGCGCGCGCAGCACCCGCACGCCCGTCGCGGCCACCAGCGCCGGATCGGGCACCACGTCGACCGACGGCAGGGCGGGCAGATCGAGCACGTACTCGTCGTCGTCGGTGCGCTCGACGGTCAACCAGCCACTGCGCGTGAAGAAGTGCGCGCGGTCCGCGCCCGGATGGATGTCCTCGAGGATCTGCGCGGCCGTCGCCATGGTGGCGTGCCCGCACAGATCGATCTCGTGCTCGGGGGTGAACCAGCGCAGGTGCACGGCCGGGTCGTCGGTGGGCGCGCGCCCGGCGTGCGGCGGCAGAAGCGCGGTGTAGAAAGCGGTTTCGGCGAGGTTGTTCTCGGCGGCCACCTGCTGCAACACGTCGTCGGGCAGCCATTGCGGCAGCGGCATGACGGCGGCCGGATTGCCCGTGAACGGCGCATCGGCGAAGGCATCGATCTGATGCAGCAGGACCTCCATACTGCCGAAGGTACCCGCGACGCCAATCGACACGCGTCACAACGCGATTCACGGCGTGCCATAGCACCTGTCCAGTTCCCTGGACCGAATCCGCGCGGACGTCAGCCCTTTTCGGCGGCGGCGCGCGGCTCCCCGTCGCCGGACAGTCGCGCGCTCAGCCACCACCCGATCTCCACCAGCACGATGCCGATCACGCCGAGCACGGCCGCGGTGCCGGTGAGGGTGACGTTGGAGGGGTCGAGCTTGAAGAAGTGCCTGGTGAACGGGACGGTGAACAGGATCAGATAGCCGGCCACCGAGCCGAAGATCAGCAGCAGTTTCCACCAGTTCCACGGCCGCGCCACGATCGCCAGCACCCACACCGCCACGATCAGCAGGGTGATCAACGCGGTCGTGCCCGCCTGCACCTTCTCGGTCTCGGTCTGGTCGGCTCCCTGATAGGCGATGAGGTAGGCCACGAAGGTCATCGCGCCGATCACCACCCCGGACGGCACCGCCAGCCGCAGCACCCGCGGCACGAAACCCCTTCGCGCCCTTTCGTTGTTGGGCGCCAGCGACAGGATGAACGCGGGGATGCCGATGGTGAACCAGGCGGCGATGGTGACGTGCCGGGGCAGGAACGGATACGGCACCGGGTCGTAGTGGAACCACTGCGAGCCGATGCCCACCGCGCCGACCAGGAACGCCAGCAGCACCGAGTACACGGTCTTGGTGAGGAACAGATTCGAGACGCGCTCGATATTGCCGATCACCCGGCGGCCCTCGCCGACGACGTAGGGCAGGGTGGCGAACCTGTTGTCCAGCAACACGATCTGCGCGACCGCGCGGGTGGCGGGGCTGCCCGAACCCATGGCGACGCCGATGTCGGCGTCCTTGAGCGCGAGCACGTCGTTGACGCCGTCGCCGGTCATGGCGACGGTGTGCCCGCGCGACTGGAGAGCCCCGACCATCGCGCGCTTCTGATCGGGACGGACGCGGCCGAAGGTGGTCTCGTGATCGAGCACATCGGCCAGCTCGTCGCGTTCGGCGGGCAGCTCGCGCGCGTCCACGGCGTGGTCGCCGCCGGTGAGGCCGAGCGAGGCGGCCACCGCGCCGACCGAGACCGCGTTGTCGCCGGAGATCACCTTGATGCCCACGTTCTGTTCGGCGAAGTACGCCAACGTCTCTCGCGCGTCCGGGCGCACCTTCTGCTCGAGCACCACCAGCGCCTGCGGGGTCACCGCACCGGGCGCGTCCGGCGCGTCGACGGGCCGGTCGCCGCGGGCCAGCAGCAGCACCCGCAGGCCCTGCACGCCGATTTCCTGTGCGGTGGAGGCGATTTCGGAGCCCGAGTCGAGCAGCACGTCCGGCGCGCCGAGCAGCCAGTCGCCGTGCTCGCCGTAGGAGAAGCCGCTCCACTTCTTGGCGGAGGTGAACGGGGCGACGGCGGTGGGCCGCCAGCCGGGGCCGTCGCCGGTGGCCTCCCGGATGGCGAGCACGCTGGCGTTGGGGCGCGGGTCGTCGGCGGACATGGCGGCCAGAACTTTTCGCAGCGCGTCCTCGTCGGCGTCGCCGACCGTGCGGATCTCGGCCAGCCGCATACCGTTCTCGGTCAGCGTGCCGGTCTTGTCGGCGCACACCACGTCGACGCGGGCCAGGCCCTCGATGGCGGGCAGCTCCTGCACCAGGCATTTGCGCTGGCCCAGCCGGACCACCCCGACGGCGAAGGCGATCGAGGTCATCAGCACCAGGCCCTCGGGCACCATCGGGACCAGCGCGGCGACCATGCCGTTGAGCGCCGCGCGCCACGACTCGTGGCTGGAGAACAGCTGGTTGTAGATGGTCACCAGTCCGGCGGGAATCAGCAGGTAGGTGATGACCTTCAGGATGGTGTTGATGCCGTTGCGCAGTTCGGAGTCGACGAGGGTGAATTTGCTGGCCTCGGCGGCCAGTTTGGCGGCGTAGGCGTCCCGGCCGACCTTGGTGGCCCGGTAGCAGCCCGAGCCGGAGACCACGTAGCTGCCCGACATCACTTGCGCGCCAACGGGTTTGTCGATGGGATCGGCCTCGCCGGTGAGCAGCGACTCGTCGACCTCGAGCAGTTCGGACTCCACCACCTCGCCGTCGACCACGATCTGATCGCCGGGCCCGAGTTCGATGAGGTCGTCGCGCACCACCTCGCGCGGGGCGATCTCCCGGGCGTTGCCGTCGCGGCGGACCATGGGCCTGGCCTGGCCGACGATGGCCAGTTTGTCCAGGGTCTGCTTGGCGCGCAGCTCCTGCACGATGCCCACGACGCTGTTGGCGACGATGAGCAGGCCGAACATGCCGTCGATGAGCGATCCGGTGGCGAGCACGAGCACGAACAGCACGCCGAGGATCGCGTTGATCCGGGTGAAGACGTTGGCCCGGACGATGTCGGCGGCCGAGCGGCTGGCTCGGTCGGGGACGTCGTTGGTGTGCCCCTCGCGGACGCGTTGCTCGACCTCGGCCGTGGTCAGACCCGGAGACCGCGCCGCCTGCTCGGTGATCGACATGTTCGACAGCCTAGAGCGTTCCGGACACATCGGGCGGTATGCCGTCGGTTTGCCGGGCGCCGCGCGAGCGCATGATGAGCGCGGCCACGTAGTAGGTGCACGGCGCGTCGGAGCGGTTGGCGTAGTGCAGGGCGCGGTCGGCGGCCAGGTACATCGAGTCGCCCGCGCTCAGCTCGACGACGTGTTCGCCGTCCACGGTGAGCGTCACCGTGCCGGATTCGACGTAGAGGAACTCGTGCGAACCCGGAGCGTAGGGCGGATATTCGCCGGGGACGCAGCCGGGCGGCAGCGTCGAGCGGATCCACTCGAAGTTCACCCCCGGCACGACCGGCGTGAGAACGGTGCGCTGCCAGCCCCGTTCGCGCACGACGTCCTGATCGGCGGCGCGGCGCACGATGAGGCGCTCGCCCTCGGGCTCGGCCACCAGCGCCGCCAGCCGGGTGCCCAGCCCGCGGGCGACCCGGTCGAGGACCACCACGGTGGCGGCCTTGTCGCCACGTTCGATCGAGGAGAGCATGCTCACGCTCACCGACGACAGTTCGGCGAGCCGGTTCAGGGTCAGGCCGCGGTCGCGGCGGTGTCGCTGAATGCGCTGGCCCAGGGCGACGAGATCCACCTACACTATAGTAGTGACAGATTCCTCTATAGCGAAATATCGGGCGGGTTCCGAGGCGGATCTGCCCGAGATCGCCGAGATCTACGCCCACTACGTGCGCGAGACGGTGACGACCTTCGAGCTCGACGCGCCCGATCCGGCCGAGTGGCGGCGGCGCTTCGCGGCGATCACCGCGGCCGGATTGCCGTTCCTGGTCGCCGAATCCGAGGGCCGGGTCGCCGGTTACGCCTACTGCGCGCCCTGGAAGCAGCGCCCGGCCTACCGGTACACCGTGGAGAACTCGATCTATCTCGCGCCCCGGGCCGTCGGCCGCGGTCTCGGCGGCGGCCTGCTCAACGGCCTGCTGTCCGCCTGCCAGGACCGCGGGCTGCGCGAAATCGTCGCCGTCATAGCCGATTCCGGCGATCCGGCCTCCCCCGCCCTGCACCGCAGCCGCGGCTTCGTCGACGCCGGGCGGCTGCGGCGGGTGGGATACAAGCACGACCGCTGGATCGACACGGTGCTCATGCAACTGAGTTTGTAAGCGGCTCACGGGTTTCGGCCCCGGCGCCCCGGCAGCCACAGCGACAACACCGTGGCGAGAACACCGAAACCGACCGCCCACCAGAACGCGATTCCGAACGCGGCCCCGACGTCCCCGTGGCGCCCGGCGACCGCGCGTTCGAGGACGACGGCGAGAACCGCGGTGCCGAACGAGCCGCCGAGTTGCTGCACGACCCGGGTCAGCACGCTCGCGTGCGCGATCCGCGCCGGATCGAGGCCCTCGTAGGCGACCGCCATCACCGGGATCATCACCGCGCTCAGCCCGAATCCACGCGCCACGAGCCAGAGCGCGAGCAGCCCGCCGCTAGTGTGGGCGTCGGCGTAGGCGAAGGGAATGGTCGAGAGGGTGACGATGACGAAACCGCCGACGGCGATGGGACGCGCGCCGATTCGATCGGTGAGCGATCCGGTCAGGCCGCGGCTGAGCAGGGTGCCGACGCCCTGCGGAATGAGCAGCACCCCCGCGCCGAGCGCGTCCACGCCGCGCACCTGCTGATAGAACAGCGGCAGCAGGAGCACCGCGCCGTAGAGGGCGAACCCGGAACAGAACATGACCGCGCACGCCGAGGCCACCGAGCGCCGCGCGAACAGGCGGATGTCGACCAGCGGATCGGCGCGCCGCACGGCGTAGCCGGCGAAGGCCAGCACGAGAGCGGCGCCGACGAGGATCGGCGCGAGCGCGTCGGCGTGACCGAAGCCGTTCTCCCGGCCCGCGGCCGACAGGCCCAGGATCAGCGCCACGATGCCGGGACCGAGCAGGACGAAGCCGATCATGTCGAATGTCCTTGGGCCGGAGTCTGTTTCGTCCCGGGGCAGGAACAGCGCGGCGAGGATCAGCCCGGCCACGCAGAACGGCACATTGACCCAGAACATGAACCGCCACGACAGCTGGGTCAGGATCACCCCGCCCACGAGCGGGCCGAGGATCGGTCCGAGCAGGACGGGGAGCGTGATGACCGTGACGGTCCGGCCGAGCGCCTTGCCCCCGGCCGCTCGGATGACGAGCGTCGACATCACCGGCAGCATGAGCCCGCCCCCGGCGCCCTGCACGACGCGCCAGGCGATGAGCGATTCGGCGTTCCACGCCAGGCTCGCGCCGATCGAGCCGACCAGGAACAGGCCGAGCGAAAACAACCACAGCCGCTTGCCCCCGAAGCGGCGCAGCCCCCAGATGCTCAGTGGCACAACCAAAGCCAGCGCGAGCAGATAGCCCGTGGTGACCCATTGGATCGTGCCGACCGCGGTGTGCAGTTCGACGGTCAGTGTGCGCAGCGCGACGCTGACGATCGTGGTGTCGAAGACGACGGCGATGACACCGACGATCAGGATCAGGCCGGTCCGCAGGACCTTCGGATCGATCGTGGCGTCGTCGGTGGGCGGTGATGGCCGATCAGGCGATCCGGCGTCGGCGACGCGGGCCGGAACTCGAGCGGGCGCTGCTGGACGCGGCGTGGGACGAACTCGTGGCGTCCGGTTATGCGGCCCTGACGATGGAAGCCGTTGCGGCGCGGGCGAAGACGGGCGTGGCGGTGCTGTATCGGCGCTGGGCGAACAAGGACGAACTGGTCCGGGCCGCGATCGAACATCAGGGCCGCACCCGCCCGGTCGGCGCGCCCGACACCGGCAGCCTGCGCGGCGACCTGCTGGCCCTGATCGAGAGCGCCAACGCCGGGCGGGCCGGTTTCGCGGCGGTGGTGGGCGCGGCGCTGAACGGGCTGATGGCCGATACCGGGCTCACCCCGGCACAGTTGCGAGTGCAGTTGATCGGCGATCGGCCGCTGTGGTCGGACGAGGTCTACCGGCGCGCCCACCAGCGCGGCGAACTGGACCTGGACCGCGTGCCGCCCGACGTGCTCGCCCTGCCGTTCGATCTGGTGCGGCACGATCTGCTCATGACGATGGAACCCCTTCCGCCCGAACGGATCACGGCCATCGTGGACGATATCTTCCTGCCCTTGGTGCGGGGCACGGGGTAAGGGGGCTCAGCGTTCCGGGATGGGCCCGTCGTCGGGGCCGGAGGCGGCGGTGTCGGTGTATTCGGGCAGAAGCGGGGCCAACCCGAAGACGCCCGCGTCGGCGGGGAGGACCTCGACGGCTCGAATGTCGTTGTGAGTGGCCAACTCTCGGAGGCGGCCGAGGGGGCCGCGGACGACCAGGCCGACCGTGCAGGGGCAGCCGGAGCGGAGGCGGTCCGCCACGACGGCGGTGATCCGGGCCGAACGTTCGTCGGCGGGTGGGGTGGCGCTCAGCAGGCCCGCGGCGGCGCGGGCCGAGGCCACGGCGACCTCGTCTCCGGCGGGGACCGGTATGGTCACGAACGGGGTGGTGACGCGGTCGATCGGGACGTGGTGGACGACCTGGGAGACGCGTAAACCGTTGGCGTGCTCGGGGATTCGGTCGGGGGACAGGCCCGCGGTGAACGACACCAGGGCCCAGTGGTCGGCGGTGTCGGCGCCGTCGAGGGTGCGGTGCGCGCGGGCGAGGTAGTCCGCGACCGGCTCACCCGAAACGGGACCGAGCCGGTCGGTGGACACGACCGCGGGGCGGGGCGGGTAGGCCCAGCCCAGGACCACGATCAGGACCGCGAAAAGCGCTGCGGCCGTGGCCCATACGGCCCAGCGGGCGCGCTCAGGCATGGCGCAGGACGTCGAGCGCGTGCGCCAGATCGGCCGGGTAGTCGCTGGTGATCTCGATCCAGCGGCCGTCGGCGGGATGCGCGAAGCCGAGCGTGTGGGCGTGCAGCCATTGGCGTTCCAGGCCCAGGCGCTCGGCCAGGCGCGGGTCCGCGCCGTAGGTCAGATCGCCGCAGCAGGGGTGGCGGATTGCCGAGAAGTGCACGCGGATCTGGTGGGTGCGGCCGGTTTCCAGGTGGATGTCGAGCAGGCTCGCCGCCTGGAACGCCTCGATCGTGTCGTAGTGGGTCACGCTCGGGCGGCCGTCGGCGGTGACGGCGAACTTCCAGTCGTTGCCGCGGGCGCGGCCGATCGGGGCGTCGATGGTGCCGCTGGACGGATCCGGATGTCCTTGCACGAGTGCGTGATACCGCTTGTCGACGGTGCGTTGTTTGAAGGCGCGCTTGAGCACGGTGTAGGCGTGCTCGGACTGGGCGACGACCATGACGCCGGAGGTGCCGACGTCCAGGCGGTGCACGATGCCCTGGCGTTCGTGCGCGCCGGAGGTGGAGATGCGGTAGCCCATGGCGGCCAGGCCGCCCACGACCGTCGGGCCGGTCCAGCCGACGCCGGTGTGCGCGGCCACGCCGACCGGCTTGTCCACGGCCACGATGTCGTCGTCGGCGTAGAGGATCTTCATGCCCTCCACCGGGGTGGCCTCGATGGTGAGTTCCCGCTTGGGCTCGGGGAATTCGACCTCGAGCCAGGCGCCGCCCGCGAGCCGATCCGATTTGTGCGCGGCCACGCCGTCGATCTGCACCGAGCCCTCCTCGGCGAGCGCGGCGACCGCGGTCCGGGACAGGCCGAGCAGCCGGGACAGTCCGGCGTCCACCCGCATTCCGTCGAGCCCGTCCGGGACGGGCATGGCACGCGTCTCCCTCATGCGCCGCTCCCCGCCGGGGTCTCACCACCGGAACGCGTGCCGTCCGGCTCGAAGCCGAACACCGTCAGTGCCACGAGCAGGATCGCCCCGCACACGATCGCGGAGTCCGCGACATTGAACACGGGCCACCATTTGGTCACGGCGATGAAGTCCACCACATGACCCTGCAACGGCCCCGGCGCCCGGAACAACCGATCCACCAGATTCCCCACCGCACCCCCCAACACCAGCCCCAGCCCCACGGCCCACCCCACCGACCGCAACGACCGCCCGATCCGGATCACCCCGACCACCACCGCCGCCGCGATCAAGGTCAACAGCCAGGTCATCCCGGTCGCCATCGAGAACGCCGCCCCCGGATTACGCACCAGCGTCAACCGCACGACATCCCCCACGATCGAAATCGGCTCCCCCGGCGTCATATTCGCCACGACCAGAGCCTTGGTCCCCAGATCCACCGCGAAGATCACCCCCGCCACCACCAGCAACGCGGGCAACCGCCGCGGCCGTACGGCGGTGGCCCCATTCAACGCGGGCGAAACCGCCTCGGCCTCTTCCTCGTTCGACACGTGCCCCTCTTCGTCTCCATCCGCCGCGCGGCCCACCGCACTCGCCTGCGTATCCGATGCCCGGCCATCCTCGGCCCTCGACACCCCGGCGTTGTCGGTGCCCTCTCCCGCACCCGGCCCGTGAGCCTTCTCGATGCCCGACGCTCCACCGACCGCGGCGCTCGATGCGCGGCCGTTTCGGGTGCCCGGCGCGTGAGCCTTATCGCTACCCGGGGCGCGGACCTTCTCGATGTCCGACGCGTCACCGACCGCAGCGCTTGATGCGCGGCCGTTCTGGGTGCCCGAGGCGTCAGCCTTATCGGTGCCGGTGCGGACCTTCTCGGTTCCCGACGGGTGGGTCGCCTCGGGGGCCGAGGTGCGGATCTGCTCGGGGCCGGGGGTGCGGTCCTCCGGGGTTCCCGGGGTGTTCTCCGCCGGGGGGTGGGGCCCTTCGCTGTGCCCGGCGTGTTCTTCGCCAGGGGGTGGGTCGGTCGTCACAGGGGACATCATCCCTCATGGGGGTGGTGGGGCCGTCGGTCGGCGGGGCGGTGGGGGTGGGGTGGGTCGCGTCAAAGGTGATTTTCAGGAACCGGTCGTACCCTGTTCGGCGTGACGGTGTTGTCTTCTCGCCCCCGCTCGACGCTCGGGACGATCGTGCGCCCCGGCGGTGCGCGGTCCGCCCGGTCGGGGGTGGTGGTGATGGTGCTCGCGGTGGCGTTGTCGGCGCTCGGTGTCGGCTGCTCCGATCGGCCCGAGTCCACCGGCGACACCGATGTGGAGCCGTCGGGGCTGGGGCAGGAGGTGACCATGCCGATCGCGGCGGCCACCACCACCGTGCTCGATCCGGGGGCCGAACCGCGCTCGACGCTGCGGTCGGTGGTCGCGCCGGGCACCGCGCAGCAGGTCACGCTGCGCACCGACCACCACATCGAACAACAGCTCAACGAGCAAGCGGTCCGGGACTTCTCGCCGCCCTCGGTGACGATCCCGCTGACCGCCCGCGTCGATCAGGAGGGCGTGGACCTGACCCTGGGCACGGTCACCTCCCCGGATCCGACGCTGGCCGAACAGCTGCTGTCGGCCGACGGCTCGCACGCGGGATTCGACTTCGCCGAACCGGGTTCGGTGACCGCGCTGCGGCTGGCCCCCAAGCCCGCGACCCCCGACACCGCGCGGGCCGCGTTGGAGCAGGCGTTCTATCAGGCCGTCTACCAGTCGATCACGCTGCCCGAGGAACCCGTGGGCGAGGGCGCGGTGTGGACCGTGCGCCATCAGATCTCCGACGACGTCCAGCTCGACCAGGTGACCACGGCCACCCTCACCCGGCGCGAGGGCGACCTGCTCACCATCGACCTCGATATCACCCAGACCCCCAAATCGAAGGTCTGGAACATGCCCAACAACGCGGGCGCCCTCGACATCGTCGACTACGCCATGCACGGCACCGGCACCATCCAGGTGGATCTCGGTCTGCCGCTGCCGGTTTCGGGCACGGTCACCCTCGGCGGCCACAAGTCCTACCGCGACCCGCGCAGCGCGGTCCTGCTGCGCCAGAACCTCAGCACGCAGGTCCGATGGGGCGACTGACGCGCACCGGGTGGCTGTTGATCGGAGCCGCGGTCGCCGTCGCCGGATGCGGTACGGCACAAGACGATTCGCTGCCCGGCTTCGGCCCCCAGGTCACCGCGAAACCCGCCGCCACCGCACCGGCCACCGATTCCGCGGCCCTGCGCGCCCGCCTGCTGACCGCCGCGGATCTGCCGCCCGGCTTCTCCGAACTCGAGGACGCCGGACCGGGCAACGGCGCGCAACAGCCCGTGGACCGCTCCCGCACCGACCCCGCCGCGTGCGCCAAGGTCCTGTCCCCGATCGCCGATCAACACGCCGGGGCGAGCGCCCGAGCCGAGGCCCACTATTCGTCGGCGGATTTCACCAGCGTCGACGTCGACGCCGCGAGTTACCCGGGAGACGGTGCCGCGCAAGCGTTCTCGGCGGCGCAGACGCTGATCCGCCAGTGCGGCAAGTACTCCGGAACCGACGCCGACGGCACGGAGGTCTCCTACCGCGCGGGCGGCCTCGACCAGCCCTCCGCCGGGGACGCCTCCGCGTCGTTCCAGATCCGCACGACCAGCTCCGGGATGACGTTGTATTCCGGGGCCACGATCGCCGTCGTGGGCGGGACGGTCGTCCAGATCGCCCGCACGTCCACCGCGCCGGTCGATACGGCCGCGCTGCTGCGTGGTCTGACGATGACGCAGGTCATGCGATTGCAGGGCGTGGCCGGGCCCTGAATTTAATCGGATGCGTCGGGACGTTTCCCGCTGCTACGGTCTCCGATCATGTGGTTCTTGTTGTTCTCCTGAGTGCTCTGAGCGCGTAACCCGGTGCCCATCTCGGCCCGAGGTTGAGATCCGTTGCCGCCCTGCGGTATTCCCACATGTCTTCAGGAGGTCCACATGCCCGCAACCCATCGCTCACCATCCGAAGATCCCACCCCCTCCCGCCGCGAACGTCGCCGCAAGAAGGGTTCGCCCGAGCCCACGACCCAGGTGAAGTTCGCGGGCCACGCCCGAGTCGCCGTCCCCGCCCGGCGAGACGCCAAGTTCCGGCGCAAATGACGAGGGTCCTCGTCGTCCGGCCCGGCGCACGCCCGCCTCCAGGCCGTGCGCGCAGGGTACGTGCTCGACGCGGGTCGCCAGGGCCACCATTTCCCGCATGCG